>JAGAUT010000063.1 GCA_017620655.1 Clostridia bacterium | reverse complement strand
TATTCTTAGACATTACTGCATCGTGCGAACAGAGAAAAACAATAGTTGACGTTGTTGAAAGAACGGCAAGGTGCGTATTTATGCCCCTTACCGTCGGAGGCGGCATTTCATCGGTGGAGGACTTCAGAACGCTTCTGAGTGCCGGTGCGGATAAGGTTTCGATAAACTCTGCGGCGGTCAAGGACAAATATCTCATTTCACGTGCTGCCGAAAAGTTCGGCTCTCAGTGCGTGGTGGTTGCCATTGACGCAAAGCTTACCGACGATGGTTATCACGTTTTCATCCACGGCGGAAGAACAGACACAGGCATTGACGCCATTGAATGGGCAAAGGAAGTAGAAGCCTTAGGCTGCGGTGAAATCCTGCTTACAAGCATGGATGCCGACGGCACAAAGGCAGGGTTTGACATACCTCTTACCGACATCATCTCAAAGACGGTGAACATCCCCGTAATTGCCTCCGGCGGCTGCGGAAAGCTCGAACATTTCTCGGACGTGTTTGAAAAAACAAATGCAGATGCGGCTCTTGCGGCAACCCTTTTCCATTTCAGAGAGCTGACCATAGGCGAAGTAAAAGACTATCTCAGGAGCAAAAACATATGGGTAAGACATTAATTGACGTAAACAATCTTGACAAGTATTTTGTAAAGGCAGAACTTATTCCTGCCATTGTTCAGGACATAGAGAACGGCGACGTTCTGATGCTTGCGTATATGAACAGGGAGTCTTTGAAGAAAACGCTTGAAACAGGCTACACCTGGTTTTACTCACGTTCGAGAAACGAGCTCTGGAACAAGGGTGCAACCAGCGGTCATGTACAGAAGATAATAGAGATGTACTCGGATTGTGATGATGATACATTTCTGATAAAGGTAGAGCAGACGGGTCCTGCCTGTCATACGGGTTCAAGAAGTTGTTTTTTTAACAGAATTTTGTAGTATTAGTGTTATTTGTAATCCTGAAATAAAAAAAGACTTGTCAAACTACTTGACAAATCTTCTTATTGGCAGTATAATAAGGGTACAAAGGCAAGACCTCAAACGGTTGTGCCCAAATTATGAGTTATAAAATAACCGCTACAATTTGGTCGTTGGGGCGGTTATTTTACTTTTATGGAAAAAGTTATTGCTAACAGAATTACAATAAAATAAATTTCTATGTACTTCATAGCAACCACCCCCTTTCGGGTGTGGCACAACCGCCGGTGATTATCACCGAAAAGAAGCATTGCCTTTGGTTGGAAATCCAACGCGGATATTTTATCACAAAAAACGACAGATGTCAACAATACAGAGGGAGAAAAAGAAACATGAACGACAGCGTACTTAAAATGGTAGAAGAAGTAATAGAATCAAGAAAGCATGAGGATGCGGAAGGCTCCTACACCTGCTATCTTTTCAAGAGCGGTCTTGACAAGATTTTGAAGAAGGTGGGCGAGGAATGCACAGAAACCGTCATTGCGGCAAAGAATCTCAAAAATGTCGGCGGCGACAAGGAAAAGGAAGAGCTTATCGGCGAGGTTGCTGACCTTTTCTATCACCTTCAGGTAATGCTTGCGGACCTTGGTCTTTCGATTGACGACGTTCTTTCTGAGCATGAAAAGAGAAATCTTAAGGTGAATAATAAGAAGCAGTTTAAGGTTGTGGACAAGAATACGTAAAAAAAGGAGGCGGGAGCCTCCTTTTTTTAATTAGGAATTAAAAATGCGGAGTGCTTTTTAAGTGCGGAATGCAGAGTGCGGAGTGCGGAATGAATTTGCACTTTCGACATATCCGGCTGTTTAAATTTAAATTTAATTTTTATGTTTGCCCTCGTCGGTGTTTGATGAGGGCAAACGGTTATTTAAGCGACAATAAAAGATTGCATACCGCGAACATATGCCGTGAGATGTTTCGCCTCTGCGAAGGCGTTTCTTTGTACTTTTGTCCCGAAACAAAAGTACCAAAAATTCTCCACTCAAAAAGAGGGGATGGCTCGACACCAATCCCTGCAAAAAAGGAAATGTCAGTGAGTCTGCGCTGACTTCCCCTCTTTCGCCGTGGCGGCTTA
>JAGAUT010000062.1 GCA_017620655.1 Clostridia bacterium | reverse complement strand
TCGTCCTTAACCATGAATGAACCGCCGCAAGCAACGATTTTGTTGAATTCAAGGTAGGAGAGAATGTTCTTTTCGTTAAGACCGCCTGTGGGCATGAACTTAACCTTGCCGTAGGGAGCAGCCATTGCCTTGAGCATTGCAAGACCGCCTGCAGCCTCTGCGGGGAAGAACTTAACTGTGTCAAGACCGAGCTCAAGTGCCGCTTCAACCTCTGAGGGACTTGATGTGCCGGGGATAATGATGTAGCCCTTGGAAATGCAGTGCTTTACAACTGTGGGGTTGAAGCCGGGGCTTACGATAAAGTGAGCACCGCATGCGATAGCTGTGTCAGCCTGTTCAGGTGTAAGAACTGTACCTGCACCGATGAGCATATCGGGATAGCTTTGAGAAATAGCCTTGATTGCATCAGCAGCTGCAGCTGTTCTGAATGTGATTTCGGCAGCGGGAAGACCGCCGTCGATAAGTGCCTTTGCGAGGGGTACTGCATCCTTTGCATCGTCAATCTTAATTACGGGGATAATACCTGTTTCGTAAATTCTCTGATAAACGTCTTTCATTGTCTTGTCTCCTTGAATGTATGTTAATTTTATAAAATATCCTCAACCGAATCTACTGTGAACTTCGGAAGCTTTGTGGGATTGGGACGGTATGCGAGAATATCAAAGCTGAACTTTCTGCATCTGTAATCTTCGGACACCTTTTTTAAATGCTTTGTTCGTCCGCATAGAATTTCTCCGGTGGCCGGAACTTTTTTGGCGTGCTCGCAAAGGGCACAGCATTTTGTGATGTCATCGGGGAGTCTCTTTCTCACAATTTTTACTCCTTTAACGTGTAATTTTGTTACATATAAAATAACCCAAATATATTATACAACAAAATAATAAAAAATCAAGAAGCAAACAGCATAAATTTAACGCTTTTACACGTTACTTTTTGTGTTTTTTATCAAGATGAGTTAAAAGACAGGCACCAATCAGCGTTATTGCTGAGGCAAAAAGCAGATATGAGATGTCTTTTACAGATACCGTCGGAACTTTTTTTGTCATGGCAGACACATGGATACCTTCGGGTGAAAGCAACATGATTATTACTGCAATAATAGGTGACACAATGGCACATAGTATCTTGGAAATATAAAAATTCCCGGTTGATATTTTGTGTTTTCTCATGATTTCACCTGTCTGTAAGAGCATCGAGATTCCCATGAAAGCTACTGCCGATGCAGCTGTAACCACAGAGCCTGTTCCATCGAGATTTCCGATGTGCAGTATTCCCGTGCTTATTTCCAATAAAGAACTGATAACTGCATTAAAAAAAGAAAGGGATTCTTTGCCGATAATTCCCGAAATGTTGTCGCAAAGAATGCTTGAGAGGGTATAAAAGAAAATAACGAAACCGCACATTGTAACCGTAGCTGTTATGGAGGAGGAAATGCTTTCGGTGACCATATTACCAAAATCTTCTTCTTTGCTTTTTGTGTATTGAACTGTATATTTATGTTTTCCTTTTCCGAAAAAAATCATATAAACAAAAACAGTTGCAAGGATGTTTGAAATTAAAATATATAAGCCGGCTGTCCTGCTTCCGAGAACCGATGATATAAAACTGAGAATAAATGCCGCCGAGCAGTTGTTTGCGAGTATGCAAGCACGCTCTGCCTCATCTTTGGAGCAACTGCCCTCGCCGTAAATTCTGCTTATTCCGAATGCTCCCGACGGAGCACCGCAGAACAGCCCCGTAATACACATCGGAATAAGTGTCGGAGGCAGATTGAGTATTTGCGACAGACCGCGTATAAATTTCATATCAGACAGGCAGGAGGAGCATAGATGTGACAGCATTCTCGACAGCACCATGAATATGAATAATGACGGTACCAGAGAGGAAATACACATTTCAACTGCTTTTTTTGCATGGTAGGCAGTCTGAATGGGATTTGAGAGTGTATAAACAAGAGATAAACTTGTTATAAGAAAAATAATCACGGTTTTGATTTTTTTGCTCATGTTTCGCCTCCGAAAAGATTTCTCTTTGCATTTATATGCAAACATAAGCATAAATATTTTAAAAGATAAATGCTTGGAGTGATGAGTTTGAAGGAGAAAAAACAGAGACTTTCAGTTGCCGCAAGACTGTCGAATGCAACTCAGATACCCATCGATATGGCCACCGGCTGTCCGTACGTAAAAATGTGCTTCAACAGGGAAATTATAGTTGAGGATGCAGGAAATCTGATACAGTACAATGACGAAAGCGTAAAGGTGAAGCAAAGAAACAACACGGTATCTGTTTGCGGCAGAGGGCTGAAGCTCTCCTTTTTGTCAAACGGTGATCTGAGGGTAACGGGATTTGTCAAAAGCGTCAGTTTTGAATGAGGTGAGAGATGTTTTTGTTTGATTATTTTAAGGGCATTGCCGAATATGAAATAAATACCGAAACTCCCGAGGCGTTCATCAATAAAATCAAGAGTGATGTGTCGGTAAAAAAGCTTTCGCTCAAACAAGACCGGGTACATATTTGCGTCTTCTTTAACGAGAGAGCCGAGATTGAAAGACAGGCTTCCTGCAGTAACTGTAAGATTATGAGTAAAAAACTAAAAGGATTGCCTGTGCTGATAAACAGAGTAAAACATCGTGCGGGTCTTGTCACCGGTGGATTGCTGTCTGTGCTTATGGTGTTTTTTTCTTCGATGTTCGTGTGGGAAATAAGGATCGAGGGTAATGAAAGCCTGGAAGATTATCAGGTGATAGAAATGCTTGATAAGGCAGGCTTTCGCGAAGGAATGCTCAAACGAGGTGTTGACGTGAAAAAAGTTTCAGACAGACTCCTGATCAACGAAGACGCAGTGTCATGGCTGGCAATCAATTTCGACGGTACGGTTGCCCATGTTGAAATGAAGGAGGCAAAGATTGCAGAGCCTTATCCGAAAAAGGAAAACGTGAACCTTGTTGCCTCAGCCAACGGAATAATTCTCAGAGTGGATGCCCTTGAGGGAGGGGTGGCGGTGTCAAAGGGTGAGGCGGTAATAAAGGGACAGCTTCTTGTGTCGGCGTTTGTTGATAAAAGAACGGGCGGCAGTATGCTGAGAGGAGCAAGAGGCTTTGTGTGGGCTAAAACACAAAGAGCTTTTCTTGTAACAGTGCCGCTTGAATACAGTAAAAAAATATATACCGATAGAGTAAGTAAAGAGCTTTATGTCACATTTCTCGGTAAAACTCTGAAGATGCCGCAGCTGTTTATGTCAAAAACGTACACATGCGACTATGAAAAAAACGAACAAAAAATGTCGCTTTTTAATAAAATCGTGCTTCCCGTAAAAACAGGACTTGTCTGCCGCAGAGAGTATAACAGCTATTCGGCAAAGAGAACAGCGGTACAGGCGCTTGAAAAGGCGAGACTTACGGCAAAGGAACGGCTCTATGAAATATCCCCCATGTTTGCTCTTGCAGATTTAGAAGAAGAATACAGCGTCGGGGACGGAAAACTTGTCTATAAATGCACTTTTGAAGGCGTTGAAAACATAGCCCGTGAACTGGAATTTGAACTTTCATAAAAAAAGTGAAAACATTCTTTTAAAACTGTTTTCTTTTTGTGTCGTATGGTGTATAATGTTGTCGTAGGAAGAAACATGTTTTTTTATATTTTATGGAGGTTCCAGGTGTCAGACAAAAGCTTCAGATTCAGAAATGTTAATGACGGAAAATCGACAGTAGCCATAGCCGTTTCTGCGGCAATAACAATAATAATTCTTGCACTTGCGGGACTTGCATTTATGCTTTTCGGAAGAAACGATGCAAATGAGGTTTTTGCGGAAGATAATGCAAGTGGCGTTGATTATACCGATGTCTCGCTTTTAGAAATGAGAGGGCTGTGGATAGCCACCACTGTCAATATCGATTATCCGTCGGAAACGGGACTTTCACAGAATGAACTTGAGGCAGAGCTTGATTCAATTGTTGAAAAGGCACATGAACTCGGTATCAATTCACTGTTCTTTCAGGTAAGACCTGCATGCGATGCTTTGTATGATTCGGATATTTTCCCGTCGTCAAGATATGTTTCGGGAACGCAGGGCGAGGAGCCGTATGGTTTCGACAGCCTTGAGTATCTGCTGAAAAAGGCGTCGGAATATAATATCGATGTTCATGCATGGGTAAACCCCTATAGGGTAACCATGAACGAAGCAGAATATGAAACCCTCGCAAAAACAAACCCTGCTTTTGTAAACCCGGAATATACAGTAAAGTATGCCGACGGAAAAACATATCTGAACCCCGGAATTCCCGAGGTGCGTCAGCTTGTTGTTTCGGGTGTCCGTGAGATTGTTGAAAAATATCCCTCTGTTGCAGGCATTCATTTTGACGATTACTTCTATCCGTATCCATCGGGCGGAGAGGATTTCAATGATGAAGAAGCCTACGCTGTATACGGAAACGGTATGGAAAAGGCTGACTGGAGAAGACATAACGTAAACCTTCTTGTAAAGGAAACATATGAATCTGTAAAGGAAATCAACCCCGACTGCGATTTCGGCGTGTCGGTTTTCGGCATCTGGGCAAATAAGGGAAGCAATACACCGATTGAGGGCAGTGAAACGGGAGGTCTTGAAGCCTATAACTCCCTTTATTGCGATGCAATAGCTTGGGCGAAGGGCGGATATGTTGACTATATTGCACCTCAGGATTATTGGAGCTTTGACACCTCTGTTGCACCCTTTGACGATATAGCAAGATGGTGGAACGCAAATCTTGACGGAACGGGCGTTGACCTGTATATCGGTCATGCTGCCTATAAGTCGGGTGATTATGATGAAGGTGAGATTTATAAGCAGGTAGAAATGTGCAGAACCCTTTCCAGCTATAAGGGAAGTATCTTTTACGGTTATGAGAATATAACGAAAAATATCGGCGGTGTTGCTGATGATATAAAAAAGGCATGTAATAAAAAGTTATATAGAACATCGGCAAAATCCAGCGGTAAAAATGTAAAGATAAACTATCCGACGAATAATTCGTACATAAATGCGTCAAAGACATATATTATCGGTTCATGCGACCCTGCATATCCACTTTATGTAAACGGTAAAGCAGTGTCAAAAACCAAGGGCGGATATTTCGGACTGTATCTGTCACTTGAGTCGGGTAAGAATACATATACTTTCACCCAGAACGGTAAGGATTCCGAATTCGTAATAAACTGCGGAAAACAGAAGGTTGCATCCGTTTCGGGTGCGGTAACGCTGGATTCAATGGAAATAACAAAACCTTATCCGTCAGGAACAACATGGCTGTCAGATGATGAAAAGCTGTCTGTTTCCTGTGTTGCCCCTGCAGGAAGCAGTGTTACGGCAAGGGTTGGGAATACGGAGATTGTTCTTAAACCTACATTGTATCCAAAAGGTAATGATAAATATCTTTATGAGAAATATGTCGGCGAAATTGACCCGGAAAGACTTGTTGAAAGTACAGGCTTCAAGGTTCTCGGAAATGTAATTTTTACAGCCGAGAAAGGCAGAGAAACGACGAGTGCCGAAGGTGGACAAGTTGCGGCAAAGGGAAGCAATTCCTATGTGTATGCCGAGGTAAAAGAGGATTATACACATACAAAGGTCGGCACTGCAAGCTCTTTCTATGACGATTTCCTTCCCTCGTCAAAGGGCATGCGGGATTATGTCACTGATGTTGTTGACGGATATTGTAAGATGCGCTTCGGCGGTTATATTGCAGAAGATGAACTCGAGTTTACATACGGTAAACCACTGCTTCTCAATACAATCCTTACAACAGCTGTCGAAGTCAATGCAAAGAATCCTCTGAATAACAGAGAAAACACAACAGATATCCGTTTCGGTGTCACAGAGAATATTCCCGTGGATGTGGATTTCCGCGGAGAAAACGGCGAGATGAGAATTATCATCTATAATACCGATACAAGCATAATTCCTCAGTTTGAGGTGCCGGAGAATCCGCTTATCGAATCTATTGAGGGAAGAGTCGGCACGAGAAAGAATATGCTCATGTACTTTGTCACCCTCAAGGATGAGAATAATTTCTACGGCTTCAATATCGTTTACGAAAACGGTTGTATGATAGTAAAGCTCAATAATCCCCAGAAGCTTGCTGACGGCGATAAACCGCTTTCGGATAAGCGTATAGTTGTTGATGCAGGTCATGGCGGAAGCGACGTCGGAGCTATAGGCCCCGGCGACAGACCAGAAAAGGTGCTCAATCAGGACATAGCATCCCTCCTTGCAGAAAAGCTTCGCAGTCTTGGTGCGGTTGTTATTGAATCAAGACCCGACGATGAAACTGTAGATTTGTATGCAAGAATGGATTTGCTGAATGCAGAATGCCCCGATTTTGCAATATCGGTGCATCATAACTCTGTTGCCGCAAGCAGTAATGCACTTAAGGCAAGGGGCTTTATGGCGCTTTATTCCAATAATAGCGGAATAGGACTTTCAAGGGCCGTCTCAGATACCGTCTGTAAACTTCTCGGCAGGGATCAGAAGCCTACGGCATATCAACAGCTTGCCGTAGCAAGAAATCATAGATTCCCTTCGACACTTGCCGAAATGTGCTTTATATCAAACGTTGAGGAGTATGAGTGGTCAATCACGGAAGGTAACGTAGAAAAGTCCGCCGATGCTCTGGTACAGGGAATACTCGAATATTACAGAAATCAGGAGAAATATCTTGACTACAAAACAGAAGGCAATTAAAATATACGAACAATTGAAAAAGCTCTATCCCGATTCGGAATGTACTCTTTACCATGACGGTGACCCGTGGAAATTGCTGGTTATGGCAAGACTTTCGGCTCAGTGCACCGATGCGAGAGTCAATATTGTGTCAAAGACTCTCTTTGAAGAAATCCCCGACGTTTATGCCATGGCAGAAGCACCGCAGGAGAGGGTGGAGGAGCTTGTAAAATCCTGCGGACTATACAGGACAAAGGCAAAGAGCCTTCGAGAAATGTCACAGCAGTTGATTGATAACTTTGACGGAAAGGTTCCTGACGATTATGACAGCCTCATGTCACTGTCGGGCGTGGGCAGTAAGATTGCAAATCTTATCCTTGGCGATGTTTTCGGTAAGGGCGGAATTGTTGCCGATACTCATTGCATACGTATTACAAACAGGCTGGGACTTGTAAAAAGTACAAATCAAACGATTGTTGAACGCACTCTCAGCCCGATAGTGCCAAAAGAAGTGCAAAGTGATTTCTGTCACATGATTGTGGACTTTGGCAGAGACGTGTGTACGGCGAGAAACCCGAGATGCCATGAATGTCCCATGAAGGAAAATAAACTGTGTAAAGGTAATTGAATTAAAAGAAATGAGGCTTTGTCATAGTACAAAGCCTTTTTTACACTCCAATCACACTACTTTACATTTTATTAACACAAAATATGGTATTTTATCGTAAATGTGTGGTAAATTATATACAGTTTAGCACTCAAAGGGTAAGAGTGCTAAAAAGAAAGGGAGTGACAGGCTTTGGATTTGAATGAAAGAAAGATGAGAATTCTAAAATCCATCATTGATGAATATATTGAAAGCGGCGAGCCTGTCGGTTCCAAGCACCTTGCCTCGTCGGGTAATATGTCTCTTTCGCCTGCAACAATACGAAATGAAATGTCGGAGCTTGAGGAAATGGGGTATCTTGATAAACCTCACACCTCGGCAGGCCGTATACCTTCAAATGCGGCGTACAGAATATATATTGAAAAGCTTATGGAAAGCTATAGGCTGAATGTCGAAGAGCTTAATCTTCTCAACGAGCTTACCCGTTTCAAAATGGATGAAATGGAGAAGATGGTGTCAAGGGCTACAAAGGTTATCTCCGAGATTACCAACTGTGCAACTCTTTCTCTTATGACATCAAGCAAACAGCATGTTGTCAGCCGATTTGATGCTCTGCTTGTTGACAGCAACAGCATTGTTCTTGTAATGGTGCTTCCCGATAACTCGGTAAAGAGTCAGCATCTTATATCCGATATTCCGCTTGATGCAAAGGCAGTAGATAAGATTAAAACGTCACTTAATAAGCATCTTTGCGGTATCAGCCTTGACGATGTTGCACTTCCTGTGCTTCTTGATTTGGAAAACGATCTTGGCACTCTCTCGTCTTTAGTGACACCCATTGTCAGATGTGCATATGATGCGGTCTGCGGGAAGAAAGATCAGAAGTTCAAGGTCGACGGTCTTACAAATCTCCTTTCTTACCCCGAATTTACGGATGTCGGAAAGGTAAAGAATATTCTTGAATTTATTGAAAACAACGACGGTAAAATGAAAGATGTCCTCTCAACGGAGGATGGCAAAAGCCTTCAGGTTTACATCGGTGATGAAAATAGGGATGAGGCACTTTCTGATACAAGCGTTGTTTATTGTAATCTTCCAATCGGTGACGGACAGAATGCCGTAATCGGTATCATCGGTCCTAAACGAATGGACTATAAAAAAGTAATGTCGGCACTGCATACACTTGCTGATACCTTTGATGTAAAGCAGCTGCCTTACAATGAAGAATAGATGAAAGGAATGATAAAATGAGTACTGAAAAGGACGAAATCATAGAAGAAACTGCTGAAAATACGGCAGAGTCTGAAAAGAAAGAAAAGAAGTGTTCCAAAAAGGAAAAGGATAGTAAAAAAATCGCTGAGCTTGAGAATGCACTCAAGGAAAGCGAAGATAAGTATTTAAGAATGCTTGCTGAATATGATAACTTCAAAAAGAGAACTCAGAAGGAAAAAGAGTCCCTTTATAAAGAAGGTATTGCTGACAGCGTAGCAAGCCTTTTGACTGTTCTTGATAACCTTGACAGAGCGGCGTCTGTTGACGTTGAAAAGTCAGATGCACAGAGCGTTGTTGACGGTGTTAACAAGATACTAGAGCAGGCGAAGGAAGTTTTTGCAAAAATGGGCGTTGAAGAAATAGCCGCAAAGGGTGAAAAATTTAACCCCGAGCTTCATAATGCGGTAATGCATGAGGACAACGAGGAATATGACGAAAATGTCATTTCAGATGTTTTCCTCAAGGGCTATAAAATGGGTGATAAGGTTATCCGTCACTCCATGGTTAAGGTGATGAACTGAATTATAGGATAACAGCTTATTTTGTTTATAATTAAATTTACCATATAAAGGAGAAAAAAGAAAATGGGAAAAATTATTGGTATTGACTTAGGTACAACAAACTCAGGTGTTGCCGTATTTGAAGGCGGCGAGCCCGTAGTAATTGCAAACGCCGAGGGCGCAAGAACAACACCCTCTGTTGTTGCTTTTTCCAAGACAGGCGAAAGAATGGTAGGTCAGGTAGCAAAGAGACAGGCCATTACAAACCCCGACAGAACAATCATGTCCATCAAGCGTGATATGGGTAACGATAAGAAGGTAACTATCGACGATAAGTCCTTCACACCCCAGGAAATTTCCGCAATGATTCTTCAGAAGTTAAAGGCTGATGCAGAAGCCTATCTCGGACAGACCGTAACAGAGGCAGTTATTACTGTTCCTGCATACTTCTCCGATGCACAGCGTCAGGCAACAAAGGACGCAGGTCAGATTGCAGGCCTTGAAGTAAAGAGAATTATCAATGAACCTACAGCCGCAGCACTTGCTTACGGCGTTGATAAGGAAGAGGGACAGAAGGTTCTCGTATTCGACCTTGGCGGCGGTACATTCGATGTATCCCTTCTCGATATTGAAGACGGCGTTATCGAGGTTCTCGCAACAGCAGGTAATAACAGACTCGGCGGCGATGACTTTGATGAAAGAATCATGAACTATATGGCTGATGAATTCAAGAAGACAGACGGAATTGACCTTCGCCTTGATAAGATGGCACTTCAGAGACTCAGAGAAGCTGCTGAAAAGGCAAAGATTGAGCTTTCCGGTATGACAACAACCAACATCAACCTTCCCTTTATCACAGCAGATGCAACAGGTCCTAAGCACTTTGATATGACTCTCACACGTGCTAAGTTCGATGAGCTTACCGCAGACCTTGTTGAAAAGACAATGGGTCCCACAAAGCAGGTTATTGCAGACTCCGGTCTTTCCGCTTCCCAGATTGATAAGGTTCTTCTTGTCGGCGGTTCTTCAAGAATCCCCGCAGTTCAGGAAGCAGTTAAGTCCTTTACAGGCAAGGAACCCTTCAAGGGCATCAACCCCGATGAATGCGTTGCAATCGGTGCTGCCATTCAGGGCGGTGTTCTTTCCAACGATGTTAAGGGAGTACTTCTTCTCGATGTAACACCCCTTTCTCTCGGTATTGAAACCCTCGGCGGCGTTTGCACGAAGATGATTGAAAGAAATACAACAATCCCCGTAAAGAAGAGTCAGATTTTCTCAACAGCGGCAGATAATCAGCCTGCGGTTGAAATCCATGTTCTTCAGGGTGAAAGAGAAATGGCAGCCGATAATATTACTCTCGGCAGATTCAACCTTGACGGTATCCCTGCGGCTCCCAGAGGAGTTCCCCAGATTGAAGTTACATTCGATATCGACGCAAACGGTATCGTAAACGTAACTGCAAAGGATATGGGTACAGGTAAGGAACAGCATATCACAATCACATCCAGCACAAATATGAGCAAGGATGATATCGAAAAGGCTGTAAAGGATGCTGAAAAGTTTGCGGCTGAAGATAAGGAAAGAAGAGAAGCTGTTGACACAAAGAACCAGGCTGAAAGCATGGTATTCCAGACAGAAAAGAGCCTTGAAGAACTCGGTGATAAGGTGACTGAAGAAGAAAAGGCACCCATTCTCGAAAAGAGAGACGAGCTCAAGAAACTGCTTGAAAATAATGCTTCAACAGAAGACCTCAAGAAGGGCATGGAAGAGCTTTCAAAGGCATTCTATGCAATTTCCGAAAAGCTCTATAAGGCGGCTCAGGAAGCACAGGGTGCAGCAGGTGCGGATGCTAATGGCGGTGTAAATCCCGATGGTTCTGTTAACGGTGACTTTACCGACGCTGAGTAATAGAATATGGCAGAAAAAAGAGATTTTTACGAGGTGCTCGGACTCCAAAAGGGCGCCTCGGATGAAGAAATAAAAAAAGCCTTCCGTAAGCTTGCAAAGCAGTATCATCCCGATCTGAATCCCGGAGATAAAGAAGCTGAGCAGAAGTTTAAGGAAGTCAATGAAGCTTACGGTGTTCTTTCAGATCCCGATAAAATGGCAAAGTATGACAGATTCGGTCACGCAGGCGTAGATCCTTCCTACGGTGCAGGACAGGGCGGCGGTTTTGGCGGCGGCTTTGGAGGCTTCGGCGGTTTTGACGGCGATATTGACCTTGGCGACATATTCGGCAGCTTCTTTGGCGGCGGTATGGGCGGCAGAAGTTCAAGACGCCAGAACGCACCCCAGAAGGGTGCAGACCGTGAGGCGAGGGTTACAATTACCTTTGAAGAAGCGGCATTTGGCTGTAAAAAGGATATAAGCTTCAACAGAATTGAAAAATGTGAAGATTGCGGCGGCACCGGTGCGGCTAAGGGCACAAGTCCCGAAACCTGCTCCCAGTGTCACGGAAGCGGTACGGTGACAAGTCAGCAGAGAACACCATTCGGCGTGTTCCAGTCTCAGACAGCATGTCCTACCTGCGGCGGTAAGGGTAAGACGATAAAGACTCCATGTACTTCATGTAACGGTCAGGGCTTTAACAGAAAGAGCAAAAAGCTGACAGTTACTATTCCTGCCGGTATTGATGACGGACAGAACGTTGTTTTGTCAGGTCAGGGTGATGCAGGCAGAAACGGCGGACCTAACGGTGATGTTTTCGTTGAAATCTCAATCAAAAAGCATGCAATTTTTGAAAGAGAAGACAGAAACATATACTGCGATGTTCCCATTACATTCTCGGAAGCTGTTCTCGGTGCGACCATTGATGTTCCCACTCTTGAAGGTAAGGTTGACTATGAAATTCCCGAGGGAACTCAGACAGGCACTGTCTTTAAGATGAAGGGTAAGGGTATTACCGAAATCAGAGGCTCAAGACGCGGCGACCTTATTTTCAGGGTTGTTGTTGAAGTGCCAAAGAACCTCAATAAACAGCAGAAGGAACTTCTTAAGGCGTTCTCTGATTCGATTGGCGAGAAGAATAATGTTCAGAAAAAGAGCTTTTTTGATAAGCTTTCCGATATGTTTAAATAAAAGAGAAAAGCGTGCTGCGGCACGCTTTTTTGTGTATAACGAAAACCACCGGTCCCACCGGTGGTTTTGAATGCATATATGAACCTGAAAATAACGACTAATTATTCTTATTATTAAAATTGCGGTAAACTGCATCTGCAATCTGATAATATCCAAAAATCGCAGGGTGCACGCCGTTGCTCTGAATCGAAAGCTCCGTTTCGTTTCTTGCATTTGCAGGGGCAGTAAAAGTCTGCATATTATATTCGGTATCAAACTGTCCCGAAAGATTTATATACGAAACATTGCCGGCATATTCCCTTGAAATTTCCGCATAAAGCCCGTCAAGCCAAAAAACATATTCCTGTAACGTTCTATACTCGGAATAAACTCCAAACGCACCGTAATTGTTTGCACAACCGTCAAGCGAAGGAATCTGAAGACCTATTAGAACAATTTTCATGTCAGGATTGAATGACAAAAGCAAATCAATAAACTGCTTCGCTTGACTTTTGAAGGTATCCTTCGGCTCGGCAACACTGTTCCAACCGAGAAGAATATAGCAGAAATCAATTCCTGAAGCGCCTATGTCTCTGCAGTAGCTTTCAAAATCAATTTTGCCGTTGTACACAAAGGGATTTCCCGATTCAAGGACTGCTTTTGTAAAAGCAATATCGGATGTATCAAAGCCGCCGCTTATATACGTCAACACTCCGCTTTTCGGCATTGTTCCGACACCGTCATGCTTTTTGAATTTAAGTCTTCCGTCTTCAATTGTTTCAAGCTGCCACTTAACACCGTTTTCATCTGAATAAATACTTTGTTGGTCATCAGTTGTTTTAGAGTGGATACAAGAGATCCAGTAGTTAGATGTTGTAGATTCAGTAGACAAATAATGTGAAAATCTCCAACCGCCAAACCCTTCATATCCTGCACCGCCTGAGGTTGTCTGTTTTCCTATAAAGTTGATACCGCAAAGTCCGTCGCCGACAGGAGCTGAATGTTTTGCGAAAGTAACTGCATTTGTCTTTGTGAGTCTGCGATAAACTTCATCAACCCATTCTCCGCCGACTGTCAGGCTGTCACCGATACAAAGCACGTTCAAAGGACTTTTCGGACTTGTCATTTTTTCTTTAACAACGAGGCTAGTGCTTGCCTTTTCAATAACATTTCCGAAGTCGTCACTTACTGTTATGGTAAAAGGATATATTCCTGCAATTATCGGGGTGACTTCAAATTTTCTGCCCCAGGCTTTACCAATCGGGCAGCTTACAAGAATGTTATAGGCATATGGATTTTTACAAAGCATAATGCCTTTATAGAACAATTCAAACGTATCGCCGACAACAAGGTCATATTTTTCGGGCAGATGAACGAGCCTTTTTATTTGCGCATTTTCATGCGTTTGTTTGAAATTTGTGACGTCGTGCATTTTTTATCACCCCTTAAATAGTTGTTCTGATCGGCACTAAAGCTCTACAATCTCCATTTTAACAAGGAATGTATCTTCCTTTTTCTTGTCTGTCGCAGTAATTGTAATTCTGCCCCAGCCGCCTTCATCGTGGTGTTCGGCGTTAGCATTATAGTCACCGTGAAGCTTCTTTGCGTTTCTTGGGTGATTTACGCCGTAGAGGCTGAATTCGTTGTCCTTGCCGCCAATCTTTTCTAACTTGAAATTCTTGGGTTCAAGCACTGTACAAACAAGCTTTGCTTTGTCGTTGTAAATCGTAAACTGATTGTCAGAATCAATGCTCGGTTCTGTCTGACAGTGAACGTGGAAGTCCTTTATATAGTTTTCGCTCTGTGCCACAATTTCATCCTTTACCGTGAATACCATCTTCTTTGGCTCAAAGCTCATTGTTCTTATATACTTTTCCACGCTGTCACGGTATGGCTCATGAAGGTCGCCCGAAAGCTCAACCAAATCTTCACTTTCTGTATGCGAAAGAACAACGCCTCTCTTGTAGTACTTTTTGAGTGTTTCAAGATTTGGCACGTCGTAACCCTTGTTTATGTAAACCTGACCGCCGTCGTAAATAACACCGGGTCTGTCCCAAAAATCGCCGAAATAGTTTTCCTCAATCTTTTTAGGGTCTGTGATTGTAACACAGTTGTGAGCATAAGTGCGGACTGCATAGTTGTAGTGATGTTCGCATCCGAACCAGTCGTAGTAGCCCGAATCTGTTGCAAGAGTACCCTTGTGATAAATCTGGAACTGTCCGCAGTCGTAGTGGTCGTGACCCGTTGTGAAGTATTCACCGATTTTCATGAGGAGCATTGTTTCGTTGTCCTTGTAAAGTGTAACACCCGCAGGAGTGCCGAAGTATTTGGCCTTTGGCATGTTGCTGTTGTCTGAAGCGGGTGTTTTTCCTACAAAGATAAAGAATGCCGTAGGAGAGAGCAGACCTTCGCTGTAAGAACCGTCGATGTAGTAATCTCTGCCGAACTTGTCGGGAACGAGGAATCTTTCGTCGTTGTGCTCCGAGTAGTACTTCCAGAAAACATCCTTTCCTGTAAGTGCATGCGAGAAGAACATTGGAACTGTGGCGGGATTCTTCTGAGTGTAGCCGCCGTAACCCTTGCTTTCATTGAAGTCGTCACCGATTCTTGTGTATTCGCCGTCGGGACGGATGAGATAGAAGAAGCTTTCACAGAGATTGTCGTGACATTCGTCAAATATTCTTTCTCCGCACATTGCTTCAAATAAAAGCTGACACCATGCAGAGAAGCAGAAGCGGTATCCGCCGTATGCAGGTCCCTGAAGCTGGAATCCGCCATCAAAAAATTCTCTGTAAACGGGAACATACTCGTCAAAGAGTCTGCCTGCACAGTAGTTGTATACGTCAGGCTTTTCATCATATACTGCAATTGCAAAGCTCATGCAGTCACGAAGAAGCTGTGCCTCCGTTCCGTGAGAGGAAATGGGCGACTGCTTTGAAGGGGGATAACCCATCTCTAAGGTTGTTGAAAGAATTCTTTCACAGCTTTCGATGAATTCCCATTTCTGTTTTTCGCTAAAATACTTGTAAAGCCAGTCATAGCAAAGAGCGCAGGTGTGAACAATGTGTCCGCCGAAACGAGCCTTCATAAGCCAGTCGCTTTCGGGGTCGTAATTGCCGCAAAGCTTGAGAGTAGTGTCCACAAGCTTCTTCGATTCTTCTTCATTGTTTTCAAGAAGTGCTTTGAGTGCTTTTGCTTCAAGAACGATGCAAACGTGAGAGTTGTATGCACCCGTCTCCAGAATCTCGTCAAACTGCGCCAAGTCTTCATTGCAAAGACCCTGCCAGAGACCGAATTCTTTTGCATACTCGGGATTCTCCATGTTGGCTTTTATTCTGTCAAAATCGCCTTTTTTGAGAGCAACTCTCGGATGATCGGAAGGAGGAGTGATTTTTGGAGGATTGAAGGGAGATTCAATGTCTTTAAGATATGATTTTCTTTCATATTTGTCAGCAGAATTTCTGATACAGTCCTCGATTTCAACCGACTGAACACAACCTGAAAGGTCGCATGTTCTCTTGCCGCCGCCCCTTATATGCTCAAAAAAGCTCCTGTTTTCGTCGTAGAAACCGCAAAGCTCGAACATTTCGGTGCTGTCGGAAAGCATATCTCCTGTTACCGTTTCAATCTTGTCGCCGTCCTTTACGTGTACAAGCTTACCGGGAACGTCCATGTTGCCCCAAACGGGAAGGTCGACGAAAAAAGTGTTGTTATGTGTGTTGACGGTAATTCTTTCTGTAACCGCACCGCCTGTTGCAACAAGGCTTATCTGCGTGTGTATACCGTTTCTGAAAACACCATTCATGAAAATGTTCTTTACATTTTCTCCAAGCTCAGGTCTGTGATCATAGTTGAATGTAACATCTGCATAATCAGAGCCGGCAATGAACTTTACAACGTCAACTGCATGGATAGCAGTAGTTGAAAAATCCTTTTCGTATCTATTCCAGCGGTACATTTGATATGTAATGTTGATAATCTTTTCACCTGTTTCACGGATTCTCTTTTTGAGTTCTGTAACAAGGGGAGTGTATCTTCTGTTGAAGGCAGTTCTTACACTGACATTCGCATTGATAGCTGCCATGTTCATGCTTGTAAGCTCTTCTACATTTCGTCCCGGAGGTTTTTCAAGTATGATGTTGAAGCCCCTTGACATAATCTGTACAGACATTTCGTTTGTCTTGTCAACGGGACTCATAAGACATACAACATCCGGCTTTTCGGTTTCTATCATCTCAATGTAGTCCGTGTAAACTCTTTCAAAGCCGAACTTTTCTGCATATGCCGCAGCTTTGCTTTCATCAAGGTCGCAGCAGGCAGCAAGACAGGTGTCGGGGTAGTCGTTTTTGTACTTTGCATAGGATGGACCGTGTCCTGTTTGTGACATATTTCCGCATCCGACGGTGCAAATCTTGAACATGTTCTTCACCTCTTATTTTTCTATAATGTATTTAACTTCAAATAAATGTGATTTTGCCTTTTTAGTCTTGTAATAAATGTGATACTGAGTCTGTGTTTCAACGTGGAATTCTTCAGGCTGACCGTCGTTTACATCAACGTCAAACTTGTCGCAAATCTCGAAAAGCGAAAGACTGTTATCGGGAATAATATCCATTTTTACGCCTTTTCTCTCAACCTTGACTTTGTTTCCATCGGCAAGCGGCTGAGATAATGTGTGAATACAATAAGTTATTTCCACATCTTTATCAGCTTCAATTTCATCATTAACTGTAAGACAACCATCTTCAAGCTTTAATATTCTCTGCCACTTTTCAATATCGGGATAACAGGTACTCATGTCGAGAACTGCCGTCTTATTATCTTCATCAACATTTAAAATTCTGCCGACAGCTTCTAAAATCGGTACGTTTTCCTGACCCATGCCGTCAACAAGTATTGTGTTGTGAGCTTTGCTGGAGTTGGTCCACTTGGTATGGTGGTTTGTGCCGTAGCCTATGCCGTAATATCCCGAAGGCGATACAAGTGATACACCGCCGCAGAATAGGGCAAATGAACCTTGGTCTTTGTGTCTGTGGCTGTCGTGAGAGAAACGTGAAGCCCTAGCCATAACGCAAATGTCATCATTGCTTTCAAAATCGGTGTGCATTGCCACAAACCTGCCGTCTGGGAATACTGCAACATCACTCGGCTCTTTTGCAAGATTCTTTTTTTCCTTTTTTAATGTCGGTAGGAAAAGATCAAGTAAATGCAGATAATAGATATCCTGATTAGAGTATTCTTTGCATTTCTTTATTGCAAGCTCAGGACCGAATTTATCGGCATATACTGTATACGGATTCTGTGCAAAAAATCCCGGCCATTCCTTTGAAAGAGGTTTTTCCCAGTATCCGTCACAGAATGGGAAGTTTTCGTATTTGTGGTTGCAGAAATGCAAAAGAAAGTTTGTATATCTGTGATAAAACGGTCTGTTAAATAAGCTCTTTCCGGTATATCTTTCAACTGCTGAGAAGAATGGGAGAAACCACTTGCAATAGCTTGTGGCATAAAAGATTCCTTCTGCCCAGCTTCCGTCGTTTCCGCCGTAGTACGGAAAGATTCCGCAGTAAATGTCGAGCGCATAGGAAAGCCAACTCTTGAGCGTTTCGTCCGAAACAACTCCCGCTCCCTTGAGAACAAGCGCCGCACCGCCAAGATATGCGGGAACTCTGCCGGCATGAGAATTTGACGGATTCTGCTCGTAATTTATTTTCTTGAGTTTGTTTTCGCATTGAGAAGCATAAATTGCAATAATAGAGGCAACATACCCTCTTAATCTGTCAGAGAGCAAAGGATAGAGCATATCAAATGCGGCTGGCAGACATCTTATGTTGCTTATACCTGTTTCGTCGTCCCACCATCCGTCAACAGAGCAAGGACCGTGGGGGTTCAGATCGCATATTTTGAGTAGAAGCTCAACACCTTTTTTGCCGGCTGCTTCATCGCCGGTAAGCGCAAAAAGCAGTGCACAGGCAATTAAATCTCTGTCACAGTAGAGACGGTGCTCTGAAAAGTATAATTTGAACTCATAGGAGTAGGGCCTGTGGTGATAGGTCGGCATTTCGGGAAGAGGACGTGTAAATGCAACTTCAACATTTCGCCTTATTGCTTCAAGTTCACTTTTTCTTTCGTCAAGAAGCGTCTGAATGTCGCTTTCCGAAAAGATATATGACGGCCTTGAAACAGGATATGAATTAAATACTTCTTCTGCAGTCGGTCTTTCAAAATGGATTGCATCTTCGGATACCGAAAATGACATTTTCTCACGTAAAAGCCCCGTGTCCGTTTCAACAGTCCATGAATAGTCTTTAGCCTCTAATAGCTTTGTAAGATTTGCATAGGTGTGCCTTGTTTCAATCTGTTCAAATATTTCGTCGCCGTCGTAAACCGTCAGCGTGTAGTTTTCAGCACCGTCGACGGGGATCCATATAAATGTCGGAGGGTTTTCAAAAATCACTTCACCCTCTGACGGAAACTGAAAGTTTTGTGAAAAGGAGGTTCTTTCTGTCGGAAAACTATTTACCATATATGTATTCACCCGTTTCTCTGTCAATGTGACCTATCTTTTTTGCAGGAATACCTGCCATGATTGCGTAGTCTTCGGTGTCCTTTGTGACAACTGCACCGGCACATATAAGATTGCATTTACCGACTTTTACACCTGCGGACACTACAACATTTGCACAAAGCCAGCTTCCTTCGCCGATTACTATGCTGTTGTCGTAGTCACCTTCGGTTCTGTCGGAGAACCATCCTTTTTCTGCGTTGAATTTGTGGTTGCCTGCAGGCAGTGAACAGCAGGGACCTATAAGTACATGGTCGCCGATTGTAACCTTACCGCTGATATAGGTATAAAGACTTATTCTAACACCTATTCCGAAACTTTGATAAGGGTGCTTGTGAATGATAACACCGGGAGCAATTGATAAACCCTCGACGTCAAAACCGAGAGCCCTTGCTCTTGCAAAGCCGTATTCAGCACTGTCTGTGTCATGCATGAATTTGCAGAATTTTTCAAATTCCTCGCTTGTGAAATCGTTGCCGATTAAGTCCTTGTACTCAGCCATGTTGCATATCACTCACTTTCTCATTATATTTTACATTAAAACATAACATTTTTCAATACCAACTTTCGCTCATTAAATGTAAATATTCAATCATAAAACAAAACCCCGACTGCCGTGTTCAGGCAGTCGGGATGGATAACCGAGAATAGTTATATTTTACAAACTTAATTATGTTTGTGCCGTAATGAGTTTGGTTGGTTGAATCTGTGCCAACCAAACGGGATTTCTTACGCGAAATCAATAATATGTTTTTATCTGCAAAAGCCCGCGATTTTTGCTGTCGGGCTTTCCCGACTAGAATTCTGCGTTGCCTACTGTTCTGGGGAAGGGAAGTACGTCTCTGATGTTGGAAACACCTGTTACATACATAAGGATTCTTTCAAATCCGAGACCGTAGCCTGCATGCTTTGTACCGCCGAACTTTCTGAGATTGAGATACCACCAGTAGTCTTCTTCTGAAAGATTGAGTTCTTTCATTCTGTCAAGAAGAACATCAAGTCTTTCTTCTCTCTGGCTGCCGCCGATGATTTCGCCGACACCGGGAACAAGAAGATCCATAGCCGCAACTGTCTTTCCGTCGTCATTGAGTCTCATATAGAATGCCTTGATATCCTTGGGATAGTCAATAACAAAGATAGGCTTCTTGTATACAACCTCTGTAAGATATCTTTCGTGTTCTGTCTGAAGGTCGCAGCCCCATTCAACAGGATACTTGAACTCTACGTCCTTTGCTGCAAGGAGAAGTTCAACAGCCTTTGTGTAGGGAACCTTTTCGTAGTCGCTTGCAACAAGAGCTTCAAGTCTTTCGATAAGACCCTTTTCAACGAAGTTGTTGAAGAATTCAAGTTCCATTCTGCACTTGTCAAGAACATGGTTTACGATGTACTTTATCATGTCCCAGGCAAGCTGCATGTTGTCATCAAGGTCTGCAAATGCAATTTCAGGCTCAATCATCCAGAACTCAGCTGCATGTCTTGCAGTGTTGGAGTTTTCAGCTCTGAATGTAGGGCCGAATGTATAGATGTTGCCGAATGCCATAGCATATGTTTCACCGTTGAGCTGACCTGAAACGGTAAGGTTTGCACTCTTGCCGAAGAAATCCTGTGACCAGTCAACAGAACCGTCCTCAAGGCGAGGAGGGTTGTCAACATCGAGTGTTGTAACTCTGAACATTTCACCTGCACCTTCGCAGTCACTTGCTGTGATAAGAGGTGTGTGAACGTATACAAAGCCTCTCTGGTTGAAGAATGTGTGGATTGCGTATGCAACCTCGCTTCTTACTCTGAATACTGCGGAGAAAAGGTTTGTTCTGGGTCTGAGATAAGCCTGCTCTCTGAGGTATTCAACAGTATGTCTCTTTTTCTGAAGAGGATAGTCGGGTGTGGATGTGCCTTCAACTTCAACGCTTGTAGCCTTGATTTCAAAGGGCTGCTTGTTTTCGGGAGTAAGCTCTACTATACCCTTTACAACGAGTGCAGCACCGACATTCTGCTTTGCGATTTCGTCGTAGTTTGAAATCTTTTCTCTTTCAAATACAACCTGAACACCCTTGAAGCAAGAACCGTCGTTGAGGTCAATAAAGCCGAAAGCCTTACTGTCTCTGATGCTTCTTGCCCAGCCGCCGAGAACAATCTCTTTGCCGCCGTAGGAAGCCATATCATCATAAATGTGCTTGATTAATTCTCTTTTCATTTTGATTTTTCCTTTCATATATCTAGAAAAAACTTATACCAAAATATTCTATCACCGTTTTGAATGTTTGTCAAGCAAATACACCCAATTATTTGGCTATAATAAGATAACCCTCGTTTGAACAAACCGATAGACAATACTTTTCACCGTCAAAACCGATATCTTTCTTTCCATCTTTGCCAAATACAGCGATTTCTTTTTGACTTTTAAACGTAATCAAGGTCTCTGTAGGATTTGTATCCATATAATCGTCAGCAGTTGTGATGAATAAAGCCTTTTCGTCACTGTTGTCACGGCCTGTCATTTCTCCGATAATCAATGCTCTGCCGTCTTCGGCTTTGACATCGCAGAAATACCCGTTTGAGAAACAATGCGATGTTTCAATGCCCGATTTCTTGGATATTTCTTCCGAAAAACCAACAAGATGTGTGCTTGTGTTTCTGAATCTCATGTATTCGGGGGCAAGATTCTTTATTTCGTGATTCACAAGTTTAAGCTTGTCATATTGCTCTGTCTTTTCTCCCTTTTCGTCAAGCACATTGTGATGCCACCATCCGCCTGTATAGCAGCCCCAAGAAATGTCCTCTGCACCAAAGCTCATTGCCGAGAATGCCTGAAATCTCATCTGATTTACCGTGACAATCTCTGCGGGATTTTGGGAATTAACCTGAGCTATATACATAAATCTCCTGCCTGATTTTCTAGCCGCTTCCGAAACTATTCTGTAGTTGCTGAGACAACCTCCGAGATTCTTTGTGGCATATACATAGTAATCATAGCTAATATAGCCGGCAGGCACGTTTTTGCAATAAACGTCTATATATTCATCGTATGTCTTTGTACCGAGCTGACTTACTGTTTCGTCGGCGGTGTTTTCCGCAACTGTAGCATAATTTGGATAAAGATTGAGATAGGGGAAAGATTTCGGAAAAAGCTTTTTTACCTTATCAAAAACAATGCCGTAGTAGGGAATGTCAAGTGCAGACGGTTCGTCGCCTATGCTTATACCCCAAACTGCAGGGTGATCAGTGTATCTTTTTACACATTTGTCATATAAATCAAGGGGATTTATCTGTCTGAGCTTTCCTGCTTCACCGTTACCGCCCCACCAGAAGGGTGTAACACCCCTAACAATCGCGCCGAGATTGTATTTTGAAAATAAATCAAGGGCTTTTAAGTCATAGTCAAGGTCGATTATCATGTCAATGCCGCAGTCTTTGATTTCTTTTATGTGCTTTTCTGTTCTTGCATAAGGCTGAAGAACGTAGGCACCTATGTTTAACTTTGATTTGTCGTATCTCATACTTACTTCCTCTTACAAAGATGAATAAATTGCATTTCTCAGTCTTGGCTGATAATACCATTCAAGGGGATTGAGCATATGGTGAGCATAAGAAACTGCAAGCCTTTCCTTAGGGTCTACAAATACTGAAGCACCTGCTGCACCGCCCCATCCGAACTCGCCGTAATTTGAAAGCGAGCCTGAACCGATTGTCTTGTCATACATTGTTCTGACACCCAGACCGTATGCATAACCTACCATGTTGCCCCATGTGCAGTACTTGAACTGCTCCTGTGTAATGTGAGGAGTTCTCATAAGCTCAATGGAAGCCTTTGATATGATTCTTTCGCCGTTTGTTCCGTAGCCGTCGTTGCAGAGTGCGTGCATGAGAAGAACATAGTCGTCCATAGTTGTGATAATGCCTGCTCCGCCGCTGTCGTAGTCGTCGCCGTATACAAGATTGTTGCCCCAATCTGCACGTTCTAAGACACCCTGTTCGTTGACAGGAGTTCCCTGAAGCTTTACAATATCAGTTTCCGTTACCTTGTATATGTATTGCTTTGCCATAACACCGTCAAAGTTTTCGGGAGTGTGGAAGAATGTCTTGTACATTCCGAGAGGCTCAAAGATGTTTCTTCTCATGTATTCCGAAAATCTCATACCCGAAATAACTTCTATAACTGCCGCCAGCACATCGTGGGAATAGCTGTACTGGAAACGTGTTCCGGGCTGGAATGAGAGAACCTCGTTTTTGGCAATAGCCTTTACAAATTCGAGTGTCGGCACATTCCCGTTAAACTTCTCCTTCATCTCGGCAAGCGTTTTTGGATAACCGTAAAGAAGTCCCGATGTCATTGTGAAAAGATTGAACATTGTAATGGGATTTTTGCATTCTGCAACATTTCCGTTTTCGTCAAGACATTTCATGTCACGAAATTCGGGAATAAATTCGTAAACGGGGGTAGACATAAGAAAATACCCCTTTTCAAATAACTGCATTGCCGCCGTTACTGTTGCAGGCTTTGTGCAGGAATAGATGTTGAAATGCTCAGCTCCTGTCATTTTTACTTGTTCTTCCTTGTCGGAAAACCCTGCAGCATATTCAAACACTTTTTTACCGTCTTTGTAAATAACGCAGACATTGCCGGGCATAAGCCAGTCGCAGAGTCTGTCCATAAAGTTTCTGACGTTTGCAAAGTTCATATTGCATAACCTCCGTTAATAGTTAAGTTTTTCCATCTATATTATAAACTTGTTTGCATTCAATGTCAATTGTAAACATATAAAAAAGTACACCAATCAACTAAAGGTTTATTGACTTGAAGACCGTAAGGTGATATAATTTTTTTAGAAAAGACAGGAACATTTTTCCTCGTAATTTCGTCTAATAAATATAATGAAATTCCGAAAGGAGGAAAACATATGAAAAAATACACAGTTATGTTTTTAGCTTTGATTCTTCTGCTTACTTCCTGCAGCGTCAGTACCGTAAGCAATCGTAGTCCTAATATTTTTTCTGTTGACAGCCTTCCGGATATCGGCTCGTTTTCAGGTGTTTCATCTGACAAACATTTCTATGATGAGCCTATATATGACTTCATTCCGAGCGATGAGTACGGAATGGTGCTTCCCTTTGTAGGTACTTACCGTATCTTTGAAACTCCCAAGAAAGAAGGCTCTGACTGGCAAGCCGAGCAGGGCTATGCCACATACGGTTTCTGTACATCTGACGGAACAATTGTAATGGATGCTTCCGACAAAAATACGTTTGTCCACTATAGAGAAACCGATGACGGCTTCGGCTACTATACCCTTACACGCGAGGTTCATCCGAAAGAAGATGCCCCCGATGAATATACACCGGGCGAAACGTATGTTATTCCCCTTGACGGTTCCTGGTGTCTGAAGCTTGCACCAAGCTCCTGGGTTTCAACAGGCGGCGGAGGATATATATGTATCTGTGATTATTCCGACAATAATAATGCAAAAGTGCATATGTATAACTATGACGGTGAGCTTGTAAGAACAATTGAAGGCTCTGACAGTACAGGTGTCTTTTCAAACGGTCTTATGCTTGTATCAAGATGGACCGATAGCGGCTATAGTGCAGACTTTGTAAATGAAAACGGGGAAAAAGTTCTGGGTCCGTACAGTGCTGCCAGTGATTTTAATAAATACGGCATAACCGCAGTAACGGATGAAAACGGCGCATATCTTGTTAATACAAAGGGCGAACGACTTACAAAGTATTACCAAAGCTTTTATAAAGAATTCTCCGACGATTCAACCAATCACGTTTTTACTGCAAGACATTCGGATAATAACAAAAAGTCTGATATTTACTCGGATAAAGGAAAATTTCTTGGTGAAGCCGAGGGTTCGACGTATTATTCCTTCCGTTTTCTTGATGATGGCAGAATTCTTTACTACTATACAGATTTTGGCATAAATGAAAATGGATATCACGATTACACAAAAGAAAGAATGATATGGCGTTTTCTCGATACAGGTGCAAATTTTGTAAGTGAAGAACTCGGTGTATCACCCAACAGCTACTCTGGTACCGATAATTGCTTTATTTATAATGATAAGGTAAATAAAAAAGGCTACCTTATTGATGCCGACGGTAAAACAGTTGCAGAGCTTGACGGTGCTTCGGAAATCCTTGATACAACCAAAAACGGTGAATATGCTATTTTCGTCGAAGGCGAATATGATTACAGCTTTGATGAAGAAACCGGAAAGCCCAATCCCGACACCCGTAAAACGCACATATATGACTCAGAGAAAGGTGAGATTGTTTATTCAATAGGGGCATACAGTTATGCTCACTTTTCGGATAAAAACAAGAGATTCGCACTTTTGACGACATACGAGGCAGAGGATATGTATGATATGATGGGCGGAGATCCCAAGTATACTCTGTTTGATTCACAAAGCGGTAAGGTAGTGTTTGAAGACTGCCTGAATATTTCGATTTACGAAATAGGAGAGTCTGTTTACATCAATGTCTGTACCGATAATAGCTCGGCACTTTATGACAGCAATTTCAAGCTTGTAAGAAAGGCGTATTTTGAATAATGAAAAGATTTTTGTTATTGTTCTTTGCTGTTTTGATTTTTACATCATGTAATTCTGCTTCGGAAATGGAAAAGCACTCTGAAACCATAGTGCCGTATGTATCAAAGAGTAAAGTATATTATTCCGAATATGGACAGAAAAGAATTGTCAATTCGTATGGCTTTTGTGATCTTAACGGTGATGTTGTCATTGATCCGTCGGATGATATCAGCACGCTGATCTGCTATGAAACCGATGATGGCTTCAGCTTTTATGTTGTGGGTCTCGGACAATCCGAGCAATCTACATATGCAGACGGTTTTGACCCGACAAAGACGCTTATTATCCCTTCAAGCGGAGAGTGGTGTGTAGAACTTGACGAGATCGGCTGGTGGACCGTTTCGGCTGGAGACGGCGGCATTTTTGCATCGCTTGATTACACAACGGATTATAACGGGCATATCAATTATATAATTGAAGCTAAAACCTTATTGTATGATTATAGCGGAAATCTTGTAAAAGAATTCGGAAAGAGCACCTATATAAGTAATTACTCAAAGCAATATAAAAATTGCGTTTCAATAGACTTGATTGAAGAGGAAAACGAAAGAAGAATATATGTGAATTCCAAGGGGGAACTTGTTGAAAATCCTGAGTATATTCCTTATGAGTATACTCCCGTAAAACAGGATTTTGAGAATTTGCCTTATGCCCAAGACGGATATAGTTTTGTCGATTTGTCTAACGACGGGAATTTTTTGGTATATACTGTAGGAGAAGTTGATTATTTAGTTTCTCCAATGGAATATACAATTGAGAATGATAAAAGGAAGGCGTATATTCTGGATTTAAACACAAATGAAATTCTGCATACTCTTCACGGAAACTGCTCTGCACGCTTTGTTGGAAATGAAGATAGATTCATTTTCTTATACAATTCTGATAATATTGAGGGAGGCAGCGCCTATAATTACTGTCTTTACGATACGCAAAAAAGATCATTGGTTGTTAACGGTGCAGAAATGATTGAAGATTTCAGAGCAGACGGTAATGACTATTTTGCCGTAAGCTTTAAGAATTCCTCAATTTTGTATGACAGTGAAATGAATCAGATTATAAAAACGTACTTTGAATAAACTCACAGAAAGGAAAATAACTATGAAAAAGATAATTGCTCTCACACTCGCATCCCTTATGATATTCGTAAGCCTTGCCGGATGCGTGGCTGAAAAAAATGACGGCTTCGTTTTTACCGAAGAAAATTACCCCAAAATGGGCGGCTCACTGGCCAATCTTCCTCTCGGTGAAGCTGTAACAGCAACAGTACTTGGCATTGATAGGGAAAAAGCAAATTCAATGATAGTGTTTGAAGGCTCTACAACAGATAACTATGAATGGCTTGTTGACGGAAGATTTGATATTATCCTTGCATATGAAATGAGTGAGGATGCTAAGGCATACTGCGAAGAAAAGGGTGTTGAACTTGAAATGACACCTATCGGTACAGATGCACTTGTATTTATCTGCTCACTCGAAAACGGTGTTGAAAACCTCACACAGCAGCAGATTGAGGAAATATATAAGGGGAATATTACAAACTGGTCCGAGGTTGGCGGCGAAGACCACGATATAATCCCTTATCAGAGAAATAAGGACAGCGGAAGCCAAACCCTCTTCGATAAGCTTATACCCTTAGGAGATGAACTCATGGATGCACCTCAGGATATCAGAATCGGCTCCATGATAGGACTTCTCGAGGCTGTTGCCGATTATGATAATTCAAAGGATGCACTTGGATACACGGTTTATTATTACCTTACAAATATGGAAGCAGATAAGCTCACAACAAGTAAACTGCTGTCGGTGGACGGAATTGCTCCCACAAATGAAAGCATAGGTAAGGGTGAATATCCTTATACCAATGATTTCTATGTTGTTATCCGTAAGGATGCTGCTGAAGACAGTCCCGAAAGAATTCTTTATAACTGGATTTGTTCGGAACAGGGAAAAGAACTTGCAGAACGTGAAAATTATGTAGTCAAGCAATAAAATGACGCAAAGCAGGGGGAGCCGTAAGGCTCCCTTTTTGTCATAATATGACATATAGTTTTGTTGACAAACAGAAGCCATTGTGCTAAAATATAGGTGAAAAAGATTATAAGGCGGTGATTGTCTTATGTTTGATTTACATTCTCATGTTCTGCCCTTCGTTGATGATGGCGCAAAAGATGTTGAAATGAGTCTTGCAATGCTGAAAACAGCAAAGGAGCAGGGGGTAGAGCTTGTTGCGGCAACGCCTCATTGTATGGCAAAGGACTCCGAGGCGGTAGATGACCTTCTTGAAAAAAGGCAGAACAGCTACGAAAAGCTTATATCTGCAATAAAGGATAAAAGCGAATATCCCGAAATCATTCTCGGTTCAGAGGTTCATCTGTGTAAGGATATAAGCGATTACCCGAATCTGTCGGCTTTGTGTTATCAGAATACAAATTATATACTTCTTGAACTTCCCGGTAAAAATTCTCCTTCCGAGATTGCCGAATGGATATATAATATCAGCATAAAAGGACTTCGCCCCGTTATAGCCCACATTGACAGATATCCCGACTATGATGAAATAATGGATGAGCTTTCTCATCTTGATGTAATATATCAGGTTAATGCGGCGAGGTTTTTGACAATGGGTGACAGACATCTTTTGAAGAAGATATTCAAGGGACATAATAGGTTCTTTGTGTCGTCGGATATGCATAATGTTACAACAAGAGTAAGTAATATGGGAAGGGCGAAGGAAATAGCCGATAAGAAGTTTTCTGCCATGAGCAATATGCTGTTTGAAGAGGGCGGTAGAGCTGTTGTGGAAAACAGGAGTTTTCCGGCTTTCAGATGATTTGTGAAAGGAAGATGTTTATGAAAAAGCTTTCATTTTTGCTGGCCGCAGTGCTTTTGGTTGTTGCACTTGTTTCCTGCAATAACGGAATGGAAATTGATAATGAAAATAATAAACCTAATAATACGGATCTTGAAAATACCGACACAGAGAATACCGACAATGCGGTGCCCCCATCAGAAGACGAAACCGAAATAAAAACCGAAAAGGTAACTCTTACTCTCTATTTCCCCGATAATGATGCACTTTATCTGCATCCCGAAATCAGAGAAGTCGAGATTTCAGAGAATGAGTTTGTTGAAGATGTAATTGTCAGAGAACTTTTCAGAGGTCCCGAGAGTGAAGGGCTTTCACCCTCTCTATCCGGAGAAGATTTGGTTAACGACATTGTTGTAAACGATGATGGAGGCTGTGTAATAGACTTCAAGAGCGACTTTGTTCTTCTTAATACGGGCGGCTCAACCCGTGAAACCTTTGTTTTGGGTTCTATAGTAAACTCCCTTTGTGAACTTGAATTTATAGACAGCGTTTCATTCACTGTCGAAGGTAAGGGAAATGTCGAATTCGGTCATACCATAATTGATTCGGCATTAAAACCCATGCCTGAACTTGTAAAGAATTGATTGAAAAGAGAGGAAACACTGTAATGGAAAATTTCTGCGGATATAATCTTGAACATAAAACCGTTTTCGGCAGAGATACAATAATCGTTTATCCAAAAGAGGGCACAGCAAACGGTAAATGGGTGCTTAAAACCGAATACTTCGGTGCGTTTCCCGATACCGAGATAAAGCTTCTTGAAAAGGGATACCATATTGCACATATTGCAACAAAAACCCGTTGGTATGTACATGAAGATAATGAAGCAAAGGCGGCACTTGCCGAGTATATGCATACAGAGCTTGGTCTTTCCAGAAGATGTGCTGTAGTTGGCATGAGCTGCGGCGGTATGCAAGGTATCTATTTCGGTGCTGTCTATCCCGAATACGTTTCTTGCATGTACCTTGATGCACCGGTAGTAAATCTTCTTTCTGTTGTTTTCGGTCTCGGTAGGACATCTGCCAATAAAGACCTTGACTTCTTTAAAAAACAGTTTGTCGAAGATACAAAAATGACTCTTGCAGATTTAATTTCTTATAGAGAACACCCCCTTGATTATCTGCCAAAACTTGTTAGGCATAGAATACCCGTAATTCTTGTCAGCGGCGATTCTGATACGGTTGTCAACTTTGAAGAAAACGGCCTTTTTATTAAAGAAGCATACGAAAAGGCGGGCATACCCATTGAGGTTTATATCAAAAAAGGCGGAGACCACCATCCGCATGGACTTTCTGATAATACGCCTGTTGTAGACTTCATTCTGAAATACGATAAATAAACTTTCAGGCTTTCGTGAGATATCGGAAGCCTTTTTTGAATAATAAAAAAACACTTGACAAAATCATCGATTGGTTGTATAATAAATTTGTAATCAATACAAAAATATAAATGAGGTCTCATATGGAATATTTTCTTACTTTCATTGAGGGTATAATTTCATTCATTTCACCCTGTATGCTACCCATGCTTCCGATATATGTGTCCTATTTTGCGGGTAATAGGGAGAAAAGCAGAATGTTCTTGTGCGTGCTTTGTGCTTTGTTGTCGGTTTTACGCTTGTGTTTACACTTCTCGGTGTATTTGCAGGAGCAATCGGCACGTTTCTCTCCAGGTTTTCGGTAATACTGAATATAGCATGCGGTCTTATAGTAGTCCTGTTCGGACTCTCATATCTTGAAATAATTCCTCTTTCATTTCTGAAAGGTGTGGGTAAAACATCCGACATAACAAGTGCTTTTTCTGCATTTGTTTTCGGTATGATTTACTCTGTAAGTCTTACTCCATGCGTCGGTGCATTTCTTGGCTCGGCACTTATGCATGCGGCAAGCTCCGGCGGAGCAGGCAAAGGAGCGCTTCTTTTGCTGTTCTATTCGCTTGGTCTTGGAATTCCGTTTGTTATATCGGCAATTCTTCTCGACTCTTTGTCGGGCGTGTTTGGCTTAATCAAAAAGCATTATAGGGTTATAAACACTGTTTGCGGAGTGTTTCTGATAATTGTCGGAATATGTATGGCATTCGGTGTAATGAATAAATTCCTTTCACTCTTTTCATGAGGTGGTGTTTATGAATAAAAAAGTGTTGTTTGCTGTTTTGAGCGTTGTGCTTATAGGTCTTCTTGTCGGTGCGTTTTTTATATATGATGAGTTGTATGAGGATTATACACACAGTAATTTTCAGATGCAGACGGTGGATAAAGATGAGAATAAAAACGATGGTACAGCCCCTGAACCCGAACAGAAACATGAGCAGGAACATGAGCAGGAACGGACCGATAATATGGTACCGGACGTTGAATTTTACGATGCTGACGGAAATGCCGTAATGCTTTCAGACTTTTTTGATAAGCCGTTAGTTCTCAATTTCTGGGCAACCTGGTGTGGTCCCTGTAAATCCGAAATGCCCGGCTTTGACAGACTTTATGACAAGTATAAAGATAAGGTTAATTTTGTGATGCTGAATGTGTCTGACAGCGAGGAAACTGTTGCGGATTTTATTAAAGAAAACGGTTTTGGTTTTCCTGTATATTTCGATAAAACGCAGATTGCCTCATATACTTTCGGAGCCTCATCAATTCCGCTTACCTTTGTTATGTATAAAGGCGGCGAAATATATGGATATCAGATGGGAGTTCTTCCCGAAGAGGCACTTGAAGAAGCAATGAAGACAGTTATAACGGAGGAATAAAAATGGCAGTAAAGCTTAACCCGGATAAAGAGGTTGTTAAAACAATTAAGGAAGGTCTCAAGCGCACGGGCGGTTACTGTCCCTGCAGACTTGCAAGAACCGAGGAATACAAATGTATGTGCGATGAATTTAAGGCTCAGATTGCAGACCCTGATTTTGAAGGTTTCTGCCACTGTATGCTTTATTATAAATCTAAATAAACGGAGGAAAATGTAATGGCTAAGAAAATAACAACAGCAGAATTTGAAAATGAAGTTTTAAACGCAAAAGGAACAGTGCTTGTGGACTTTTTTGCAACATGGTGCGGACCTTGTAAAATGCTTGTACCTCTCCTTGACGAACTGTCTGCAAAGAATCCCAATGTAAAAATCGTAAAGATTGATGTGGATGAAGAAACACCTCTTGCAATTAAGTACGGTGTTGCCTCTATTCCGACGCTTCTTCTTTTTAAAGATGGACAAAAGGTAAATCAGACACTTGGCTATCAGACACTTGATCAGCTTGAAAGGTTTGTAAAATAAACAATCATTTGCTCCCGGTTTCGGGAGCTTTTTTTGCCTTTTCTTAACGAATCTTAAGAATTACTTTATTGTTATCTTAAGAATTATCCGATATACTTAAATCGAGGTGAGAGAAATGAACATACTGGTTGTGGATGATGACAGAGAAATAGTCGAGAGTATAGCTATTTTTCTGTCTGCGGAAGGATATTCCGTAATTAAAGCATTTGACGGACTTGAGGCTCTTGATGCACTTTCGGAAAATGAGATTCATCTTATGATACTTGATATAATGATGCCGAATTTAGATGGAATTAAAACACTTATGAAGCTCAGAGAATCGAGAAATATCCCTGTGATTCTTCTGTCGGCAAAATCTGAGGATAATGATAAAATATTGGGACTTTGTGCAGGCGCTGATGATTATGTCACAAAGCCCTTCAGCCCTTCAGAGCTTGTGGCAAGGGTAAAGTCCCATTTACGAAGATATACAACCCTTGGTTCTATGTCAGCAGCTAAAAGCGAAATAATCATAGACGGACTTTATGTTAATACGGAAAACAGGACAGTTCTTGTTGACGGCGAGGATGTAAGACTTACTCCTATTGAGTATAAAATACTCGAGCTTCTCTGTCGTAACCGAGGTAAGGTTTACTCGGCAGAACAGATTTACAGAAATGTCTGGAATGAGGATACCGTTGTCGGTGACAGTACAATAGCAGTTCATGTCAGACATATCAGAGAAAAAATTGAAATCAATCCCAAAGAGCCAAAGTACCTGAAGGTAGTGTGGGGAATAGGCTATAAGGTAATATGAGGTAAGAGCCATGAAAAAAATTATATATTCAACATTTACCAAATTTGTAGTTTTGCTGTTGTTGCTTGCCTGTGTGTTCCAGACGGTGAGCCTTGTCACAGACTGTCTGATTGAATACTTCGGAAACGATAAAGAAATTTACCGCTTTGAAAAGAGTTTTGACGATTCAATGTATATGAATTTCCAATCCGACCTTGTGCTAGACTGCGTTTTTGACGGCTTTGTACTCTATCATAAAGAGAATCCCGATAAAGAGCCGCTTGAGGCTGTAATTGAACGTCAGTTGAAGGGATTCACTTTTGAAAATGTAGATTATAGGGTGACAATCAATGATGTTGTGTTTACTAATGATGAAACGCTTACAGAACAGGAGCTTTTTGACAGACGATTCAGAAGCTATTATTTCAGAGACGAAAACGGTCAGATAGAGTATTTGACAACAAGTAACTTTGTGTATGATTATTATTATGCAGAGCTTGAACAGTATAAAGACGATAAAATTGAGGTTTATTCAGCTTTAAAAGATGAATATGTCAGTGAATGTGAAGCTGTGTGGACTTATCAGAAGAATCTAATTTATACTACATTCAGACAAAGCTTTTCGCTTGTGCTTGTGTTTCTTGCCTGCCTGATATATCTTTTGTGCACCTGCGGAAAAAGACCTGATGGAGAAACAAAGCAAACGTGGCTTGATAAAATTCCCGTTGAAATACACATTTGTCTGATAGTACTGTTCTTTGGTCTTGGACTCGGCTTTGCATTTATAGCTTTTGATGAGCTTGTCAATACAGGATTTCCTGAATATATGATAAAGACTATGATTCCGACAGTATCGACACTTGCTGTTTTGCTTGTGCTTGCATCTCTGTTCTCGCTTGTCCGTAAAATCAAGTGCGGAACGTTCTTGAAAACAAGCATCATTTGTGTTCTGTTGAAGTATGTGTTTAAGGGCGCGGCATTTGCGGCGATAAAAATCTGGAAATCAGCATGCAGAATTGCCGGAGCTTCCATGTCGGTATTAAAATACTGTATTTCATCTCTTGCCTGTAAAACGACCTTTGTTTTGCTGTCTGTTTTTACTGCTTATACTGCAGTTGTGGCAATGCTTACAATCGGTGTGATAGACAGCGGCATGTGGTTTGCAGTGCTTGTGCTTGTGTTTTTGTGCGGAGCGTTTTTTGTTTCGGTCAGAGCAAAAGATTTTGAAGAAATTTCAAGGGGCGCATCTCAAGTCAGAAACGGAAATCTTTCATACGTGATTTCAGAACCAAAAAGCGAAGACATGAAGAAGCTTTCGACAAATATCAATGAAATTGCAAAAGGTCTTGACGAGTCGGTGTCGGCAAAGATGAAAGCCGAAAGACTGAAAACCGACCTCATAACAAATGTATCACACGATTTGAAAACTCCGCTTACGTCAATAATCAATTATACACAGCTTTTGTCCGAGCTTGATAATCTCCCTGAAGAAGCAAAGGACTATATTTCGATTATCGCTAAAAAGAGCGATAGATTAAAGATGCTTACACAGGATTTGTTTGATATTTCAAAGGTTCAGAGCGGCAACGAAATAATTGTCAGCGAAAAACTTGATATTTCTCTGCTTGTAAACCAGTCCCTCGGAGAGCACGATGCCGAGATTGATGCGTCGGGTATTACCTTTGTTGCAGACATTCAAAAGGATGTGTTTGTTCTTGCCGACGGTAGAAAAATGTCGAGAGTAATGTCTAATCTCATCAGTAATATTCTGAAATATTCCATGAAAGGTACAAGAGCATTTGTTAATGTAAAACATCAGGACAATAAAGCTGTTGTTGAATTTAAGAATATCTCAGCCTATCCGATGGATTTTTCTGCCGAAGAGATTATTTCCAGATTCGTCAGAGGAGATAAGTCAAGGAGCAATGAAGGAAACGGTCTGGGACTTGCCATAGCAAAGAGCTATACCGAAGCCTGCGGCGGCTGTTTTGATGTGATCATAGACGGAGACTTGTTCAAAGCTATAATTAAGTTTGACGTAATGGAATAAACATCTAAAGGACATTCTTGGCGGATGTCCTTTTTTCGTGCTTGACTTTATCTTACGATTGTGATAAACTGTAATTGCAAAACGACAATTAAAAACGTAGGGATAGTATGTTTTTTTTACTTCGGTAAAAATACATGCTCTTTAAAACATGCTTTCTCTATGTTTAGTATGTCGTTTTGCAGCGTAGAGCGTTGTATTTTTCGTGCATCGCTTTGCGGTGCACTTTTTTTATGTTCGGAGGAGCCCGATATGACCGAAAGCGAATTCAGAGAGTGTATTGAGAAATATTACGGCAAGAATTTCCGCTATACTTATGCCGTAAGCAGAATTAACAAAAAGCCGAAGGAACTTCCCGAATGCATAGAAGCTATTGATAATATTCTTGATGTCTTTATTGAAAACAGGGAAACGTTTATTGAACTCGGAAAAAAGAAATCCCTCACCGGACGGTGAGGGATTTTACATTATCTGACTATTTCAATTCTATCGGGAGCAGTAATCTTTGTATCCTTTCCTTTTTCCTGCTCAACAACAATGTCACCGTAGGGTGTAGGAATTTCAACTATTGCCCTGTCAAGGCCAATAAGACTAGGATTAAGCCGGATCTTTTTCATGGCAGGCTCAACAACCTCAAATCCGCAAAGAGCCTTTGGAAGCGAGTATAAAGGTGTTCCGCCCCATGCGTGTGAATGGTCAAAGGTGTAGTTTTTGTCGGGACTGATGAAGCCTTCCACAAGACCCTTGTCACATTCCATTATGGGTGCCTTCCAACGTTGTGCAAGTTCAAGTGTAAATTCGTCACGAAGTCCTGCCTTGTAGAGTGCTTCAAACATAAAGTGAGCAAAATAAGGCTGGAATGAACATGGCCATTCGTCACGCATAACCCTTGTAAGAATACGTTTTGCCTTGTCTCCGTCACAGACTCCGTAGCAACAGGCGAGAATGTTTGAATGGGGAAGATAGTATCTTTTGTCAACATTCTGCGGCTGTTCCCAGTCGCAAACCTGCTCTTCAGGAATACTGTGATTTAAGCCTTCAAAATAGATGCCCTTTTCGTTGTCGTACAAAAGCCTGTCAATGTTCTCTTTCAGAGAAGCACGCTTTTGCTTTGCATCCTTTGCCATAGCATCTTCGCCAAGTATTGTGTAGATTCTTTCGGCATAGTCAAGAGCACCGTGGTAGAACATATTGAGACAAGTCTGACCCAGAGCCTTTGGGGGATGATGCATTGAGTGACCGTCGATGAAAATCCAGTCTACAAACATGTAGTTTGGTGGATTGTCGATAATGCCAAGCTCTGTCACGTAGGTGCTGAAGCGGTGCATAAGTATCATTAAAGCCTCAAGGCAGTCGCAAAGCAGCTTTTTGTTGCCAGTGAACATGTATACATCGTATAGCATCTGCACCCAGATAAGACTGTAGGTAGTATGGTACATTTTACCGTCGTTCTTTATAATAAGCTCGGCGGTTCTTTTTATGTCAAGCTCAGAAAGTCTCATATCGCCAAAGGAAAACAGCGTCATAAGAGTTTCGATATAGTAGTCGCCTGTGCAGGCAAGCGGCTCGGAATGACGCGGAGAGTCAAGGTGATGGGTCTGCCTGCAAACCTTCAGGGTGTGACGGCATACATCAAGAACTTTGTTAAGCTCTTCGTCGTTTGTAACCGTTTTTGCTTCTTTGTCAACAGGATAGTGGGGGAATAGAAGACTTATCGAAACCTCGGCATCTTTATCCGATTCATTTTTAACTTCAACCTCAAATTTGCCTGCCGAATGTAGCTCAAAACTGCGGTACTCACCGTCACCGTCAAATGTTAAGTTTTCATATGAACCTTCTTCACCGCATTCCGTACAGTGAACCTTTACTTTCACAATGCCTTCAGTCTTACACGCAGCCTTTACAAAACAGGCATAAATCTTGTCAAATGTGAGAGTAACCTTTTTTTCTTCACCCGGCTTTAGCTTAATAACATTTCCGTCGGGAATGATTTCTTCAGCTTCTCTGTTCGGAATGGGAGAATCCTCGCAGAACCACACATTGTCCTGAATCCTTGCATTAACAAAACCATCGGACTTTACCGATGTGTCGTATACCTTGGGAGCAATATATGCATTGTTTCTTCTGCAAAGCCAAGAGCTGTCTGTAAAAATAACCTGCTTTGTGCCGTCTTCAAACTCAACGTGACCCGTCAGCATAAATCCGCCTTTGCCCTTTGAATATTCACAAAGTTCAATGGGCATCATCTTGACTCTTGCAAAAATGTCAAGAACGTTCGAATCGGGTTCGACTTCCGAGAATGAAGCATACCATAAATCCCTGCTTCTGTGACATTCCAAAAAATCACCGCCAACGACTACAGGACCGAAATCAATCATTTTTTCATTGCAGAAAAGGTGGAATGCCGTGTCTGCAGAATAACGTAATGTTGCTTTTTTTATCTTTTTTTCAAATGTATATGTCTTCTTGAATTCTGCCACCGTATAGTTGTATTCTTCGGGATCTCCTCCGCACGAAAAAGCAGTTGTCTGATATCTTTCGTACTTTTCTTTCGGTAACCAAATCCAACGTTCTGTAAATGTCATAGTCTTCCTCCATAGGGGCAAAATTGTTTATCTAAATTTTAGCATACATACATAATTATGTCAATAAAAAATCCTGCCCTAAGAGAGCAGGATTTGTTTTTTATGTTAGCTTGTTTGTGCGAAAAGCACGGCAGGATTACATGATTGGTATCCCGTGAATTGTCAGCGGCGACTCGCCGCCAGGATTTCATTTAAATATTTCATTGTATCTTTGCTCGGCACATCATACTTTTCAAAGGGAAACTCAATTCCCATGTTGTCGTACTTGCTTTTGCAAATCTTGCGGAAAGGAAGAAGCTCAACCTTTTCAACACATGAGTGCGACTTTGCAATGTCCGAAAGCCGCTTTATGTTTTCCTCATCATCTGAAAGGGTCGGGATTGTGACCTGCCTTAGCCATGTCGGAATATTTTTTTCTTGTAATAATTTCAAAAACTCCATAGGCTTTAACAGAGAACAACCGACATATTGTTTGTAGCTTTCTTCGTCCGTGTACTTTATGTCAAGAAGCACCCTGTCACATTCATTGAGAAGCAAGTGAACAGAGTCATTTATTATGCTTCCCGAGGTGTCAAGACAGGTGTTAATGCCGTCATCTCTGCAAAGCCTGAACAGTTCTGTTACAAACTCTGCCTGAAGCAGAGGCTCGCCGCCTGAGACAGTAATACCGCCGTCTTTTCCAAAATAAGTTTTGTATCGCTTTACTGTTTCAAAAACTTCCTTGGGTGTGTACTCCTTGCCGACTCCGCATTCCCATGTGTCGGGGTTGTGACAACAGCCGCAACGAAGATTGCACCCTTGCATAAAGACCACAAATCTTATACCCGGTCCGTCTGCCGCACCGAGACTCTGAAAAGAATGTATGTATCCTGTCATATTGCCTCGTGGAATGTACGGGAGATAACCTCTCTCTGCTGTTCACGGGACAGCTTGTTGAAGTTTACAGCGTAACCCGAAACTCTGATTGTAAGGTTGGGATACTTTTCGGGATTTTCATACGCATCCATAAGTGTCTCACGGTTAAGAACGTTTACATTGATGTGATGAGCCATCTTTGCAAAATATCCGTCGAGAATTGCAACAAGATTTGTAACTCTTTCGTCGTCGTTCTTGCCGAGCGCCTCGGGAGTGATTGAGAATGTGTTTGAAATACCGTCACGGCAGTCGTCATAGCTGAGCTTTGCCACCGAATTAAGGGAAGCAAGCGCACCGTTTTCTTCTCTGCCGTGCATGGGGTTGGCACCGGGTGCAAATGGGGCGGAAGCCTTTCTTCCGTCGGGTGTAGCACCTGTGTTCTTGCCGTACATAACGTTTGAAGTAATTGTAAGAACGGACAGAGTGTGAATTGCATCGCGGTATGTTTTTGTCTTTCTGAGTTCTGTAATAACTCTGTGAGTCATGTCCTTTGCAATGAGGTCAACCCTGTCATCGTCGTTGCCGTACTTGGGGAAATCGCCTGTTGTTTCAAAGTCAACGATGAAGCCTTCATCATTCTTTATGGGTTTTACATTTGCATACTTAATTGCTGAGAAAGAGTCTGCCACAACAGAAAGACCTGCGATGCCGAAAGCCATAAGTCTTTCAACAGATGTGTCGTGAAGAGCCATCTGTGTCTTTTCGTAGCAGTACTTGTCATGCATGTAGTGGATTACGTTCATTGTGTTAACGTAAAGCTTCATAAGCCATGCATTGTATATGTCAAAACGAGAGAGCACTTCGTCATAGTCAAGCTTTTCAACATCCATAACAGGCATCTGAGGACCTATGTGCATACCGCTGGTTGTGTCGTAACCGCCGTTGATGGCAATGAGAAGAAGCTTTGCAAGGTTGCATCTTGCACCGAAGAACTGCATCTGCTTGCCGACCTTCATTGCCGATACACAGCATGCAATTGCATAGTCGTCGCCAAAGTCGGGACGCATAACGTCATCGTTTTCATACTGAATGGAGTCGGTGTCCTTTGAAACCTTGGCACAGAATTTCTTGAATCCTTCGGGGAGGGAAGTGGACCAAAGTACCGTAAGGTTGGGCTCAGGAGAAGAACCAAGGGTGTAAAGTGTGTTGAGAACACGGAAGCTTGACTTTGTAACAAGCGTTCTGCCGTCTTCACCCATACCGCCGACAGCTTCTGTAATCCACATAGGGTCGCCGCCGAAAAGCTCGTTGTATTCGGGAGTTCTCAAATGTCTTGCCATTCTGAGCTTCATGACAAAATCGTCCATAAGCTCCTGAGCACCCTCTTCTGTAAGAATACCGTTTGCAATGTCTCTTTCAAAGTATATGTCGAAGAATGTGCTGACACGACCGAGTGACATTGCCGCACCGTTCTGCTCTTTTATGGCAGCAAGATACCCGAAATATGTCCACTGGATAGCTTCTCTTGCATTCTTTGCAGGCTCGGAAATGTCAAAGCCGTACATAGCTGCCATTTCCTTGAGCTTGCCAAGGAAGGAAATCTGCTGAAAAAGCTCTTCATCGAGTCTTATGTTGGCTGTGTCAAAAGCCATATCCTGAAGTGCTGTCTTGTCTTTCTTTTTTTCTTCAATAAGCTTGTCCACACCGTAGAGGGCAATTCTTCTGTAGTCGCCAATGATTCTTCCTCTGCCGTAGGCATCGGGAAGACCTGTGATAACATGGCACTTTCTTGCTGCTCTCATTTCGTCTGTATATGCTCTGAAAACACCGTCGTTGTGTGTTGTTCTGTATTTGAATTCATCCTGAATCTTGCGGCTGAGCTCATAGCCGTAAGCTTCACAAGCCTGCTTTGCCATTCTCATGCCGCCGAAAGGACATACGCCTCTCTTTAAAGGACGGTTAGTTTGAAGACCGACAATAAGCTCATTGTCCTTGTCAAGATATCCGGGAGAATATGCTGTAAGCGAAGAAACGGTTGCCGTATCTATGTCAAGTACGCCGCCGTACTGACGCTCGAGTGTAAAGAGATTCTGAAGCTTCTTCATAAGTGCGTTGGTTCTTTCTGTTGCACCAGAAAGAAAAGAATCGTCTCCGTCGTAGGGCTTGTAGTTTTTCTGGATAAAGTCGCGAACATTGATTTCGTTCTGCCATGTACCTTCGACAAATCCGTTCCAGTTTGGATGTTTCATATTTGAATACCTCCTTGAGAGATGCTTTTTAACAAATAAAAAGGGCAATTCTGTTCGAAAAGAACGAATTGCCCAGACGGTCGGCTAAAATCATATTACATTCCTTTAGCGTTAATTCGCTCTTGTCCGTCAGTCATGTAATATTTACCTTGTGTAATAATTATACACAATATGTAGTGTTTTGTCAATCAGTAAAATGCCAAAATTTACTGATATTTTGTTTCACATTTTTGTATATAGTAACAATAACAAATTTGTAACGAATACAATAACTATTGTTTGATTCTTGCTTGTGCCAGTGCCTTTCCGGCAACATCTCCGAGAAGCATTTGTCCTTTTAGCCCGTAATGACCAAAGGCTTCGGGATTCATGTATTCGGGTTCGTAAATGATTTTCTCAGTAATTTCTGTCAGCATTATAAATTTGTCGTGCTCCTTGCAGACTTCCTTCTGAGCATTAATAATCTCAAAATCGTATTCATCCATGGAAAATCTGCCGACAAGTATGTTTCCGAAAAGCTCAACCCCAAGGTCTTCGTGAAGCGATTCATATAGAGAGAGCATCTGTCTTTTGTATACGTCTTTTGACTTTTTTGCAAGTGCGTCACTCTCTCCCTGAAGCCAGACAAAGTAAATATGCTCAGGCTTTGTCATTTGGATTGCTGCCTTTGACTTTTTGCACAGCATTTCGTATCCGAGTTCGCCCTTTTGCCAATAGTCAATTGTCGTTGCACCTTTTGCGGCATGAACTGCGATAACATTTCTGCCCGATGACTCAATGTAGCTTTTGCAGAAGAAGGGAACGGGATTTGTTCTTTTGCGCCATGCAGAGAGCAGGGCACAGCTCTGAGTTGTACCCCAGCCGTCTCTGTGACGTGGAAGGAATACCTTGCCGTTGTTTGAAATGTTTTCACCTGCAGGATGACGAAGCGGAACGAGTCTGTTTTCAAGATATCTGTACTCAAGTGCTCCATCAACGGGGCTGTTGTCGTCAGGAAATCTTTCTGCTTCGCCTTCCATGTTACTTTGTCCTGAAAAAATAATGAGGTCTGTGTTTTTCATTTGTTTCCTCCAACTGGGATATACAATGAGTCTATCACTAATGAACCCCGTTGTCAATATGAAAAACGCTCCCTTTCGGGAGCGTCTGTTTCTTGCTTTAGCCGAGCTTTACACCAAGGAAATTAAGTACACAAAGAACGATACCTACAATGCTGTAGATTTCGAGAAGTGCACCGATAAGACCGGCAAGAAGTCCAATCACGGGAATATGAGCGAGAATAGAAATGAGCCAGCCTACAACTACGCAAACAATAAGGAAAATCACGAGCTGAATGATAAGAGAAACAACATTCTTCTGTTCTACCTTAAAGGGAGTGGGCCATAATTTCTTGAGCATATCCATTTTCATTACCTCCGTTTATATGATGTGTGTATTGTACCATATGTTGTCACATTATGCAATTGTTTCCGGAAAATTTACCTTATTCTCTTAAAATTACCGTAAGTTTCATTAACGGTTTCGGAAAAGGAAAATGTGTTATCGTACTTTAGCAGGATATTCTGAAAATCTATTATCTGATGCTTGTTAATAACACAAATGAGAACCGTCTTATTATCTTTATTGAAGGATCCGACGGCAGAAATTTCCGTTGAGCTGTGATGCAGATTATTAATTATCTCAGACGTAATCTCATCGGGATGCGTTGTTATAACGGTAAATTTGCAAGCGGTTTTGAAACCCTTGAGAATCATGTTTCCGACAAAGGTTGACAGAAAACAGTACATAATACAAAGACATACCGGTTTGTAGTCGTAGACTAAATTGCCGGACATATCTTTTTTTGCATATACAAAAAACGAAGAAACTGCAACAAGTGTATTGAGCGCAAAGGTCACCCAAAAGAAATTCAGTGTCGGCTTCTTTTGGCTTATATATTTTGAGACAATATCCGTTCCGCCCGTAGAAGCATGATTACGAAAGCATACACCGTATACAAATCCGCTGAGCACACCGCTTAACATAACCGGATAAATTGTGTCATGACCTTGTGCATTGTATTGGAACTGTTCAAGACCTATTTGCTGTAAATACAAAAACATAAAGGAATACACAAGACAAAAGCACAGCGAACGCTTTGCAAATTGTTTACTTATCATAAAATACGCAAGTATACAAAGCGGAATATTAATAATCAGCGACATAAAGCCGATACTGAAGCCTGTTTTATACTGCACCATTGTGGCAATGCCGTTAAGACCTGCCGGTGCAAAGCTGTTTTTTACAACAAACAACTGATAAACAAAGGAGAGAAGTACGGCTGCAAGCGATATGTAAATATAGGGCATAATGCTGTTGCGAAAAAACTTGATTTTTTCCATTTCAATTTACCCCATTATTAAAATATATAATTTTTATTTCATTTCCCTATATGTTATGAATCTGTAGCCTCTGTCATGAGCAGTCTTAGCCATAGCCTCAAACTTTTCATGAGTATCGGGCTGATATGCAAAGTAATGGGGATAGAAATACTGCTCATGGGTTGCAAAGCCGATATATTCGGCATTATTATCAGCAAGCTTATTTGTTCTTTCCTTTATTGCTTCGGGAGAAATAAGATTTAAGCAAAGACCGTCGGTGCAGAGCTGTCTGTGTCTGAGATCGAGTTCCTTATCGGGTACAGAGCAGTTTCTTGCATGAGTTGAGTCATATTCTTCTTGTGTTACGTGGTTATAACCGCAGACAGATGTTGCAAGTCTTGGGTCTGCGCCTTCTCTACAAAACAGTTTTGTTTCAGGCTGTCTGTTATGCAAAAGTCTTGCCGCATGACCGTAAGGAAGCACGCTCATATCGCCTTCATATTCACGTGTCACACCGGCAGAGGGGCTGTCGATTCTGATACCGCAATCAACAACCGCACGGCATGCCGCCTTACTCATGGGAAGCCAGTGAGTGCAAAGGACATCAGAGAAAAGACCCTCACCTGCAAATCTCAGAACTTCCTTTTCGATAAGCTTAAAGTCTTCATAAACGTCTTCGTAGGAAGCATTTACATAAGGATAATCGGGAAATTCCTGTCTTGCATGGAAAGCAAGAGTCAGCCAGTCCTTATTAGCCTGAAATTCATCCTTATAGCAATCGGGCATTTCGGAAAGATTGAAGAAATCATTGCCGTAATACACATCGGTTGCGTAGAAAAGATTGAGCTGAACGGTAAGACCGTATTTATCGTGATTGTCCTTGAGCATTTTCATAAAGCCGTTTTCAAAAATTGATGCAGGCTTTTCTCTTGCTATGTCTCTGAAGGTCCAGATTACGTCGTCGATAAAAAAGTATGAAATTTTATTCATGCTATTGCACCTCTGAATATTTAATTTTTATTTGATTTTAACACCTTAAAATACTTAAGTCAATGGAATTTTGCAAGTTTTGCCATATTGTACAGAAAAAATCCGGGAAGTTTTATCCCGGATTCAGAGAAATCATTAAATTACGAACTGCAATGTGCAAAATGCTGCGTAAATAGCAAGCATTGAAATACCCTGCCAGCGAGAAAGCTTTTCTTTAATAAGAGTAGGAACTGTGAGAATAGCCATGACAACAAGCATAACGGGAATGTCAAGCACAAGCGAAGAATTGATGCCTCCGATAAGACCCGAAACAGGAACATCGAAGGGATTAAGTGTAATAGCCACACCGCTTACAAGAACGATGTTGAATATATTTGCACCGATAATGTTGCCTAAAGAAAGTGACCCGTGACCTTTTGCCAGAGAAGTAATTGCCGTCACAAGCTCCGGCAGGGAAGTGCCGAGTGCAACAATTGTAAGACCGATTACCTTTTCAGAGACACCGAAAGCTTCAGCGATAATAATTGCATTATCTACGAGTAAATCAGCACCGATTGCAATAAGAACTGCACCGATTATCAACAAAATTATGTACTTGAAAAAGCTACCGTTGCATTCATCTTCGGAATCTGTTTTGTGTGCATCAGTTTCTGAATGGTTGCCGTTTTTCATGCGTAAAACCGTTGTAAGCATATAAATTATAAACATAGCAATCAGCAAAATGCCCATGCCGAGAGAGAACCTGCCAAAAACATAAGCACATATGCAGTAAACAGCGGCTGAAATGAAAAAGAATGTAACGGGTAAAGCAAGACTTTTTCTGTCAGCTTTACCGGGTTTTATGGCAATTGTAAGAGCTGCAATCAAAGAGGTGTTGCAAATTATAGAGCCGAGAGCGTTTCCGTATGCAATGGAGCCGCTTCCCTGAATCGCAGCACCGGCAGATACCATAACCTCGGGTAGTGTTGTGCCTATGGAAACAACAGTGGCACCGATAAGAATTTCGGGAAGATGAAAACGACGGGCAATACCGACAGCACCGTCAACAAACCAGTCTCCACCCTTGATAAGCAATACAAAACCGATTATCAGTAAAATAATTGGAATTAGCATAGAAATGACTCCTTTCGTAAATGAAAATACACCAAATAACACAAAATCCTGCCGATAGTTAACGACAGGATTCCGGTTTGGCGCAGAAGGAGAGATTTGAACTCTCGCGCCGATTGCTCGACCTACACCCTTAGCAGGGGCGCCTCTTCACCACTTGAGTACTTCTGCATAGTGAAAATCAAAATATTAAATTGGTTGGTGGCGGAGAGGGTGGGATTCGAACCCACGGTGCCTTTCAGCATCACTGGTTTTCAAGACCAGCTCCTTAAACCGCTCGGACACCTCTCCGTACATTTTGGTCGGTGCGACCCAACGCATGATATTGTAACACATAAAGAATCAAATGTCAAGTGCTTTTTTGCCATTTTTGAAAAAAATCTCACATATAATAAGCTAGTCAGTGATAATGATGAAAACTTGAATTTAATCAAAACTAATGAATGTTTTTTACAACAATTCTAAAAAAAGTGTTAATGCTTATTTAATGTTTGCGTTTCAGTATGTTAAAGAATAAGATTAAAATATTTAAAGAACTCCGTTGCAAAATGTGGTATAATATCAGAAACTGTGTCGAATGAAAGGAGAGACCCTCTGTGACAGAAAAGAAGAAGTCGGTTGTCTTTGTTGTTATAAGAGCTGCTGTCAAACTCCTGTATCCCGTAATTAAAGTCGAAAACGCTGAAAAGATACCTGAATGTAACGCCGTTCTTGTCGGTAATCATTGCCTCATGAACGGGCCTATAAGTGCGGAGCTTTATCTTCCCGAAAACTGTTATACATAGTGTGCAGGTCAGATGATGAACCTGAAAGAAGTCCCAAAATACGCTTTTAAAGATTTCTGGTCCGGAAAGCCGAAGCTTTTGCAGCCATTTTACAGACTTCTTTCATATATCATTGCCCCTTTTTCCGTAAGTATATTCAACAGTGCCCGCACCGTTGATGTTTACCATGACATGAGAATTCTTTCAACCTTTAAAACTTCTGTCAGAATGCTTAAAGAAGGAAAGAATATGGTGATTTTTCCTGAGAAAGACGAGCCGGATAATAATATAGTCTATAAGTTTCAGGATAAATTCGTTGATATTGCAAAGCTTTACTATAATACAAACTCAAAGAAACTCATTTTTGTTCCGATGTATGTTTCTCCCCGTCTTAAGAAAATATATATAGGAGACGGAATTGAATTCAATCCCGAAAACGATATTTCCGATGAAAGAACCAGAATCTGTGAGTATCTTTCAAGCAAAATAACAGAAATTGCAAGGGAGCTTCCCGAGCATACTGTTGTACCTTATAAGAACCTTCCAAAGAAATGCTTTTTGTCCAACAAGGATATTACAGAGGTACCTCATGAGAAAACCCGTAGTTGATTATAAAGATTTTAAGCTGTCAAGAATCAATGAACCGAAATTCCGCCATCTTCAGTATCTTGCGGGATGGATTGGGTATTTTACGTTGTATTTTCTGACAGAAGCTCTTATCCCTGTGGAGACCTGCCATGTTGTGTACAGCAGACTTGACGATATGATTCCTTTTTGTGAGTACTTTATCATTCCATATTTCGGATGGTATTTGCTTATCGTCGGTTCGCTCTTGTACTTTATGTTCTATAATCCCGATAATTTTAAGAATATGATGAAGTTTATAATCGTAACACAGATTACGGCAATGATAATATATATTCTGTTTCCGAACCGTCAGGATTTGAGACCATCGGAGTTTGCAAGAGATAACATCTTTATCGATGGCATAAAACTGCTATACAGCCTTGACACCAATACCAATGTTTGCCCGTCGCTTCATGTTGCTTATTCTGTAGGAATTGCGTCAACCTGGCTCAAGGAAAAGGGCGTGACATGGAAAACAAAGCTTCCGATAACCGCTTTCTGTATACTTGTGTGTATGTCGGTCTCTTTTGTAAAACAGCACTCGGTTGTTGATATATATGCCGCAATTCCCGTGTGCCTGCTTGCTGAGTTTATTACTTTCGGTAAGTACTGGAAGAATAAAATAAAGAAAAATTAAAGAATTACGAGAGGTAACATTATGTCAAGAAAATGGGGAGACCGCAGAGACGGAAAACTGATTCGCAAACTCGACTCCATGCACTATATCATGCCCCTCATGTATCCCAACAGATGCGATAACGAAGCATTTATCAGATTTACCGTTGACCTTACGGCAGCAGATGAATTTCTTGCGAAAAAGAATGCCGACAGCCCCGAATATAAGTACAATATATTCCAGCTTGTTCTTACTGCCATTCTTAAGACGATAAGGCAAAGACCCAAGATGAATTATTTTATCGCAAATCAGAATATGTATGAGAGAAATGACCTGACTGCCGCATTTACCGTAAAGAAGATCTTTTCCGACCACGGCGGCGAGGCTCTTGCCAGAATAAATGCAAAGGATGAGGATACCCTTGATTCCATACATAACGAGATTTTTCGTCAGGTGTCTTTTTGCCGCAGCGATAAGAAGGATGCTTCGACAGAAAGTATGGATTTTGTACAGAAAATACCCGGAAAGCATCTTATAGGTGCACTTGTCCGCTTCCTTGACAGACACGGATGGATGCCGGCGTCCATGATAGCAACAGACCCATATCAGTGCTCGGTGGTTCTTACGAACCTTGGCTCAATTGGGCTAGACGCAGGCTATCATCATATGACAAACTGGGGAACAAATTCTGTTTTCTGTGCCATCGGTATTAAGAAAAAAAGACCCTTCTATGATGATGACGGAAATGTTACCATGCGAGAGAGCATTGAACTTGGTCTTACCATTGATGAAAGAATTGCTGACGGCTACTACTATTCAAAAACCGTAAAGCTTCTTAAGTATCTTCTTGAGAATCCCGAGCTTCTTGAAAAGCCGCTAAATGAAAAGGTGGAAATATAAATGATAACTGCAAAAACTCCATGGAAGGATAACCTCGGCGATCTTCCGATGCACTTGGAATACTTTGAAGGTACAATGTTCGAAGCGGTCAAAAAGATCGCGGAACACTATCCCAATAATGTTGCCTTTGACTTTATGGGCAAAAAGACAACATATAAGAAACTGATAGAGCAGATTGAAATATGTGCCAAGGCACTCAAGACAATCGGTGTAAGAGAAGGGGACAGAGTAACAATTGCAATGCCCAATTGCCCTCAGTCGATTTATCTTTTCTATGCCGTAAACCTTGTCGGCGGTATTGCAAATATGATACACCCGCTGTCTGCCGAAAAGGAAATAGAGTTTTACCTCAATGAGTCAGGCTCTGTAACTGCAATTACCCTTGATCAGTTCTATCATAAGTTTGAGCATGTACGCAGTAATACAAGGGTAGTCAATATCATTATTGCCTCAATTAAGGACGAGCTGTCTCAGCCTATAAAGGCAGGCTATATGATGACCTCGGGACGAAAGATTGCAAAGATACCCGATGATGCTCCCGTTATCAGATGGGATGAGTTCATGAAGCTTTCAAAGCATTGCTTCTATGACTATAAGGTTGAAAAGAAGGCTGATGACCCTGCCGTAATACTTTATTCGGGAGGAACAACGGGAACGACTAAGGGAATTGTTCTTACAAATAAGAACTTCAATGCTCTCGGTCAGCAGGTAATTGCGGCAAACCCCATGTTCAGACCCGGCGATAAGATGCTTTCGGCAATGCCGATTTTCCATGGCTTCGGCCTTGGTGTTTGCATACATACCATGCTCAGTCAGGGCGGAAGATGCATTCTTGTGCCGAGATTTACCCCCAAATCCTATGCCAAGGACCTTGTTAAGAACAGATGTAACTTTATCGCAGGCGTTCCTACTTTGTATGAGGCACTCCTCAGACTTCCCGGCATGGAAAAGGCAGACCTTTCCTGCCTTAAGGGTGTGTTCTCTGGCGGCGACAGCCTTTCGATTGAACTCAAGAAAAAGCTTGATAAATTCCTCTATGACCATAAGGCGGTAATACAGGTGAGAGAGGGTTATGGCACAACCGAAACTGTAACTGCCTGCTGTCTGACTCCCAGCCATATGGCAAAGGAGGGCTCCATTGGACTTCCGTTCCCCGATACATACATTAAGATTGTTGAACCCGATACCGAAAACGAGCTTCCATACGGACAGGAGGGAGAAATACTCCTTGCAGGACCTACCGTCATGAAGGAGTATATGGATCACCCCGAGGAAACTGCAAAGACTCTCAGAACTCATGCCGACGGTCTTACATGGGTGTATACGGGTGACCTTGGCACAATTGACGAGCAGGGCTTTGTGTACTTCAAGGGTAGAGCAAAGAGAATGATAGTAACCTCTGGCTATAATGTTTATCCTGCACAGATTGAGAATATACTCGATGCCCATGAGCTTGTGCAGATGAGCTGTGTAATAGGCGTTCCCGACCCATATAAGATGCAGAAGGTAAAGGCGTTTGTAAAGCTTGTGCCCGATGCAAAAGCAGATGAAGAAACAAAACAGCTTCTTCTTGATTACTGCCGCGAAAATATTGCAAAATATGCGATGCCTTACGACATTTCCTTCAAGGATGATATGCCAAAGACCCTCGTTGGTAAGGTTGCATACAGAGTTCTGGAAGAGGAAGAACTCAAAAATATTAAAGAACAGGAAAAAGAAACTGTCAATGCATAAAAACAGCTCCCCAATCGGGGAGCTTTCGTTTTACCTTATCCGAGATATGAAAGGATTTCCTCTGCATTTGTATCGGGCTTTACCTTTTCCATAACCTTTTCAATATAACCCTTTTCGTCAATGATGTATGTTGTTCTGACAACACCCATTGAAACCTTGCCGCACATTTTCTTTTCCTGCCATACGTCGTATGCCTTGATTGCCACTAAATCTTTGTCAGAAATTAGAATAAAGGGCAGGGAATACTTTTCTGCAAATTTTGCGTGGGATGCCACACTGTCTTTGCTGATGCCGATAACAACAATATCTTTTGATTTAAAACCGTCATACGCTGCCGCAAAGGCACATGCCTGCCTTGTACAGCCCGGCGTGTTGTCCTTGGGATAAAAATAAAGTACTACCTTTTTTCCGAGAAAAGATGAGAGGGAAATTTCGTTCCCGTCCTTGTCGGGTAAAGTGAAATCGGGTGCTTTTACGCCTTGAGCTAACATAATTTGTACCTCCGTAAATTAAATTCCTATAAGACATGTTGCAATAATGCCGACAATTAAACCTGCAAGTCTCTTTTTTGATATCTTTTCCTTGAAAATAAAAATCGATGCAAGACCCGAAAGGATTATAACACCGCCGTTGACAATGGGGAAGAAGATAATGCTGGGAAGCTTGCCTGAAAGATATAGATTTATCAGATTTACAGCGCCCCAGAAAACACCTGTAATTATCATACTTGCCCAGTCTATCGGCTTGTATATCTTTTTTTCATTAGCCATTCTGCTCTTGATGCCGTACGGAATGTACAGCAGAATGAAAAGAATAAGTGAAAAGAGAAAAGTCCAGAAAAGAAGCCCGTTGATTTCTTTTGCAAAGGCGGATGTCTGATGAACCGTCTGACAAACACCGATAAGTCCCATGCCGAGAAAACTTCCTGCAACTGCAAGTAACCACTTGATGCTCATGCCGGATTCTTTGTTAAAATCGATGCTGAGAAAAAATGTGATTATCATGAGAACAAGCCCTGTAATCTGAATGGGTGTCGGGGGAGTGTTTCTGTAAACAATACCGAAAACTGTAGGAATAACGGCACTCAGATATGTAAACAGAACGCTAAAGGACATGGGCCCCAGCTTCATGGATAACAGGCAGAAATACTGGGAGGCTGTAGAGACAAAACTGAAAATAACGGCAAGAATCATTGTATAGGGCGAAACAGCGAAGGTTTCACCCGAAAAAATAATTGCCGCACCGAAAAATACTATTGAGCCAATGGTGATGATTACATTGAAAAACAGTGAGTCTTTGTTGGTCTCTATCAGATTTTTGCCAAAAAAATTGTAATATATGTTTTTGAAGGTTTCAAGAGAAACGGAAAAGAATAAAAGTAAATATAAAACTGCCATGGTGCCCTCGTTATTTGATTTTTTCTACGTCGCGTTTGTGTGCAATTATAACAAGCTTCATGTTTTCGCTCAAAACCATATCGGGATTTGAAACAAGCTCTGTGCTGCCGTTACTTTTGATTGCAATAACGTTGAGTGAGTGTGTTCTGCGAAGGTCAAGCTCTTTTAATGTTTTGCCGTTCCACTTTTTAAGAACGTCAATTTCGACTATGGAGATTTCATCTGATAAGTCTGCCACATCAATAAAGCCTGAACTGAGAAGATTCTTTGCGAGTCGTTTTCCGGATTCGTTTTCAGGAAAAACAACGATGTCAGCTCCGACTTTTTCAAAAATCCTTTTGTGCATATCGTTGGCACACTTAACTATAACCTCTTTAACACCTGCGTTTTTGCAGAGCATTATTGCCATAACACTTGCTTCAAGATTGCTTGCCATTGAAATTATAACCGTGTCAACACTTGACATTCCCAACCTTTCAATAACATCAGGGTCGGTTATATCCGCACACTTGCAAACCGGAAAGATGCTTGCATATTCTTCAACGATTCTTTGGTTAGTATCTACGGCAATTACATCGGCTCCGTTTGAAACGAGCTCTTTTGCAACCGATAAACCGTATCTTCCAAGTCCGAATACCGCATATGTTTTATTGTATCCCATGTATATACCTCCTAACCTATACTGATGTCCTCAGAAGGTTCTGAAATTGTGTTTTTGTCGTTTTTGCCGGTTTTAAATGCAAAAGCGAGGGTAATGGGGCCTACACGCCCAAAATACATATTTATGATAATTATGATTTTACCTATTAGCTTAAGGGTGGTTGTAAAGTTTCTTGAAAGTCCGACAGTTGCAGTGGCACTGACAGTTTCGAACAATATGTCAATAAGCGGTGCATCCGATGTACAGGAAAGACAAAGGGCGGATATCGTAAAAATTGTGAATGAAGATATAAACACCGTTACTGCACGTCTAATAGACTGTTCGTTTATGTTTCTGCCGAATGCCGAAACCTGCTTTTTGCCGCAAATTACCGAATGTGCAGTGAGAATAAGAACAGCTATAGTAACCGTTTTTATACCGCCTGCAGTACTTACGGGCGAGCCGCCGATGAACATCAGAATAAGCGTGACTATGGAAGACGAGCTCGTAAGAGCTTCCTGGGGAACCGATGCAAAGCCGGCAGTCCTTGTTGTTATCGACTGAAACAGACTTGCTTGTATTTTTCCGAAGAGATTCATATTTCCAAATGTTTCGGGATTGTTGTACTCAAAGATAAAAAACAGTACTGCACCGGAAACAATCAGAACAAGGGTGGAGGATAAAACGAGCTTGCTGTGAAGGGATAAGTATTTAAAATGTCTTGTATGTCTGTTTTTAAATACTCTTACGATATCCAACCAGACAATAAAACCAAGACCTCCGACAATAATCAGTGCACTTGTCACCGAGTTTATAAGCGGATTGGTGGCATAATTACACATACTTGTATCGGAAATAATGTCAAGCCCCGCATTGCAAAAGGCGGAAACGGAATTGAATAATGAATACCATATTCCTTTTGCACCGAATTCGGGTACGAATACCGTCATATATAACAGAGCTCCGACAGCTTCTATAATCAATGTTCCCAATATAACCTTTTTAATAAACTGAATAATTCCGGAAAGTGAATTAAGGTTGAAGGAGTCCATAATAAGCAGTCTTCCGTCAAGATTTATTCGTTTTCCTATAATCATCATAAACGCTGACATAACGGTTATAACACCGAGACCGCCGATTTGGATAGGTAAAAGTATTACAGCCTGACCGAAAGGACTCCATGCACTTGCAGTGGTTACTGTTACAAGACCGGTTACGCAGGTTGCCGTGGTTGAAGTAAAAAGAGCATCAATATACGCAACACTTTTTCCGTTTGCAGAGCTGATCGGAAGATACAGCAGTAAACTTCCTAAAAGTATTGTCAGTAAAAAAACAACGAGAATTATGTGCGTTGAAGACAACTTTATTTTTTTCATTTAAACTACCTTATCGTTCTTTCATCAAGATATATATGCATTATACTATTTTTGTGCAATAATTTCAATATTTTTTTTGAAAATGATGTTGCAATGTACAGAAACTTGCTTTATAATATATACTGGCTTTGATTTTGAATAATTTTTTAGCCACAGAGTTTAGAAAAGAGATGATTTACATGAGAAAGACAAAAGTAATATGTACAATAGGTCCTGCGTGCGATAACGAAGAAACACTTACAAGAATGTGTAAGGAAGGCATGAACGTTGCACGCCTTAACTTTTCCCACGGTACGCATGAAGACCATCAGGAAAAGATAGACCTTATCAAAAAGGTAAGACAAAAGCTTGGTATGCCAATCGCCATTATGCTTGATACAAAGGGACCCGAGTACAGAATAAAGACATTTAAAGATAAAAAGATCACGCTGAATGACGGAGATACATTTACCTTTACAGTTAATGACTGTGTGGGCGATAATACAAGAGTTTCAGTAAACTATGACCACCTTACTGAAGACCTGTCAAAGGGCGACAGAATCCTGGTCAATAACGGACTTGTTATATTTGAAGTAGTAGATATATCCGGCGGAGACGTTGTATGTAAGGTAATAACAGGCGGCGAACTTTCCGATAGAAAGAGCATGAGTTTTCCCAATAAAGTAATGAAGCACGACTACCTTTCCGAACAGGATAAATCCGACCTTCTTTTCGGTATCAAGAATGACGTTGACTTTGTTGCTGCATCCTTTGTATCCAATCTCTCGGATGTAAAGGCAATAAGAGAGTTTCTTGATACTAACGGCGGTAAGGATATTGACGTTATTGCTAAGATTGAAAACCGTTCGGGCGTTGATCATATCGATGAAATCTGTACGCTTGCAGACGGTATTATGGTTGCCCGCGGCGACCTCGGTGTTGAAATTCCCTTTATTGAAGTGCCTTCTATCCAGAAGTATCTTATCAATAAGTGCAGAATGCTGGGTAAACGAGTAATTACCGCAACAGAAATGCTTGAATCAATGATTCATAATCCAAGACCTACAAGAGCAGAACTCAGTGACGTTGCCAACGCCGTATATGACGGCTCAAGTGCAATTATGCTCTCGGGCGAAACTGCTTCGGGTAAATATCCCGTTGAAGCCGTTAAAAACATGGTTGAAATTGCTGAATTTACGGAAAAATGCATTGACTATAAGAGCCGTTTTAAAAATACAGAGTTTAAAATCAAAAATAAGCTTGACGCAGTTTCTCATTCTACCTGCTCAATGTCGATTGACCTTGAGGCAAAGTGTATAGTTGTAAACTCCATCAGCGGAACAACAGCACGAATGGTAAGCCGTTTCAGAAGTCCGGTTGATATTCTCGGTATCACAACCAATGAAAAGGCTTGGAGAAAACTCAACCTCAGCTGGGGCGTAACACCTGCACTCTGCGAGGAGTATAATTCCACAGAAGTAATGTTCTATACATCCCTTAACAGAGCAAAAGATGTGTTCAAACTTCAGAAGGGTGATAATGTAGTTCTTACAGGAGGACAGATTAACGGTAAGAGCGGTAATACAAATGTTATAAAAGTAGAAACTGTATAGTAAAAAGGTCGGAGAAAACTCCGACCTTTTTGTTGTCATATTATTCTTGCGGTATTGATAAGAGCATGTGAGGAGGAAGTTCGTCGTTTTTAGGAATTCTTATGTCATCAGACATTGATGCTCTTACTGCCACGTATTCGGCTCCGTTGACATATATTCTGTATTCATCATTTGGAATGATGTCAGGACTTGTAAATATAAGAACTTCACAAATTCTCGCTACTGTATGCTCTGTAACTATTTTGTCGTTCCTGTCCATAATGACAATTTCATCCCCTGAATTAAGAGCAGTTTCAAAGGAGACATTAAGTATGCCCTGAGACATACTTTTTGGTAATTGAGTCATTCCTCTTGCAGAAGCGGTAAGAACCGTGCCGCCTGTAATCAGCATCAATCCGTCGCTGTCAAGTGGACCGTTTCCGCTGTTTTCAGGGCCGTCAATAATTACCGTTCCTCCATTGATTGTAAGAGTGCCGTTTGAATCAATGCCGGCGCCGAGACAATTTATTCTGATAGTTCCGCCGTTGATTGTAAGAACGCTGTCTTTGTTTATTTTTCCGGCTTTACCGCCAAAACCGCCATTTTGTCTTTCATGGTCGAAAGGAACACCTCTTCCGGAACTTGTTGCTCCTTCAGGAACAGCAAAATTGGATGGCAGTATTTCTCCAACGGGCTTATCGGGTCTCTGCGGTCTGTCTGTATTATTAGATGCATCTGCATAGGGATTTGTTGGTTCGCCCTCACCGCCCACGGGGAATCCTCCCTCAGGACGGAATCTGTCGGGCTGTGCATCCTCGGGCGGAACAGCACCGGTGCCTTCGCCGCCTTCGGTAATTGCATCTGTGTAGTCGGGAGCAAGATGTACGGATTTATCTGAGTTTTCGTCAGACGATGAAGCAGCTGATGTGCTGTCGGAAGTTCCGGCATTGATGCCGTCTTCGCCTGCAGTTATGTCAAAAATACCGCCGTTTATGGTTAAAGCTCCCTTGCTTTCAAGTCCTTCGTTTTCTATTGAGTTGATTGTTACATTTCCGTCTTGGGCAAGAAACTCTTTTTCTGCTTTGATTCCTTTGCCGGTTTCAGCAACTATGTTGATATTTCCGCCGAGAATTGTAATTACCGACTCTGATTTTATGCCGTGCTCTAAGGAGTTTACATTAATTGTTCCGCTGTTTATTGTGATGTCACCGTCGCACTCAACTCCGTGCTTTTGAGTGCCGTTAATGTTGAGAGTACCGCTTCCTTCGAATACAATGTTGCTCTCTGAAGTTATCGCTGCATCACCGCCGCCACTCAGAGTGTTGACGGTTCCGGAAGAAGTTTTGATTGTTGTTGTACCTTCATTTTCAATTTCTATTGCCGAATCGTCATTGTTGGTTATTTCAACACCCGAAAGAATGAGCGTGACATCGCCTTTGGTCTCAACCGAAACTTTTCCGCCAGTCATTACTCCCGAAATGATGTAAGTGCCTGCTTCGGAAACGGTGTAATCAGAATCCGAACTATTCAGCTTTATAAACTTTTCGGTGTTGTTTTCTGTTTTGCTAACGGTACAACCGGATAATAAAAGTATAGCCGACATGATGATAGATATAAGTATTAACGTGCGCTTCATTCAAATTCTCCTTACAATGAATTCTGTAACAATATTTTTGCATATCAATGTGTTGAAAAAATCAAGATTATGTGATTTTTAGGTGAAAAGTTAATGTTTGACAATTCTTCAAAACTATGCTAAAATACCCGACGGAAAAGTGAGGCGTAAATATGCTCGTAACTAAAGACAAGTCGTTTTATAAACAGTTTTTCTCCCTCTATTGGGTGCTGGTTTTACATAATATAATAATTCTCGGCGTAAACCTTGCCGATAATATCATGATAGGCTCGTATTCCGAAACGGCACTCTCCGGTGTCGGGGCAATTAATCAGATTCAGTTTATCTTCCAGCAGATAGTAATGTCTGCAGGCTCAGGACTTGTTGCTCTCGGAAGCCAGTACTGGGGTCAGGAGAGAACAAAGGAAATAAAGAAACTGTCCTCCTGTGCAATGCTTGTGGGAGTTGTTACATCGGCGGTTTTGTTTACTGTTGCTGCTGCCTTTCCCGAAAAGGTTGTCGGAATCTTTTCACCGTCACAGGATATTATTTCCGAAGGCGCAAAGTATCTTGCTGTAATCAAGTACACCTATCCCGTGTTTGCAGTGACGAATATATTGCTTGCATCATTAAGAAGCGTTGAAACCGTAAAAATAGGCTTTTATATTTCCCTTGTTACATTGGTGACAAACTGTTCAATCAACTATCTTCTCATTTTTGGTAACTTTGGTGCACCCGAAATGGGGGTAGAAGGTGCGGCAACCGGTACACTTGTTGCAAGGGTGCTTGAACTTGTAATTGTTGTGTTCTATGTTCTGACTGTTGATAAAAAACTGAGACTTGGTTTAAGAAACTTTTTTGAATTTGATAAATCTCTTTTCAAAGATTATGCAAAAACTGCATTTCCCATCATCCTTGTCGGAGGAATGTTCGGTGTATCAACTGCACTTCAGTCAGTAATTCTCGGACATATGTCGGATAATGCAATTGCTGCAAATTCAATGTCAACTACCCTTTATCAGACCCTGAAGGTTGCATCGGTAGGCGCATCAAACGCAACGGCAGTAATAATCGGCAAAACCATAGGCATTGGAAATATGCAGAAGCTTAAGGAATATGTAAAGACTCTTCAGTTAATGTTTGTCGGAATAGGCGTAGTTATCAGTGTTACAATGTTCCTTGTGCGTACACCGATTCTCAGCCTGTATAACCTGTCTCCCGAAACCTATTCACTCGCAAATGCATTTATCCTTGTATTGTGCGTAACTGGCTTTGGTATGTCCTATCAGATGCCGACGATAATCGGTATTGTTCAGGGCGGCGGTGACGGGAAGTTTGTAATCAAAAATGATTTTATAAGTATCTGGTGTATCGTGCTTCCGCTTTCGTTCCTGGCGGCATTCGTGTTTAAGTGGTCTCCCGTAGCGGTAGTTTTCTGCCTGAACCTCGACCAGCTTTTCAAATGTATTCCCGGGTTTATTAAAGTCAATCGCTACACATGGGTCAAGAAACTTACAAATGACTGATAATAGAACGTCTCTCATTCGGGAGACGTTTTTGTATATTTCAGCACCTTTAGGTAAATACTCCAATTACAATATGTTTGGAGGAAAAGCTATGAAACTTATAAAACGTTTTCTGTCATTTCTGTTTGTGTCTCTGTTAATCTCTTTTACCGTAAACGGTGCAGACCTTGATCTTAACAGCACCTCTGCCTGTCTCATGGAAGCATCAACAGGCAAAATTCTCTATGAAATGAATGCCGATGAAAAGCTTGAGCCGGCATCGGTTACAAAAATCATGTCTCTTCTTCTTGTGTTTGAGGCAATGGATGAAGGTAAGTTTGACCTCAACTCTCCTGTGTCTGGCAGTGAGCATGCCTGCAGTATGGGCGGTTCTCAGATATGGCTGGAGCCGGGTGAAACAATGACGGTCAATGAAATGCTGAAAGCTGTAATTGTCGCGTCTGCCAATGACTGTACCGTAGCTCTCGGTGAGCTTGTTGCAGGTTCCGAGGAAGGTTTTGCTGCACTCATGAATGAAAGGGCAAAGGAACTCGGAATGGTAAATACCCACTTTGTCAACTGCACAGGGCTTCCTGCCGATAATCATTATACAACTGCCCGTGATATTGCAATCATGACAAGAGAACTTCATAAGCATAAAAAGGTTTATGATTATACAAAAATCTGGATGGATACTCTCAGAGGCGGCGAATTCGGAATTTCCAACACAAATAAACTCATCAGATTCTATAACGGTGCAACGGGTATGAAGACGGGATATACCTCCTCAGCACTTTATTGTATGTCTGCAACTGCCGAAAGGGGAGGCATGAATCTCATTGCATCCGTTATGAAATGTGAAAGCAGCGATAAACGCTTTGCCGATGCAAAAAAACTGCTTGAATACGGCTTTGCAAATTATGCCGTGTATAAACCGGAACCCATTGAGCTTGAAAATATAAAAGTCCTTGGCGGCGTAAAGGACAGCGTAAAAATCGAATCTGATTTAGAGGAAATACTCATTGATAAATGACGTCAGAATAAAGTCGAAGTGAGAATGGAAATTGATGAATGTATATCTGCTCCCGTCAAAAAGGATACAAAGGTCGGGACAGTGAAATACAGCATCGAAGGACAGGAAATAGGCTCATTTCCCATTATCACTTCGGAAAGCATAGAAAAAATCACCTTTTTTGAAATTTTTAAACGCCTGTTGACATCGTCTGTCACAGTCAGATAGACTCTAAGATAAAATTGTTACAAATTTATGTAGAATTATAATGTGTGCAGGTTTATAATTTTGATATAAACAATATTGGAGGAATACACATATGGCAATTAAGTGTAATGACAAATTTGTAAAAAACTTTGTGACAGATGCTGAGATTAAGGCACTTATTCCTGCACTTGAAAAGGCACACGAAAAGATTGTGAATAAAAGCGGCGAAGGAAATGATTTCCTCGGATGGCATTCTCTTCCCGTAGATTACGATAAGGAAGAATTTGAAAGAATAAAGAAGGCGGCAAAGAAGATTCAGGATTCCTGTGATGTTCTTATCGTTATCGGTATCGGCGGCTCATACCTCGGTGCACGTGCTGCCATTGAATATATCAAGTCCCCTAACTATAACCTTTTAAAGAAGAAGACTCCCGAAATATACTTTATAGGTAATTCCATTTCACCTGCGGCACTTTCCGAAACCCTTTCTCTTTGCGAAGGTAAGGATATCTGCGTAAATGTAATTTCAAAGTCGGGTACTACAACCGAACCTGCTGTAGCATTCAGAATTTTCAGAGGTCTCTTAGAGGAAAAGTACGGCAAGGAAGGTGCAAAGGAAAGAATTTTTGCGACCACCGATAAGGCAAGAGGAACACTCAAGGAATTTTCCGACGATATGGGTTATGAAACCTTCGTAATCCCCGATGATGTCGGCGGAAGATACTCTGTTCTCACAGCCTGCGGACTTCTTCCCATCGCTGTAGCCGGATGCGACATCGACAAGATTATGGAAGGTGCAAAGGCGGCATACGATGAACTTTCGGTATGCGATATCGAAAAGAACGATGCTTATAAGTATGCGGTAATCAGAAACGTGCTTCATGCTAAGGGTAAGGACCTTGAAATCATGGCGTGCTATGAGCCTGCATATCAGTATATGAATGAATGGTGGAAGCAGCTCTTCGGCGAAAGCGAAGGTAAAGACGGCAAGGGTATTTTCCCTGCATCCGTAATCTACTCAACAGACCTTCACTCACTCGGTCAGATTGTACAGGAAGGACAGCGTAACATCTTTGAAACTGTTATCAATATTGATAAGCAGAACGCAAGCGTTATTATCCCCAATGACCCTCAGAATATTGACAACCTCAACTTCCTCTCGGGACACGAGCTTGATGAAGCAAACAAGAAGGCATTTCTTGCAACTGTTCTTGCTCATAATGACGGCGGCGTTCCCAATATTATTCTCGAGGTTCCCTCAAGAAGCGAATATGACTACGGTTATATGGTTTACTTCTTTGAGCTTGCCTGTGCGGCATCGGGATATATCCTTGGTGTAAATCCCTTTAACCAGCCCGGTGTTGAGGCGTATAAGAAGAATATGTTCGCACTTTTAGGTAAACCCGGTAAGGAAAATGATGAGAGACGTGCGGAATTGGAAGCCCTACTTTCTTAAGGAGAAAGTAGGCAAAGACCTTTTAATTTAGCACTTCTCAAGCCTCTTGCTTAATAGATTAAGGTGCTCGATTCAATCAATCACCCGTACCAAACGACGGCACGGGTGATTTTTTTGTTGCAACGGACAAAATGTTATGTTATAATTAGAATACAAAAGATAAGGAGGTATGTTTATGAAAAAAATCCGCTATTTCCTGATGGGTGTTGCCATAGCACTTTTTGTGTCTTTAAGCACCTTTGCCTACAATATCACAGGCTGGATGTTTAATGTCGGATTTCTTCCCGAATTTCCCGTGACAGTAAACGGTCAGGAATATAACTATAATGAATACGAAGAATTTCCTGTATTTGTAAACGGCGGTGTAACATACTTTCCGCTGACCTATAATAACGCTTTGATACTCAATCTTATTCCTGAATACGATGAGAATGAACCCCGAAGCATTGCCTTTACAAGAGGTAATCCCGAAGAGCCGAAGCAGATTTTCAAAAAGATTCTTATAAAGGCTGTCGAAGACCCCCTTGAAGCTCAAACGCCTGACAGAGACACTAATATATATCAGGTTCATTACCCAAGAGCCGAAAAGAATGAGCCGAGTCTTAATGCAAATTCATATGGTGGATGGTACTTTGACCATTTTGGTGTAAGCGTCACCATTGACGGCAAGGAGCTTGATGAGCTTTTGGACTATCCGCTTGTATATTACCGCAATGTGTGGTATCTTCCTCTGACATGGAATGTTGTGACAGAGATTCTCGGCGGAACTATGAGCTTTGACTTTGAGAACGGGCTGGATGTTCGTGTGAATAATTATTTTACCACCCTCAATGAAACTGAGAATATTACATATACCGAAGGTGTGTTCGTCAGAAGTTGGGAAGAAAACCACACCTGTTATATCAAAGACGACTTGACCGTTTCCCTGACAACGAGTTATCACGGTCTGGTCGGCACGGTGTCCGGTAATCTTGAGATACGCAAAGGCGAAACCGTACTAAAACCGCATGGAAATTTCGGCGTATATCAGGGAACACCCCAATTCAAACTTGCACCTCAGTTTACTGTTGACGGAAATAAGATTAAAACCTTTGTTTCAAATGAATATAGAGGACAAAACCCAAAACCCTGTGTTGTTGATATTGAAACAGGCGAAGTTACCGAAGTGTAAATTGTGGCTCCCTCCGGGAGGGCGCGACACGTTAAGAAAACAACCCTGTGTGGTTGTTTTTAGGCAAAGCGGCAAGCAAGCTTGCTTGCGAGCAGGGCCGTAGGCTGTCAGCGTATGCTGACTGAGGGAGAAAGCGGTACTTTTGATATTTGAAATACCAAGGACACGCAGGCTTCTTCCGTCACGACCTTGTCGTGTCACCTTCATCTCGGAGGAAGGCTTTTCAGAAATCATAATGCCAATAATAAAAGGCACAGCCAAATGGCTGTGCCTTTTACATCATTTATACCTTGTTTTAATATTTGTTTCGCCAAGAAGATAGTCAATGCTGGTGTTATAGAATCTTGCTAATTTTATTAAAATAGAGGTTGGTAAATCGTTTTCTCCCGTTTCGTATTTTGAATAGCCGGTCTGTGACATTCCGAGAAACTTTGCAACCTGAGTTTGAGTCAGTTCATTGTCTTCACGTAAATCTCTGATTCTTGAATACATATTATCACCGACTTGATTATACATTAATCTGTTTCAGGGTATTGACAAATAACCTGAAACAGGTTATGATATACTATATACTATGTGAAAAGGAGAATAATTATGCCATTTATTCAGGTAGTTTTTACTGGTCACAAAACTTTCGGAGGATACATAACGGTTGATGACGGCAGGACGTTTCCAAAGATATTTTTTGAACCAACGTTTGACACAAAGCTGTTCATGGTTCAAAATGGGTTTCATCAAATCAAAATAACAAGTATGTCTTATTCCGAAACAAGAAGAAACAATCTTGTATTGGACAACGCAAGTTCTGTTTATTTTGATGATGAACTCAAGAAGAAATTTAATTCAACTGATGCTCATATTGAGCATAACTTTGAATATTATGACGTTTTAACCATTGTGGTCTGCTCCGACATAAACGGTAACATTATAGATACTCCTAAATATAAAGTTGATAAAGTGACGAGTGAGATGTACAAGAACAGTGAAAAGGAGTTTGAAAATCAGGAGAAGCTCATCCAAAAGGCAAACGAGGACGCAAAGCAGAGAGAGGCTGCTGAAAGTTCAAAGAATAAGAAGGTAAAATTTAACTTTGCTCTTTGTTCGACTTGTGTGATTCTTGCTGTGGTAAGTGTTATTGTTCACACTCCTGCCATTGTTTGCCCTTTGCTTTTGTGCGCGGGATATTATTTCTGGAATAAAGCAAAAAAATTGAAAAAGAAATAGCATAAAAAAGGCACAGCCGATTGGCTGTGCCTTGAGTTTTGCTTTAAATTATCTTATTTGTTGTCATTTTTGCCGATTTTCGCAAGAAGATAAACAGCAAGAATGATAATGCCGATAACAATGAATATACCGAGCATGCCCTTGCCCATGTAGGGAAGGTTGTATATAAAGTTCATGGGATTGAATTCCATATTCATAGTAAAATCTCCTCTCTGTTACATGAAGAAGTTAAGGATAAGACCGCCTGCGATTACAGAGGCAATCTGTCCGGAAACGTTAACACCGATGGAGTGCATGAGAAGGAAGTTCTGGTTGTCTTCAGCAAGACCCATCTTGTGTACAACTCTGCCTGACATGGGGAACGCAGAAATACCTGCAGCACCGATCATGGGGTTGAGCTTCTTGTCCTTGGGAAGGAAGAGATTGAGAATCTTTGCAAAGAGAACGCCGCCTGCTGTATCGAAGATGAATGCGAAAAGACCAAGTCCGAGAATGAGAAGAGTTTCAGCCTTAAGAAACTTATCTGCAACCATCTGGTTTGCAATTGTAAAGCCGAGGAAGATTGTAACAAGGTTTGCAAGAACGTGCTGTGCTGTCTCTGAAAGGGAATCAAGAACACCGCATTCTCTGATAAGGTTACCGAACATAAGGAAACCGATTAGAGATGCGGAAGAGGGAGCAACGATGCCTGCTACGATTGTGATGATGATGGGGAAGAGAATCTTTGTAAGCTTGGAAACGTTCATGCTTGAGTTGTCCATGCGGATTCTTCTTTCATTCTTGGTTGTAAGAGCTTTAATAACGGGAGGCTGGATGATGGGCACAAGAGCCATGTAGGAGTATGCCGCAACCATGATAGCACCTTGATATGCAGAATCCAGCTTGTTAGCAACAACTATAGCAGTAGGACCGTCAGCCGCACCGATGATACCGATTGAAGCTGCATCGTTGAGAGGGAAGAACATTGATGCAAGACAGAAGGTGAAGAAGATACCAAACTGTGCTGCAGCACCGAAAATCATAAGCTTGGGGTTTGAAAGAACGGGACCGAAGTCAATCATGGCACCGATACCGATAAAGAGAATAAGCGGG
>JAGAUT010000061.1 GCA_017620655.1 Clostridia bacterium | reverse complement strand
TTGATATTAATACTATTGTTGTTTGAGGCAGTCGGAGTTTGACTGCCTCAAACGGTTTGGCGGAGTACCCCCCCGCTGGCAACGCACGATATATGTTCGCAATAAACAGACCTTAGATGTCGCTTAAATAACCTTTCCCTGCCATCAAACGCCGATGGCAGGGAAATTCGCGTTTATAAGTCATGCGGACAGCATGCAAACCGACCCCTGAGACCTGTTAAAAATAGAGCTGCCCCGTGCGCTGCCGGCGGAGGCACTCTACCTGAATTTTTGATATTAATACTATTGTTGTTTGAGGCAGTCGGAGTTTGACTGCCTCAAACGGTTTGTTGAGCGACCCTTGAGACCCGTTAAAAACAGAGCTACCCCGTGCGCTGCCTGCGGAGGCACTCCGCACATGTTACATTTGTGTTACAAAATAAAAAAAGACTTGCAAAAAAAACAATAGTGTTGTAGAATATAACATGTAAATTACTCTATTTATGAGCAAAAATTTTAGGAAGGGGTAACAACATGAGAAATTTTAAATTTCTTGCTACCGCAATAGTTGCAGTAATGCTTGCATGCGTACTCGCAGTTGCATCCTTTGCAGCAACTACACCGTTCACAGATGTCGATGACAAAAAGAACGAAACACTTTCCGATGCAGTTTCACTTCTTAACGGTCTTGGCGTTGCCAAAGGCGTTTCTGAAACAAAGTTCGGAACTATGGAACATGTAACTCGTCAGCAGATGGCTGCTTTCGTTTACAGACTTATGAAGCAGGGCAAGTCTCTTGAAGGCGGCTCTAACTCAACACCTTTTACAGACCTTGATGACAGCACATATTTCAGCTATGTTTCATGGGCAAACGGTATGGGCATTATCAAGGGTACAAGTGCAACAACCTTCAACCCCAAGGGCGGTATCATTCTTCAGGATGCTTACACAATGGTTGTTCGTGCACTCGGTTTTGAAGACGAATCCTACATCTATCCTTTCACTTATATTGATAAGGCTGAAGAACTCGGACTTGATGAAGGTCTTGATTCTGTAGTTAACTACACAACAAAGCTTACAAGAGGCGATGTTGCTGTAATTCTCTACAACACATTCTTTGCAGAAACAGCAAAGGAAAAGACAACAAAGCTTCTCAAGACTGTTGGTGACGGCGAAAGAGTTGTTGTTACAAAGACAGAAAATGTAACTCTCGCTGAAGACGTATACGATGTTGAGTACGGTAACTTCGAAGTTCGTGCTACTCCCAAGTACGCATTCAACGACAGCGAAGCTTCCAATGAATATATTCCTCTCTGCGATGACTACGAAGTTGATATGCTTCAGCTCGTGGCTGCAGATGAAGATGAAGCACTTCAGCAGATCTACTGCGAATTTGCTTCCACAGGTCTTTCCGGTGCTGCTGATGATTACATCATGCGCGGAGTAGAAGTTTTCTATACAACTATGGAAGAAAACGGCCAGACAAAGCTTGATAAGGTTTATTTCATGAACGGTTCTCATAAGGTTCTTGAAACATCCGCAGCAGCCTACACATATGTTGATGCAAAGACAAGCTCTGACTACTATTACTACACAACAGGTACTAAGAAGGACAGCTACAGCGATTATGAAAAGACTGAAGGTTACCTCACAGTAGGCAACGAAAAGATTTACTTCTTTGACGCTCCCTACTCCTACCTTAAGCCTGAATATACTCCCGACATGAGCGAAGGCACAAGATACGCTCTCAGAAATGAAAAGAACGTAAAGCTCGTTGATCTCAAGTGCCTCGACATGGAAAAGGGTACATATTCCTACTATGTAGATACAACAAAGCCTGTTGACACAGCTGAAGATATGCTTGCAAACCTCATGAGAGTTTACTCCAGAGGTGCTTATAAGCTCAAGTTCTTCGACGTTGACGGCGACGGCATTTATGAATATGCACACTACATGCCCGGTACATACGGCTTCATGGACGGCGATGACGGCAAGTACTTCAACGTTGACATGGAAGGCAATAAGCCTGTTCAGAAGTCTGTTAAGGGTTCTGATATTGATGTAAGCTTCAAGCCCGTTATTTACTATAACGATGCAAAAGTCGGCGGTGCAAAGTTTGAAGACGGCGACATGGTTGTTGCTTACCTCAATCCTGCAGCTAATATGATTGAAGTTATTGCTGCTGTTAAGCCCTATAACGGTTATATTTCCCAGGCAAAGCCTGTTCACGGTCAGGTTAAGATTGACTCCACAACATTCTCCTCTGCATATGTTTACAGAGCAGTTGAAGAATTCGATGATGGTTCCAATCTCTATGAGCAGTATCATCTCATAACACCTACCAGCCACGACTTCTTCACACTTCCCGGCTGGTCTGCAGGTAATACATTCCCTGCACTTACAAGTCAGGATTCTGTTGGTGAAATCTTTGATATCTATGCATTCAAGTGCTTTGGCCAGAACTGCGTACTCTGGTATGACCACATTGAAGATGCTTCCATCTCCTTCGGTCTCGATGAACTCGCAATTCCCGTAAGTGATGAAAACGACGAAGCATTCACAAAGAGCGTATTCGATGCAAAGCTCGGCGACGCTGTTCAGTATGCAAAGGTATACTTCAACGGTAAGGTTTCTTACTTGCCTCTCGATACAGAAGAAATGTACCCCGAACTTGATGCAGGTTATGTTGACGGTAAATATGACCTCACAGCAATTAAGGGTCAGAACGGTTACATGGCTTATGTAGATAAGCTCTGTAAGGTTAAGGTTAACTCCGACGGTCAGTATGCACTCATTCCTCTCCTCCACGCAGAAGATGATGAAGGTAACTATGTTGGCGTAAACTCAGACAGCACAACACTTGTTGAAGAAGATAATAATAAGCAGTTCGGTATGGACCTTGATATGGAAGTTACAGGTTTCATCAAGAAGGTTGCAGGTACCCGCTATATGCTCGTTGACGAAGGCGGAAGCTCACTCCTCGGCGATCCCTTTGATGTAAACGGCGAAATTATCAAGTACTTCAATATCACAGGTAACACAAGAATTATTATCAAGAATACAGTTACAAATGAAGATAACGATGTTGAATACCTCGAATTTGATGCTTCTACCTTCAAGGGTACAGTAGAAAGCGAGCTTTCCAACATTCAGTATGTTCTCAAGGGCGATCCTGATTCTAAGATCAAGGCTGACCTCGTTCTCCTCTATGCTGAAACTGAAGACTTTGAATTCGAAACAAAGGGCATCAAGAACGGCTGGAGAATCGTAGCTGATTCCGATATCGCAGTTGACGATAAGGACAACTACAGACATTACTACAAGCTCTTCAATCCCTACACAGGCGAAGTTGAAGAAAACGTTCCCGGTGAAAACTACGACGCTAAGGCAAGAAGCCTTCCCGATGCAGTAGAAAACGGCAAGATTATCGAAATCAAGTCCGCAATGGTTGACGAAGACGGCGACGTTCTCGGCACAATCGATACATCTGTAAGTGCAGGTCTTGTTTACATCACAGAATATGACGCAGACGAAAGCTACATCGGCTTTGTTCCCGTTGAAGCAATCGAAAATGCTATCGATGATGAAACAATCTGCTGCGGAGAAGACCTCGAAGTATTTATTGATGACTTCAGATATGTAGGCGACGAACTTGCACTCGACGGTGAAGAATTCAAGCTCACAGTTGACAGCAACGATGATCCCATCTACGGTACAGCTCTCTACTATGAAATCACTTCCGATACAGTAATCTCTGTACTCACAAGTGCTAAGGCAGGCGAAGATGCTGTTACTAAGGGCGAATTCAAGCTCGCAGGTATCGAAGCAATTGCAAATGCATCCAAGGAATTCAAGTGCTACAACGAAAAGGTTCTTAACAGAAAAGAAGCTTACGGCACAGAATATGCAGAATATGTTAAGGCATATGTATATGCATCCGAAAATGCAGAAGGCGAAGATGCTCTTCCCGTTGCTGAATACATCATCATCGTTGTAAACGGCGGCGAAGACATGATCTTTACAGATTATGACGACAACTTCCTTCCCGATTCTCACTCTTAAGTGAAATAGCAATAGCTGTTAAGGCTCCCGACCATAAGGTCGGGAGCCTTTTTTGTCATATGATGATAAATCCCCGAATAAACTTGTGTTACATCGGGGTGATAATTTGTATAATAATCTTGGCAGAACAAGGATGTCCCAAAGAAACTTTGTTTTCAGTATAATCGGAAGGCTTGTGGGGGTTGTAACAAGCTTTGCGGGAAGAAGTATATTTGTAAAGTGCCTGAGTCGTGAGTACCTTGGCCTCGGCGGATTTTTCGGCAACATTTTCTCGGTTGTCTCGCTGTGCGAGCTTGGAATGGGGGCGGCAATCGCTCAGTCGCTTTATAAGCCGCTTGCCGATGAGGATGAATATCAGGTGTCGGCAATTGTTGCATATTATTCTCGTTTTAGCAGGATTGTGGCGTCGGTAAGTACGGTTCTTTGCCTTGCGGCAATGCCTCTGCTTTACAGAATGATAAGGACAGAGCTTGATATGAAGATTATAATGTCGGCTTATCTGCTGTTTGTGCTGCATAGTGCGGTGTCGCATCTGCTGACTCCAAAATGTACCTTGGTTGTCTGTGACCAAAGGATGTATGTCGTGACGCTTGTCAGGAGTATATTCAGCATTGCGGCACTTGTAATTCAGAGCGTGGTGCTTGTGACTACGGGCAATTATATTATGTATCTTGCCTGCAGGATACTTGTGCTGACAGTCGAGGATATAATCATAAACAGATATGCCGATAAAAATTACCCCTGCCTTGCACTCGGCATGAGGGTGACGAAAGAGTATAAAAAAAGCCTCTACACAAACGTAAAGGCGCTCATGTGGCATAAGATAGGAGGCGTTTTGTCAAGAAGCACCGACAGCCTGCTTCTTACATACTTTGTCGGTCTTTCGGGTATGGGAAAATACTCAAACTATGCCCTTGTCATAGGAACGGTTGCGGCGTTCTTTGATGTTGCGATAAATGCAGTGTCTGCAAGCGTCGGAAACCTCGGGGCGGGTGACAGAGGAAGAAAAAGCGAAAACGTTATGCGGCGGCTGTATTTTATAAACTTCTGGCTTCTTACGGTGGGAACCTGCGTTATTGTATGCACCTTGAATCCCTTTATAAAGCTCTGGCTGGGTGAGGATATGCTGTTTGGCGAAGCTGAGATGCTTGTGATTGTATCAAGCTTTTACTTTTCCTGCATCAGAGACCCTGTGCAGATTTTTGTCAGCACCTACGGCCTTTTTAAAGAAAGCCGCCATATCCCGATTCTCAGGGCGGCGGCAAATCTTGTGCTTTCTGTATTGTTTGTCGGAAAAATGGGGGTTGCAGGCGTGTTTCTCGGCACGGCACTCTCGACGGTCCTTGTGCCGCTTTGCGGTGAGGTGAGGGTGCTGTATAAGTACGGATTTTCTATGAAAAGCACAGGCTTTTATAAGGAAATGTTCGGTTATATCGGAACATCTCTTGTGTGTACTGCGGTCTGTTACCTTGTGACATACGGAATCGGGCAAACTGCGTGCGGTGTTGCAATAAGGGCCTTCGCTTCATTTTGTATATCAAACGCAATGTTGCTGCTCTTGTCGTCAAATAAACCGTATTTTGACGACGCCGTCGGAATACTGAAAAGGCACGTGCCACAAAAAACAAAGCTAGTGTCTTGAGTGCTTTTTTCTGTACTCTGAGGGCAAAAGACCGAAAAGCTTCGAAAAAGCCTTGGCGAAATACGACGGACTGTCAAAGCCGCATTCAAAGCATATTTCAGATATCGGCTTTTGTGTTTCGCGAAGCAGATGCCTTGCATTTTCGCAACGTATTGCATTTATGTGCTCGATTACGGTAAATCCCGTGTTTTCTTTGAAAATTCGGGAAAAATGGTATTTTGAAAAGCCCGCTTTTGCGGATAACTCTTCAAGCGTGAGCTTTTGCGTAAAGTTTGTGTTGATAAACTCTACTGCATCAAGAACTGCGGCGTGGCTTTTTGAGATTTTTTTTGATTCATTTTTGCTTTGAACAGCGAAGTTTTTGCAGATGTATACAATAAAATCAAGTATGGCAAGACGTGTTTCAGCGACCGAAAAAAGGCTTTTATCAAATGTAAAAAACTCTGATATTCTTTCAATATGAGCTCCCGTTTTGATGTCGCATATGTGCTGTTTGAAGGTCAGATCTTCAACGTCGATTCCGTTATCCTTGAAGAAGGATTTGTCGATAATCAGACAGTGATACTTGACATCTGAGTCGGAGCTTACGGCGTGGAGCTGTCTTGCATTAATGATTACCGTATCTCCTTTGTTCATATGGATGTTTGCCGTGTCGCAAGTTACGTTTCCTTCACCGTGTACGCAATAGAGAAATTCGATATTTTCATGCCAGTTTGCAGTTCCGCTTGTATTGTGAATGCAAATGTCGGTGTGAAATATGAATGGAAGGTCGGGATTGGGCATCAGATGATGCTCGTATTTGATATCAATCATAAAAAACCTCAAAAAAGCAATATTATTTTATTAGATGGCACAATTTTGTCTTGATTTCAGCACAATTATATTATATAATGAGATTGGATTAAAAGCAAGAGAATGCTTTAAAAAGAAAGGAAGAAAATTAAATGTATAAGTTTCCAATAGGCGTAATCGTTGACTCCTTCAGACTTCCCACACGTGATGCTATCAAGGCAGCTGCTGACATCGGTGCAAAAGGCATTCAGATGTACCGCACAAAGGGTGAAAACTCCCCCGAAAATCTCGTTGGCGACAAGAGAAAAGAACTCCTTAAGTACGTTAAGGACAACGGTCTTGTATTCTCCGCAATCTGCGGCGACCTCGGTCAGGGCTTCGGCCACAAGGAAAAGAATCCCGAGCTTGTTGAAAAGTCCAAGAGAATTCTCGACCTTGCAAAGGAACTCGAAACAGATATTGTTACAACTCATATCGGTGTTGTTCCCGAAGATCCGAATCACGACAGATTCAAGGTTATGCAGGAGGCTTGCTTTGAGCTTTCGAGATATGCTGATTCCATCGGCTCACACTTTGCTATCGAAACAGGTCCCGAAACAAGTGCAACCTTAAAGGCATTCCTTGATACACTTGATTCCAAGGGTGTTGCAGTAAACCTTGACCCTGCAAACCTTGTTATGGTTACAGGCGATGCTCCCGTTGTTGCCGTACATAACCTCAAGGACTACATTGTACATACACACGCAAAAGACGGCGTAAAGTTAAAGCACGCAAACCCCGAATATCTCTACGGTGCGGTTCATCCGATTCCTCAGGAAATTCTTGAATCCAGACACTACGAAGAAGTACCTCTCGGACAGGGCAGCGTCCCCTATATCCATTACCTCAAGGCACTTGAAGAAGTTGGATACAAGGGCTTCTTAACTATCGAAAGAGAAGTTGGTGACAATCCCGCAAGAGATATCAAGATTGCTATTGACTACCTCACAAAGATTATGGAGGAAAACTAAAATGAAAGTTTCTGTTAGCTCATACTCATTCCAGCAGTACATTTCAAAAGGAAAAATGACACAGCTTGACTGTGTTGCAAAGGCAAAGGAAATGGGTTTTGACACAATCGACTTTATCGAAATGAAGATGGGTCAGAATCCTACACTTGAAGAACAGAAGGAATATGCAAAAGAAATCAGAGCAAAGGCAGACGAGCTCGGCATGAACATCGAAGCATATTTCGTAGGTGCACACCTTTACTATGACACACCCGAAGAAAACGAAGCAGAAGTAAAGCGTGTATGCGACCAGCTCGACATTGCAAAGATTCTCGGCTGTAAGATTATGCGTCACGACGTATGCTATCACCTTACAAAGACAGGCAACGGCAAGAGCTTTGACCTTCAGCTTCCCACAATCGCCGAAAACTGCCGCAAGATTGCAGACTACGGTCAGGCTCTCGGCATCAAGACATGTGCCGAAAACCACGGCTACATTGCCCAGGATTCCGACAGAATGGAAAGACTTTTCAATGCAGTAAACCACGACAACTTCGGTCTTCTTGTTGACTTCGGCAACTTCTCCTGTGCTGATGAAGACCACATCACAGCAGTATCCCGTGTTGCTCCTTATGCAGTAAACGCACACGCAAAGGACATGCACCTCTATAGCGGTAAAGATTCCGTTCCCGGTTTCTGCAGCCCCACAAGAGGCGGCAACTTCTTCAGAGGCTCTATCATCGGTCAGGGCGACGTTCCCGTAAAGCAGTGCATCAGAATTATGAAGAGAGCAGGCTACGACGGTTACCTCTGCATCGAATTTGAAGGCAAGGAAGACTGCATCCTCGGTATCGAACAGGGCTTCGCAACACTCAAGCGTTACATCGCTGAAGTAGAAGCAGAATAGCGGGGAGCCCCCACGGGCGGCGAGTCGCCGCTGACAGTTTCGCGGGTAATGTTTGATATAAGCTGGCTTTTGGTGTCGCACAACGAACCTTTTGCGGCTATCAAACAACGACAGCCGCAAAATTGCAACACCGACGCAGTTTGATTTAGAAAACAAACAACAATTCACGACTGTCCGTTCACAACCGTCAAACGCCGACGGTTGCGAACTTCAAAATTATTTCGCACTACACCCGATTGGAGGGAGAAGCCGCCCACGGCGAGAGGGAGAGTCAGCGCAGACTCGCTGATATTTCGGTTTTATCTTCAATTGGTGTCGAGCCACTCCCTCGTTGAGTGGGAGCGTTTTTGGTTTCTTTTGTCGCGGGACAAAAGAAACTCGGCTCCGCAGAGCCGAAATTCCCCTAAAAATAATCATTGAAAGGAATATTTATCATGAAAATAGTAGTATGTAACACTTATGACGAACTCAGCCAGTATATCGCTGACAGAGTAGCTTCTCTTGTAAACGAAAATCCCGAATGTATCCTCGGTCTTGCAACAGGCTCAACACCCGTCGGTGCTTATGAAAAGCTCGGCGAAATGTGCAAAGCAGGTAAGGTAGACTTTTCCAAGGTTCGTTCCTTCAACCTTGACGAATATCTCGGTCTTACACCCGACAATGACCAGAGCTACCGTTACTTTATGAACAAGAACCTCTTTGAAAAGATTAACATTGACATCAACAACAC
>JAGAUT010000060.1 GCA_017620655.1 Clostridia bacterium | reverse complement strand
GCCTGACAGATTCTGCTGATCAGTCTTTCGCGGCAGTTGACAATTTCGGAACGGTTCAGGATCACGCTCATGGTATCGATGCCGGAGGGCAGGTGTTCAAAGGAAATGTTTTCCTTTTCGATTGCCTCAAGCACCTTCCGTCCGAAGCCCTTTTCCGCATTCATCATGGCCTTTTCGATGGTGATAACGCAGAAGCCCTTCTTGCCGGCGATACCGGTGATCACATTTTCCGGATCATACACATCGGTATGGGAAACGATCATGGTGCCGTTGTCGGAGGGGTTGTTTGTGTTCCGGATGTTGATCGGAATGCCCACAAAGCGGACGGGGAAAATGGCGTCTTCATGGAGTACGCCGGCACCCATGTAGGAAAGCTCACGGAGTTCTCTGTAGGTGATATACTGAATGCCCTTAGGAGAGTCCACGATTCTGGGATCCGCCATCAGGAAACCGTTGACATCCGTCCAGTTTTCGTAAATGTCCGCTGCGGCCGCACGTGCCACAATGGAGCCTGTGACGTCGCTTCCGCCGCGGGAGAAGGTCTTGATGGTACCGTTGGGCATACCGCCGTAAAAGCCGGGAATGACCGCGTACTCATGCTTCTTCAGTTCCACGGAGAGAAGCTCGTTTGTGATTTCGCTGTCAAATGTGCCGTCGTTCTTGAAGAAGATAACGTCGGCAGCATCAATAAATTCAAAGCCGAGGAACTTAGCAAGGATGATACCGTTTAAGTATTCACCGCGGCTTGCGGCATAGTCACGGCCTGCTCTGCCGATAAAGGAAAGGCGGAGAAGCTCGAATTCATGCTCAAGCGAAAGGTCAAGTCCGAGACCTTCGATAATGAGATTATATCTTTCCTTGATTTCTCCAAAGGCGGAAGATTCCTGTCCCTTTGAGAATTCGTCGTAACACTTGTAGAGAAGGTCAGTAACCTTGTTGTCTTCCTTAAAACGTTTTCCGGGTGCAGAGGGAACGACATACTTTCTGTCGCGGTCAGCGAGAACTATATCTGCAACCTTTCTGAACTGTTCGGCACTGGCAAGACTGCTGCCGCCGAATTTTGTAACCTTGATGCTCATAATTTGAACCTCACCTTTATAGAAATATTACTTTAAAACGTAGAGATAAACGGCAAAGAAGTGTGTGATACTTCCTGCGAGAACAAAGAAGTGCCAAACCGAGTGCATGTACTTGTACTTCTTCATTGCATAGAAAATAATGCCGACTGTATAGCAGACTCCGCCGATAAGCAGGAATATAAGACCGCCCTTGGGAAGCTGTGCAATTACGCTTTTGCCGCCAAGTACTACTGCCCAGCCCATAACGATGTAGCTGATTATTGAGAAAACCCTGAACTTTTCAATACTAATGGAGTTAAGAACAATGCCGAGAACGGCAATGCCCCATACTATGCCGAACAGTACCCAGCCGATGGCACCCTTGAGGGTGACAAGGGTAATCGGGGTGTATGTTCCTGCGATAAGAAGATAAATGGAGGTATGGTCGAAAACACGGAAAACGCGTCTTGCCGTCTTGTTGGTAATTGCATGATAAAGGGTTGACATGCAGTAGAGAATAACAAGTGTTGAGCCGTAAATTGATGCGCCCACGACACCTGCAGCTCCAACCGAGCCAATGTTGATTGCAGCACGCACAATGCACAAAACAAGCGCCGCAACCGAAAGACAGGCACCGATACCGTGACTAATGGAGTTCATAAGTTCTTCGCCGAGCGTATATGTCGGAAGAGCTTTCTTAGTCATACTTTTACCTCCGTTATATTGTATTTTTGATCCAAAGGGTTTGCCAAACGGCATATTAACCATTATATACCTTATTATTATAGCTTCATAAATAAGCACTGTCAATATTTTTTGTCGATTGTTTACAAAATATAAGGCTGTTTTTTGCTGAAAAACTGAAAATGTTAAGAAATTTTAAAAAAGGTATTGACAAAACTACTTGCAGATGATATAACATAATTGTAAACAAAACGTTATGAGTTTTTGGACATCGTATTTTAACTTTGTAAAGGAAAGATTTCTAAATGAAAAAGGGAATTTCTGTTGAATTCAAGATAATATTTTCGGCAGTCGTTGTGTTACTTGCACTTTTAACGGCTGTTGTTGCCATGCAGATTTTCCGAAAAAATAACGAAAGTGTGACTTTTGTTTACAATTCAGCTCAGGCAGAAATTGCAATGGGAGTTAATATTTTGGACATTTTCTCCGAAATGTAAATAAACGTATAAAGAAGTAACCTGCGTGTAAAACGCAGGTTTTTTTGTTGCTGTTTAATTATTTTCTGAAGTCGTCTCTTATAAACGGCTCCTTTTTTTCTTCCGACACAAGAAGCGAATATTTCCACGGTCTTCTGTAAGCGTTGCCGTGAACCTCATTCCGCCTGTAATTTCTGATTTTTTCCATGTTAAAGTCGGCAATGAAAATGCCTTCTTCTTCGCCTGCTTCAAGTATGCAGGTGTCAAGCGAGCCTTGTACATCCTCCATATATGCAACACCGTCGAAAGCTGACGAATGACCATTGCAGTCGGGTTTTCCGCATGGATAGTTGCAGGTGGCAATGCCCAGCATATTTTCGTATGCTCTGCCTCTTAATTGTGACAGCCTGTTTATTTCCATGGGGCAGGCGTTGGGCACGAGGATTATCTCTGCACCCTTAAGCATAAGAATCCTTGCACTTTCGGGAAACTCCCTGTCATAGCAAATCATGGCACCGACATTTACCTTGCCGTCTTTTGTGTCAAGCTCGCATACGTAAAAGTCATCACCCTGTGACAGCCTTGCTTCGTCGCCGAAATCGCAGGTATGTACCTTTGAGTAGTGAAGCATATTCTGTCCGTGCCTGTCAAAGAGTACAAGTGAATTCTTCGGTAGCGAGTCTGTCTTTTCAAGGAATGTTATACCAATTGCCATATCAAGCTCCTTTGCAAGAGCCGAGAAGCTTTGCACAAAATCACTTTCAACGCTCACGGCATCTGACATAAGCTTTTCCATGTCCTCGCTTATAACATATCCTGTATTCCATATTTCGGGAAAGAGTGCAATGTCAGCACCCATCAACTTTGCTTTTTTGCAATACTCTATACCTTTAGACAAATTTTCCCCCTGTGAGCCAGAGGGAAGAATCTGTAAAAGTGCTACTTTTAAACTTTTCATATATTATCTTTCTTCAAATTCAAGAACGTATCTGTTTTTAAATACTTTGCAGTTTTCCGAGCTTTCGGCAACAACCGCATAGTCAAGCTTGTTATATTCGTTCATTACGGGTGAGAGCTCTTGACGGATATCCTTGTCGGATGTGAGTGTCATGAGGTAGTTCTGTGTAAGAAGCTGCATAATGTTTTTGTCGGAGTATTTAAATCTCTTGAACTCTGCTTCAAATCCCTTAATCATACCGGGGAAGAGTACATCGTTTTTCTTGAAGAAGAGTCTTGACTTGAAGGGAAGCTCTGTTTCGCTTATTGCTTCATCCTCAATTATAATCTTGTTTTCGGAAACCTCAATGTTTCTTGTCCAGTTAAAACTTCTGCCGTCGGCATACTCTACAAGTGTCTTAATTGAGACTGTACCCTTTTCAAGGTCAACGCTTTCGATTTTGGGAGTTACCTTGTGCTGCCAGATATCAATAAAATCGTCGCAGTAAACTACATTGTGGCATTTGGGCATATGAAGTGTCAGATACATTTCGTTTCTGTCGTAGTTGCATACGCCCGTGTCAACGAGTATCGGCTCACCCCTGTAAAAGCAGAGAATCTGAGGAGCACCCACGTGATGATGCGGACCGGGGAAGGATGCCGCATCTGCATAGAAGGTCATATCACCCTTGCGGAAAATTGCAATGTGGCTGTCGGGATAGTAAACTTCCTTCTGTACTCTTTCAAAATCAAGGTCTATAAGACGGGATGCAAAGTCGATATCCTGCATAACGTCAAGGGCATATGAGTCAGAAAGCTGCAACGTCTTACCCTGCGGTGTCATGCACTGATACAGCCATTCGTACTGCTTCTTGACACTCTCTCTGAGTCCCTCTATTTCGGGATAACCGTTCTTTTCGATAACAAGAAGTGCTTCAAGATAAAGTCTTGCAATAAAGTGGCTGTATGAGGGGCTGTCCTCGTCGCTGCCGCCGTCGTCGTAGATGGCACGTCTGAGGTTCATTTCAATTGTATCAAGACCGATTTTTGTAAGCTGTTCGATGTTCTCAAATTCAGGGAACATGGAAACGGCAATGAGAAGAACAACACCAATCTGAAGAACATGATTCTGCGCATGGTTTCTCGACAGTCTTTCCATGGCTTCAAGGTAAAGGTGATTCATGTGAAGCTTCATGAAGTCATACAGATACTGCCAGTCTTCCTTTGAAAAGGGAGCATCCTCAAGCATAAACATGCCGTGAAGAAGCGACATTGTACGCCATGCAACCTGCATATCACGCCAGGTCATATCTGTGTGCCAGTAGGGTCTTTCGTCAAATTCCTGATAAGGATGAGCCTTGTCCCATTCTTTTACGATTGTAAGCCATGCGTCGGCATACTTTCTGTCGCCTGTCTGAAGAAATTTGTGGGCGAGGGGGATTGTGAAGTAAAGTCTCTGAGGCCATATCTGCCATTCGTACTTCTTTCTGAAGTCAGTACCCTTTACATATGCAAAGGAGCTTTCCCAGTTAAATTCACCTTTAAGTTTGAATATTTCAAAAAGCTCGCCTGACAGCGTAATGTCAAGAATGTGGTCGGCATCTGCTGAACCAAATTTGTCATTCATAAGGTTGAATGCACCGCCGTCAAGAACAAAATAGGGGAATATGGGCTGCTTGATAAGTTCCTCTCTGGGATAGGGATAAAAGCCTACATTTTCTACACCGAATATTTCTTTGGCATAGGGTTTTATGTAATCGGAACCTGTTTTTTTCATCACTGTGACCTCCGAGAATGTTTTTTTCTATTCTATCATACGCTGATTTAAAATTCAATAACAAAAGCGAAAAAATAACAAATAATAACAAAAAAAGACGCTGTCTTGCGACAGCGTCCCCAAAACTTATTTAATTGAGATATGTTTTCACATCGCTGAACAGAGGCATAAGCGAATCCTTTTCAACAACCGAAACTATAATATAGTTTGCATTTTCCATGTTGTCAATGCTGAAGCTGAACTCAGTAGCAGACTCGGTGTTTGTGAAGCTTGCTCTCTTTGCGGCGATAAGCTGAGTTCTCTTGTTGTATACGCCGATTACCATTGTGTAATCGTCTTCCGAAGACATTATCTGAACCGTTGCACTCAGCTTGCCGTCCATGAGGGATGAGCTTATAACTTTGAGAACCGGCTTATCCGAAACCATGCACTTGAGAACGGGAAAGTCGTAACCCGATACAAATGTCCATGTGTTTTCAAAGTCGAAGTTTTTGTTTTCGGAAAGGAAAGTTGCACTCTGGAGGTTGGCAATTTTTGTAATCGAACCCACCTTGTTTTCATTTTCAACAGGACTTACCGTTACGCCGCTGACGTATGAAACATTGACGGATGTTGCGTAAGAATTCTCCTCGGCTACGATACGGCCTACATAAGTTGTGTACTTTGTGGAATACGAAGAAACATTTGCAACGGCAAAGCAGTCTTCAAGCATGATATCCTTATCGTCATCTTCCTGTGCGTTAAGACCGGAGGCTTCAACGAATTTGCTGCCGAAGGAGTCGATGCTGCCTGCAACACCGCCTGCACGCGAGGAGTGAACCGAGGTTGAGCTTATGGAGCCGTCAAAATAACATCTGGTGACATAGGACAAAGAGTTTGTGCTTGTGTAAAGCTTACCTGCAATACCGCCTACTGTGCTGTAGCCGACATTGTTTTTAACTGTGATTTCACCCAGAGCGAATGAGTCGTATAAAAGTGTCTGTCCCCGAGGAGAAGCAAATAAATGACCTGCAATACCGCCGGAATATAAGTAATTGCCGATTTCTGCATTCACGTTGAATTCAGAGGGCGAAACACGTATTCCGGAAATCTCGCTGATGCCGTTCTTTGAGTGAATGTAACCCGCAAGACCACCGATATACATATTGTAGTCTGTTGCCTTGTTTACGGGACTCAGTGAAATAACGAAATCTGATACATTCAGATTCTTGATGGTTGCGTTGTGAACATAACCGAAAAGACCGGCATATTGGTTGCTTGCAACTATGAAGTTGCTTACAGTATAGCCGTTTCCGTTAAAGTGTGCACTGAAGGGGGTTTCGTCGGAAAGACCGATAGGTGCCCAGACTTTACCGCCAAGGTTGATGTTTTCACCGAGGGCATAGTATGCTTCTGTAAATCCGTTCTGCTGCTCATTTATAACCTTTGCAAGAAGAGCAAATTCATCGGCTGTTGTGATTATGTAGGGAAGAGCTTCTGTACCGAAACCTGAGCCGAATTCTTCTGCAATACCGCCTGTCCATGCTGACTTGTCGATGGCTTCGTATACGGCATAGAAGGATCTGTTTTCGGTAGCTGTGCAGTCCTTGAAATCAAACTCTTCACCGTCGGGAGAACTCGACCAGTAAAGGAAGTTGTAATAATACTTGTCGGTATCCTTCTTTGTGGGAGTTCCGGTGGGTGCTTTTATCGGAGTGCCGTAATCAAGTGATACGGGAGTGCCGAAGTACTCGCCTTCATTGATAAAGCTTACTGTATACTGCTGGGGAATGTATCTGAATACCGCGTAAAGGGTTGTGTTTTCACTGAGGGTGTCGCCCGCAAAGTTGAACGCAACACCGTCTTCGGAAAGCGACCAGTAATTGAAGATAAATACCTTGTCAATGGTTGAAGCCTTCTTGGGAACACCTGCGGGAGCACTGATTCTGCCGTTTGTATCAAAAACGTCTGTCGCAAAGGATACGCCTTCGGAAACAAAGTTGGCATAGCCCATCTTTTCTCTGAGGGTGGGGTAGAAGTACTCTGCCTCGGGATCCATTTCCCATGTCTTTTCCATATCGAAGCCGGTATATTTGTCAACGTACTTGGAGTCTTCTTCCGAAAGGACAGTGATTGTATCGTAGTCAGTGTAATTGAGGTCGGAACCTACAACATTCTGAGCATCAAATCTGAAACAGTTTTCGAATACGCCTGCAGTTGACCAACCCATAAAGCCGCCGACAAAGGAGTAGTCTTTGGGGGTTGTTTCTGTGTGACCGAGGTCAACAACGTCACCGCTTGCATAGCAGTTTCTGATTGTTTTGCCGTAAGCAAGTACGTAATTATCGAAGAAAAGCTGACCTACAAAACCGCCTGCTGTCGGGTCGCTGTTGTTTCCGCCGCCTGCCTGGAGGAATTTACCGTTTACATCGGAAGCGGAATAACAGTCATCGACTGTCAGGAACTGTGTAGAGTATATCTGTGATGTGAAGCCGCCTGCGGTGTAAGGCAAAAAGTCGGAATATGCAGTGACTGTGCCTTCGGAGTGGCAGGATTTGATTGTCATTGTGCCGCCTGTTCCGCTTGTATTTTCATCGACGGTGCTGAGGTCACCGAAAGCACCGCCGGCAAGAGGCTGAGCAACAGCCGAAGCAGATGCGTCACAGGTAATGTTTGCATTTGTCGAGCAGTTGATTGCTGTTACGGTAGAGTTGAGCTTAGAGCTGAGACGTCCGATTATACCGCCTGCAACGACCATATGAGGCTTGCCGGAGAGCGGATTCTTTGCCGTTGTGGAAACCGAGATATCACACTCGGTATTTAAAAATGCCAGGAAAATACTTGCATTTCTGTAATCGCCCGAAACAACAGAACCGGAGATACCGCCGGCATAGATAGTGCCGTTACTCGAAGCCGTTATGGAAGAATTGAGAACAGTACAGTTTGTAATGCTCGAAAGGCTGTCGGCCTTTACAGTTACCATACGTCCTGCAACGAGACCGATATAATGTCTTTGTGTACCGGAGGAGTTGATGGTTATAGTTGCATTGTCGTGAGTAAGATTCTTGATAGTACCGCCTGCGACAAAACCGAAGAAACCTACATATGCAGTATTATCCTTCGTAATCTTGAAGTTTGAAACGGTATGTCCGTTACCGTCAAACACACCTCTGAAGGCAGTAGAATAGTCGGTTCCGGAGGTAACGGTAACATAGCCTATGGGAGTCCATTCTTCACCGCCAAGGTCGACATTTGCTGTCAGCTTGTAGTAAGCGTCTGCACCGACACCGGTATTGATATTGTTTGCCATAAGCTTTAAATCTTCAGCACTTGTAATGAGATACGGAGACTGTTCCGTTCCTTGTCCCGAAAGGTCTGCCATAAGGGAAGCACCTTCGAGAAGCTCGGGTGTGCCGAATTCCGTGTTGAGTTCGTCTGCCGAATCTGCAACCGTGACAGCTGCAGGACCGTCAGTGCCATGCAAAGCATCTGAACTCTGAATATTCTCGATCTCGGGCATTGGAAGAAATTCCGTTGCCGTATCTGCAGTGCCGGCAAGAGCGGGAGCCGCACTTGTTCCGAGGCAGAAAGCAGACGTAAGAAGTGAAACCGATGTGATAATGCTGAGTAATCTTTTCTTCATCTTCTGTAAGTGAACCCGCGAGAGGGTACACTTCCTCCTTTACACAAATATACACATATATTCTATCATAAAGTAAAATGTTTGTCAATCATGCTGAAAAATGTTAATGTTTTCTTTACATACAATGTAAAACCTGCCATAAGAAGCAAAATAAGGTCAAAATGTTGTAAATATTTTAAAAAGATAGTGCATTTTGCAAATGTTTGTGGTATAATGATGCTTGATAAATAATGAAACTTTCTATCAAAAGGACTGAAACACATGAAAAAGCTAATGATCGGCAACGAAGCCGTTGCCAGAGGTCTGTATGAAGCAGACTGTAAATTCATTTCCAGCTACCCCGGTACTCCTTCAACAGAGATTACCGAGTTTGCTGCGGAATATGACGAACTCTATGCTGAATGGGCACCAAATGAAAAGGTTGCAATGGAAGGCGCACTCGGTGCATCCATTTCCGGTGCACGTTCCTTCTGTGCCATGAAGCACGTAGGTCTCAATGTTGCAGGCGACCCCTTATTTATCGGCGCATACGTCGGTGCTGAGGGCGGTATGGTTATTGCCGTTGCAGATGACCCGGGTATGCACTCATCACAAAATGAGCAGGATTCACGCCACTATGCAATGGCGGCAAAGCTCCCCATGCTTGAGCCTTCGGATTCTACCGACTGTCTTGTATTCACAAGAGAAGCCTTTGCACTCTCCGAAAAGTTTGATACACCTTTTATTATCAGAACTTCTACAAGAGTTGCACACTCCCAGAGCATTGTTGAACTCGGCGAAAGACAGGAAAGCACAATCAAGCCCTACGAAAAGAACATTGCAAAGCACGTAATGGCTCCTGCAAATGCAATTAAGAGACACGTTGTTGTAGAAGACAGACTTTCTGCTATTGCTGAATGGGCAAATACATGCTCCTTTAACAGAGCAGAATACAACGATACAAAAATAGGTATCATCTGTGCAGGCTCTACATACGTTTATTCAAGAGAAGTATTCGGTGAAAGCGCTTCCTACTTAAAGCTTGGTCTTGTTAATCCTCTTCCCGAAAAACTCATCAAGGAATTTGCTTCCAAGGTTGACAGAGTGATAGTAGTTGAAGAACTCGACCCCGTTATCGAAACTCAGGTTAAGGCTATGGGCATCGAATGTGACGGCAAGAATAAGCTTCCCATACTCGGAGAATTTTCACAGGAAGTTGTTAAAAAGTGTCTTCTCGGTGAAGAAAACGAATTTAACAAGATTCCCGACGAAATCCCCGGACGTCCTCCCGTACTTTGCCCCGGCTGTCCTCACAGAGGTCTCTTCTTTGTACTTAAGAAGCTCGGCGTAACAGTAAGCGGCGATATCGGTTGCTATACCCTCGGTTCTGCACCGCCCCTTTCCTCTGTTGATACAACACTCTGTATGGGTGCATCAATCGCAGGTCTTCACGGCATGAATAAATCTGGCGGCATTGACCCCAAGAAGTCTGTAGCTGTTATCGGTGACTCGACATTCTGCCATAGCGGTCTCACAGGCATCATGAACATGGTTTACAACAAGGCACATTCAACAGTTATCATATGTGATAACAGCATTACCGGCATGACAGGTCACCAGCAGAATCCTGCAACGGGTATGACCTTGAAGAATGAACCTACTCACAAGATGAGTATTGAAGGCGTGGTCGCAGCTCTCGGTGTAAATGACATCAAGATTGTTGACCCCAACGAAATCAAGGAACTTGAAGCTGCTATCAAGGATTCACTCACAAAGGAAGAGGTTTCTGTTATCATAACAAGAAGACCTTGCGTTCTTCTCAAGTCTGTCAAGAAAGACAGATTCTTTACAGTGAATTCCGATAAGTGTAAATCTTGCAAGGCTTGTATGAAGATTGGCTGTCCTGCTATCAGCTTCAAGGACGGAAAAGCTGTTATTGATACAACGCTCTGTACAGGCTGTGACCTTTGCACAAAGATGTGTGCCTTTGGTGCCATCGAAGAAAACAAGAGATAAGGAGGAAGATGGCTATGAGTAAGACAACAAATATTATGATTTGCGGTGTCGGCGGACAGGGAAGCCTTCTTGCCAGCCGAATCCTCGGCAACACCTTCATATCTCAGGGTTATGACGTTAAGGTTTCTGAAGTACACGGCATGAGCCAGAGAGGCGGTTCTGTTGTTACATACGTTAAGTACGGTGACAGAGTTGACAGTCCCGTTATATGCAAGGGTGAAGCGGACTTCCTTCTTTCCTTTGAACTCTGCGAAGCGGCACGCTGGCTTCCTTACCTTAAGAAAGACGGCATCGTTGTAACAAGCACACAGCAGATTATGCCGATGCCCGTTATTATAGGTGCGGCAGAATACCCCGAAAACATCGAGGACAAAATCCGTGCGGCAGGTACAAAGCTTATGTCGGCAGATGCTCTCAGCCTCGCAGAAGAATGCGGCACATCAAAGGCGGCAAACGTAGTTCTTATCGGTATGTTTGCAAAGCATTCGGATATACCTAAAGAGGAATACATCAAGGCAATCAAGATGAGTGTTCCCGAAAAGTTCCTTGAACTTAACCTCAAGGCATTTGAAATGGGCTACGCACTTGACTAACTTACTTTCTCTTTGCTGAAAAGAGGTCGTTGGCAAAGAGAAAAGAACTAACCGCCAACGCAGTGTTGGCATCAGACAAATGTCAATATCACGATTGAAGCCAATCCCGACCGCCATAAATTCAAGCGGTCGGGATTATTGTTTTCATTTATATTATATCGGAGTAAAAACAGCGTGTCAATCAACTATTTGGCAACTTTTGTAATAGAAAAAGAACACAGTAAAAGCTGTGTTCTTTGTTTTTATTTGCAAAGCTTGTCCATGTTTTCAAGAAAATAACTCTTGTTTGAAAAAATGCAGTTTTTCCAGATTTCATCGCCGTTGTAGGCTGGTGCTGTCTTGTTTCCTTCCACACGAGTAACCTCATATGTCACGGGATAAACAAGTAAAACGTGCTTTTTTCCGTCATCTGTGTTGCCGAGACCTTTTAGTCTGTTGTTGCGTATTGTTGCGATTGTCCTTGTGTATGTACCTATTGCTCTATGATATGGTGTAACAACACCCGATTGAACTCTTGCAACCATAACCTCAAGCCGCCTGTCGTCCGAGAATGAGTATCTTACTCTGCGGTAAAAGGGCGTAAAAATATGTACAACTGCATTTCCGACCTCAAAATCGGCACTTCCGTCGCAGATAAATACGGATTTAAAGAGATTTTTGCACTTTTTGAATTCCAAGCCAGTTTCTTTGCAATCTTTTTTTACACGGGAAATCAAAATAGCTCTTTTTAAAAGTGCAATACTGTATTTTAAAATAAAAACTATGGCAACAATGGCAAGAATGAGCTTCCACATAAGTATCACTCCTTGCTTCATTATATCATATGAGTAATGCTGTGTCAATCAACCGTTGGTTTAAACAAAAATCCCTTGTGTCGTTGTTGACACAAGGGATTAACTCTAATCGAGCATATTCAATAATAATTAGTAAGTGAAAAGAATGGTGCTAAATCATTTTCTTTTTGCTTACTTTTTCTTTTTATTAAAGAAAAAGTAAGTTATTTCATGAGCTTAACCATAACCGCCTTCTGAGCGTGAAGTCTGTTTTCTGCTTCGTCGAAGATTTCGTCTGCGTGTGCTTCAAATACTTCGTCTGTGATTTCTTCGCCTCTGTGAGCAGGTAAGCAGTGCTGAACCATAGCGTCTTTGTTTGCTACAGCCATAACGTCGGAGTTGATCTGATAATCCTTGAAGATTCTCTTTCTTTCTTCAATTTCAGCTTCCATACCCATGCTGGACCATACGTCAGTAAAGAGTGCATCACAGTCTTTTGCCGCTTCCATAACGCTTTCAGTAAGCGTGAACTTTGAGCCGTACTGCTCTGCGTACTTTAATACTGTGGGGTCGGGTTCGTATCCTGCAGGAGTTGCAACCGCAACATCCATGCCTGCCATAAGACCGCCTACAACAAGGGAGTTTGCCATGTTGTTTGCACCGTCACCGATAAAGCACATCTTTCTGCCGTCAAAACCGCCCTTGTGCTCCTTGATTGTAAGAAGATCTGCGAGAATCTGACAGGGATGAGCATAGTCTGTAAGGGCGTTGATTACGGGAATTGAGGAATACTGCGCAAGCTCTTCAACAATTTCCTGACCGAAGGTTCTTATCATAATACCGTCAAGGTAACGGGAAAGAACACGTGCTGTGTCCTTGATGGGTTCGCCTCTGCCTAACTGTGTTTCCTTTGAGGAAAGGAAAAGACCCGTACCGCCGAGCTGATAAATACCTGTTTCAAAGGATACTCTTGTTCTTGTAGATGACTTTTCAAAAATCATGCCGAGAGTCTTGCCTTCAAGTAACTTGTGAGGAATACCTCTGTGCTGTTTGTCCTTTAGGTCAGCTGCAAGATCAAGGATTTCAAAAAGCTCGTCCTTGGAAAGATCCTGCATCTTGAGAAAATCTTTTTTCATTATCATATAGTCCTTTCAAATCTTAAAATAGCTGTGCAAGAATCTCAACGCCCTCATCAATTTCTTCATATGAAATAACAAGGGGAGGAAGAAGTCTTACTACGTCTTTGCCCGCCGTGAGAACGATAAGCCCGTTTTCCAGCGCCTTTGTTGAAACTTCACCGGGAACAAGACTTGTCTTGATGCCCACCATAAGTCCCATGCCTCTTACTTCAAGGATTGTTTCCTTGCCGAGTTCTCGAAGCTTCTGCACGAGATACTCGCCCTTTGCCTTGACTTCTTCGAGGAATGAAGGAGCAGAAACAATATCAAGTACATAATTTCCTGCCGCACATGAAACGGGATTTCCGCCGAAGGTCGAGCCGTGCTGACCTTTGGTAAGTACCGATGAACACTTTTCACTGGCAACAAATGCACCGCAGGGCATACCGCCGCAAAGACCCTTTGCAAGTGTGAAGATGTCGGGCTTTATACAGAAGTTTTCAAAGGCAAAAAGTGTACCTGTTCTTCCGATACCTGTCTGGATTTCGTCACAGATAAGGAGTATGTCACGCTTGTGACATTCCTCAGCCAAAAAGAGTGCAAAGTCCTTGTCCATAACATTTACGCCGCCTTCGCCCTGAATACATTCAAACATAACAGCACAAACATCGTCTGTGAGATTGGAAAGGAACGCTTCTTTGTCGTTGTAGGGCGAGTACTTAAAACCTTCGGTAAAGGGGAAGAAGAAGTTGTGGAACACATCCTGACCTGTTGCGGCAAGAGTTGTTATAGTTCTTCCGTGAAATGAGGAATTAAATGTAATAATCGTGCTTCTGCCCTTGCCGTACTTGTCAAAGCTGTACTTTCTTGCAAGCTTAATTGCACCCTCATTTGCCTCAGCACCCGAGTTTCCGAAGAAAACCTTGTCGTAGCCCGAAAGGGTGCAGATTTTTTCAGCAAGTTTTGCTACAGGCTCGCAGGTAAAATAGTTTGATACGTGCTGAGACTTGTAAAGCTGGTTTGTAATTGCCTGAATGTAGCCCTCGTCGGCAGTGCCGAGAGATAGTGTTCCGATACCGCTGCCGAAGTCGATGTATTCTTTGCCGTCGTCACCGTATATCTTGCAGCCTCTGCCTCTTTCAATTGTTAAGTTTTGTCTGCCGTATGTGTTCATGACATACTGCTTGTCAAGTTCTTTTATGTTTGCCATTGCTGTATTCCTTTCGTTAAAGGATTTATAATGGCTCCCTTGTGCAAAGGGAGCTGTCACGAAGTGACTGAGGGATTGTCCCTGTTTGTTTTATGTTACAATCCCTCCGAGTTTTGCAAAAGCAAAACCCACCTCCCTTTACACAAGGGAGGCAATGATAAGTTCTTATGCTAAAAACATGGTGCCTATACCTTCGTCGGAAAGCATTTCTATGAGAATGGAGTGAAGAAGACGTCCGTCAATGATGTGTGCTCTCTTTACGCCGCCCTTGACTGTGTCCGCACAGCAGTCAACCTTTGGAATCATACCGCCTTTGATAACTCCTTCTGCCTTTAATGCATCTATGTCCGAAAGAGTAACGGTTGAAATAAGACTGTCCTCGTCCTTAATGTCGTGCATAAGTCCCTTTATGTCTGTGAGAAGAATGAGCTTTTCTGCATTAAGGTCAATTGCAATTTTTGCCGCCGCAGTGTCAGCATTTATGTTGTAAACACCGCTTTCGCCGTCTATACCCATGGCAACTGTGGAAACAACGGGAATGTAACCCTTTTCGATGTTGTCCTTGATAATCTGTGTGTCAACCTCGACGATTTCACCTACACAGCCGTAGTCAAACTGTCCGTCATTTAACTTTTTTGCCTTGATAAGACCGCCGTCAATACCCGAAAGACCGATAGCACGTCCGCCGATTGCTTCAATGCGATTAACTAAATCCTTGTTTGTCTTACCTGCAAGTACCATCTGTACAACTTCAACTGCTTCGTCTGAAGTGTATCTCAGACCGTTGATAAACTGTGTTTCAATGCCCAGCTTGTCAAACATTGAGCTGATTTCAGGGCCGCCGCCGTGTACAAGTACAACATTGATGCCGACGAGCTTTAAAAGTACAAGGTCAGAGATTACCGCGTCCTTTAAGCCTTCGTTTGTCATGGCGTTTCCGCCGTATTTTACTACGATTGTCTTGCCGTAGTATTCCTGTATGTAGGGAAGAGCCTGGATAAGCACCTTCGCCTTGTCTATGTTAGAAATAAACATAACACCAAACTCCTAACTTCTAACTTCTATAATCGCCGTTTATGCGTACATATTCATAAGAAAGGTCACAGCCGTAAGCCGTTGCTGTTTCTTCGCCGTCGTGCATGTCAACATCAATGATTATGGAATCCTCGAGAAGAATTTCCTTTGCTTTGTCCTCATCAACGATAACTGAACCGCCGTTTTTGCATACGTTGATTTCACCTGCGTTGGAAATGAAGTTTACCTCAACCTTTGACGGGTCAAATTCAACACCGGCATAACCGAGAGCACAAAGAATACGTCCCCAGTTTGCATCCGCACCGTACATGGCTGTTTTTACAAGAGGAGAGTTGATGACACTCTTTGCAAGAACACGGGCGTTCTGATAATCGTCGCAATTTCTGATACGGCATTCGAGAAGCTTTGTTGCACCTTCGCCGTCAGAAGCCATTTTTCTTGCCAAATATCTGCAGATGTATTCAAGAGCATCGTAGAACATTACAGCTTCCATGCTTGTTTCGTCTGTGATAGATACACCCGACATACCGTTTGCCATAACGCAAAGAGTATCGTTTGTGCTTGTGTCGCCGTCAACACTTATCATGTTGAAGGTTCTGTCTGCCGCCTCTTTTAACATTCTCTGTAAAATTTCGCTGTCAACAGCGGCGTCAGTTGTAACAAAGGAGAGCATTGTTGCCATGTTGGGACTGATCATACCGCTGCCCTTTGCCATACCGCCGAGCTTTACTGTCTTGTCGCCTACTGTGTATTCTATGGCAATCTGCTTAAGTCTTGTGTCTGTTGTCATAATAGCCGCCGCCGCACAGTAGCCTGCTTCGGGAGTGTAGTCTGCCGATGCTATAAGCTCAGGAATTCCTGCAACGATAGGCTCGATTGGAAGGGGAGCACCGATAACGCCTGTTGATGCAACAACAACGTCGGATGCCTCAATTCCAAGCTCTTTTGCAAGAGCCTCGCACATTGCGTTTGCCTTGTCAACACCGTCGGGATTGCAGGTGTTTGCGTTACCGCTGTTTACGATAACAGCTCTTGCCTTGCCGTCTTTTAGGTGTTCACGGGTAACCGTGATAGGTGCACCGTAAACCTTGTTTGTGGTATAAATTGCCGCCGCAGAACATTCTACGTCAGAAACTATAAGTGCTAAATCCTTTTTGTTTTTGTTCTTACGAAGACCGCAGTGAATACCTGCCGCCTTGAAGCCCTGAGGGTATGTAACACCGCCCTCAACGCGCTTGAATTTGTTTTCCATATCATTTCCTTTCCGCTTTCTTTCGCAGAAAGCTTGGCAAAGAACTCGCATTTGTCACCGTTCTGCTGAAGGTGAAAAGCAAATCTTTGTTTCTCGATTGTAATACCGTTTGACCGCCATAGACGCAAGCGGTCAAACTCATATTTCAGTAGTTTTGCCGTCTGCCTTGTGACGGCAAAACGGCCGAGATGAGCGACACTGAAGAATCCGTTTCCGTCTGTCACACCCCGGACATTGTCAGCGGTGACTCACCGCTGACGGCAAAACGGATAGGATGAGCGACACCGAACACTTCGGTTTTTTTCGAAACACCCCGGACATCTGCCGCAGGGCTTCCCTGCTAGAATGAGGGAGCAAGCATCGAAATGCCTTCGCCTTCGTCAAAACCAAAGCGAATGTTCATGTTCTGGATTGCCTGACCTGCCGCACCCTTTACCATGTTGTCAATGGCACTTGTGATGATGAGCGTTTTTGTGTGCTCGTCAAAGTGAAGTGAAATGTCGCAGTAGTTGGAGCATCTTACGTTCTTGATGTTGGCAAAGGAGCCTTTTGGCTGAAGTCTTACAAACTTTTCGTTTTTGTAGGCTTCTTCGTATGCTGAATATATTTCATCGAAGGTCTTTTCGGTTTTTACATAGATTGTAGAGAGTATTCCTCTGTTTACGGGAAGAAGGTGGGGAACAAAGGTGACGTTCACTTTCTTTCCTGCAAACATGCTGAGTGTCTGTTCAATCTCGGGGGTATGTCTGTGAAGACCTGCCTTGTATGCCGAAAATGCCTCGTTGTTGTCGGGATAATGGGTTGTCTGGGAAAGACCGCGGCCTGCACCCGTAACACCGCTCTTGGAGTCAATAATAACGGAATCTGTGGAAACAAGTCCGTTCTTTATCGCCGGCATAAGACCGAGAGCAATGCTTGTGGGATAACATCCGGGATTTGCGATAATGTCAATGTCTTTTATCTTTTCTCTGTTGATTTCGGGAAGACAGTAGAGTGTTTTTTGGTGAAGTGCAGGGTACTTGTATTCAAGTCCGTACCACTTGGTGTATTCAGCCTCATCTACAAGTCTGAAGTCTGCACCGAGGTCGATAAGCACTTTGCCTTTTCCGTCGCACTTTGCCGCAAGCTCTTCTGAAAGACCGTGAGGAAGTGCCGCAAAGATAACGTCACTCGCCTCAATTACTCCGTCCATATCACAGAGAATGTATGTTTTTTCATTTGTAAGTGCGGGATAAACTTCGTTTATTGCTTTGCCCTCAAAGCTTGTGGAAGAAACCGCCGCAATTTCTACGTTTCTGTGGCTGTATAAAAGTCTGAAAAGCTCAGCACCCGCATAACCTGTAGCACCGATAATGCCGACTTTGATTTTGTTTTCCATGCTCTTATACCTCCTTAAAAAACTTTTCTAAGTTTGCTATCTGGTTGTCAACTGCTTCTTTTGCAGGACCGCCGATAACCTTTCTGCCGCTTGCACATACGTCAAGGTCAACAGCCGTATATACGTCCTCTGAGAATACGTCGGAAACCTTTCTGTATTCTTCAAGAGGTAACTTTTCAAATGTTGTGTTCTTTTCTATGCAGACGGCAACGAGTTCACCTACGATTTTGTAAGCGGCTCTGAATGGCATACCTTTCTTTACAAGGTAGTCAGCACAGTCTGTTGCGTTGATAAAGCCAAAGCCTGCCGCGTCTCTTAACTTCTGTACCCTGAAAGTCGCAGTGTCAAGCATCTTTGCGAAGATTTCAAGACAAAGCTTTGTGTTGTCAAGTGCATCAAAGATTGCTTCCTTGTCTTCCTGCATATCCTTGTTGTATGCAAGGGGAAGACCCTTCATCATGGTGAGAAGTGTGGTAAGAGAGCCGTAAACTCTGCCCGTCTTACCTCTTACAAGCTCTGCAATGTCGGGGTTCTTTTTCTGAGGCATAATCGACGAGCCTGTGGCAAAAGCATCGTCAAGCTCCATAAAGCCGAATTCACTTGAGCACCAGAGGATAACTTCTTCGGAAAACCTTGAAAGGTGCATCATAATTGTTGAAAGACAGAAGGCAAATTCAAGAACGAAATCTCTGTCCGAAACGCCGTCAATGCTGTTTTCCGTTACCGAACTGAAACCGAGTTCTTTTGCTACCATAAGTCTGTCAATAGGGTAGGTAGTGCCTGCAAGTGCACAAGAACCTAAAGGAAGTACGTTGGTTCTTTCCTTGCAGTCGGAAAGTCTCATGTAGTCACGCTTTAACATTTGAGCGTATGTGAGAATCTGATGTGCAAGAGTTACAGGCTGAGCACGCTGAAGATGAGTATAACCCGGCATTACGGTTTCGGTGTGCTGCTTTGCTTTGTTGATGATAACTTCTGCAAGATTCTTTACTCTGTCAGCCACCTCGTCCATCTCACGCATGAGATACATTCTGACGTCAAGGGCTACCTGATCGTTACGGCTTCGTGAAGTGTGAAGTCTCTTTCCTGCATCGCCGATACGTTTTGTGAGTACTTCTTCGACAAACATGTGAATGTCTTCAGCTTTCATGTCAAACTCGAGCTTTCCACTTTCTAAATCCGAAAGGATGCCTTTGAGACCATCTATTATCTTTTCGCTTTCAGACTCATCAATAATTCCGCACTTGCCGAGCATTCTTGCATGGGCAATGCTCCCCGTGATGTCCTCACGGTACATTCTACTGTCAAATGATATGGATGAGTTAAAATCGTTTACGCTTTCGTCTTCTTCTTTCTGAAAGCGTCCTTGCCACATTTTCATAAAATTTATACCTCCTCCTACTTTTCTTGAGGAGAAAAGTAGGCAAAAGACCTCGAATTTGTCACCTTTCTGTCAAAAGGTCAAAACCGAGTGTCTTTTTCTCAATTGTAATTCCGTTTGACCGCCATAAATCAAAGCGGTCAAACTCATTGTTAATAGTAGTTTTGCCGTCTGCCTTGTGACGGCAAAACGGTCGAAGGAGCGACGCCGAACATTCTGGCTTCGCCCAAAATACCCCGGACATCGTCAGCGGCGACTCGCCGCAAATCAAATCACAGGGCAAAGACATTTCCTCGCCCTGTAGATCATATGTTTTTTTGCTGAGTTTGACCGCTTGCGCCTATGGCGGTCAAACGGTACCCTGTTCGGGAAATATGGCAATGTAACTTACCAAAGAAACGGTCCCGAAATGAAAAGTTCTTTGCGAGCTTTCTTTCAAGAAAGCGAAAAAACTACTTGCCTTCTTTTGCAAGCTTTTCGTTGAGTCTTGCACGAACAGTAATGGGAAGACCGTAGAGATTGATAAATCCTGCAGAGTCTGCCTGGTTGTAAACGTTGTCTTCGTCGAATGTTGCAAGCTCTTCACTGTAGAGGGAGTAGTCAGACCAAACGCCTGCCTTTATGATGTTGCCCTTGTAGAGCTTGAGCTTAACCTTACCTGTAACTGTCTGCTGAGTTGAATCAACGAAAGCAGAGAGAGCTTCTCTGAGGGGAGTGTACCACTGACCGTTGTAAACAAGTTCAGCGAATGTGATGGAAAGCTTCTGCTTTTCGTGCATTGTCATCTTGTCAAGTGTGATTGTTTCAAGATAGTTGTGAGCGGCATAGAGGATAGCTCCGCCGGGAGTTTCGTATACGCCGCGGCACTTCATGCCGACAAGTCTGTTTTCAACGATGTCGAGAAGACCGATACCGTTAGCACCGCCGAGCTCGTTGAGCTTTAAGATGATTTCCTTTGCACTCATCTTCTTGCCGTCAAGTGCTACGGGAACACCCTTTTCAAAATCAAGAGTGATGTATGTGGGAGCATCGGGAGCCTTGATGGGGGAAACACCCATTTCAAGGAAGCCGTCCTTTTCGTAAAGAGGCTCGTTGCCTGCATCTTCAAGGTCGAGACCTTCGTGGGAAAGATGCCAGAGGTTCTTGTCCTTGGAGTAGTTTGTTTCTCTGTTAATCTTTAAGGGAACATTGTGAGCTTCTGCGTATTCAATTTCTTCTTCACGGCTCTTGATTGTCCATTCTCTCCAGGGAGCGATGATGGGCATGTCGGGAGCGAAAGCCTTGATTGTAAGCTCAAATCTTACCTGGTCGTTACCCTTACCTGTACAGCCGTGGCAGATAGCATCTGCGCCTTCAGCCTTTGCAATTTCAACAATTCTCTTTGC
>JAGAUT010000059.1 GCA_017620655.1 Clostridia bacterium | reverse complement strand
GCGGAGTTGCAATGTTTGAATAAAACTCAAAATGTTCTTTTCTTTCCCAAGTATTTATATCAATTTCTTTTCTCATACAACCATCTCCGTAATAACTAATTTGTTTATATCATTATACCACACAAGTCCACTAAATTTCAATCTGTTACATACACCTGTTACTTCAAAAGTAGCAGGTGCTTTTTTTATGCCTAAAACCGTGAATTTGGGTATATGAATACTGCGTCACATTTTTCGCAGTACAACTAAAAATTTCAAGAAAGGAGGTACCCATTATGCAAACAATCAACCTTACCCTTAAGCAATTTGCAGAAATCAAGACAATGATTAAAAGCCGATGCTGTAACTGTTATCAGGGCAACTGTCTGCTTCTTGATGACGGTGACACTCACACCTGTCCTCAGCTCATAACACCGAGCCATATTATCTGCAGATATTTTCTTGACTGTGTGTTGCCGAGTGATAAAGCCCTTATGAAAAGCGTTACGGGTCAGATACCTGCCGAAACGGTTGTCTGTGCTTTATGCGGCAGGAAAACTGAACGGACGGGCAGAAATCAGAAGTTCTGTCCCGACTGTGCAAGGAAGAAACAGCGACAGAGAAATGCAGAATATATGTCTGCAAAAAGGTCACGGGTGGATGTTTATGATGTCCTGAAGCCGCCAAAATAAAGGCTTAAAAAGTGCAGAAGGACAGAAGCAATATACTTTTATGTTGTTGCGTTTTAAAACATCCACACACAATGGGTAAACATTTTACAACAAAAATCTGAAACCCGAACAACCGAACAAATAGCTGTACAGCCCTGTGCTATTGACTTATGCTGTTCGTATTTGTAGCGTACACTGTGGCACATTGTACGGATAAAACCCGAACAGATAAAAGCTTTGTGCTGTTGGTTTATGTGCGTATTGTACGGATGTTCGGAAAATAAATCCATTAATGAGGTGAAAATTTGGAAAACTATTTATATTATTCAGACCCGTTCTTTGCATATAACAACTCGCTGTATATTGAAAGGACTATAAACGGTAAGCCGGTAAACATCAAGCTCAGTAATTTTCTTGCAAGAATAACCGAGGATGTTACCTGCACCAACGGAGCCGAGAACGAAAGATTTCTTTCTATTGTCGGCACAGACGAGAAAGGTAATGACCTTCGCAAAATAACGGTACCCCTGAAAAACTTCGCACAGCTTGATTGGGCTCAGGAGCATTGGGGTATCAACTGCGTTATTGAATCAGGCTACGGCAACCGTGATAATCTTCGTCAGGCGATTCAGTCAACGGCAAAGTACGCAGAAGCAAAAACTATTTACGGTACAACAGGCTGGTGGGAAACTGCAACGGGCTGGCAGTTCTGTATGCCGGGCAACAGCAACGCAGAGGTTGAGTTGTCGGAAAAGACAAAGGGTTATTCATTTAAAACTGATGCTGATGTAACAGAAACAATGAACCTGATGAAAGTCTTACCGTACTCCGTTGCACCTAAAAAGATTATGTTTCCTATGCTCGCTTACACATTAGTCAGTATACTCGGAACCTTTATGGCAAAGGCGGGTAAGGAAACTAAAACGGTTATTATGCTTTACGGTAAAACAGGCTCAATGAAAACAACGCTGTCACTTTTAATCAATTCCCTTTTCGGCAGGTTCAATGAAGACAATATCCCGATGAATTTCCGTGACACACCGAAAAGCATTCTGAACTATTGCTTCACTCTTAAGGACTGTGCAGTTATCATTGACGATTATCATCCCGGCTCAGGCAGAGAGCAATCGGCACAGGATGCAACCACTCAGGCGCTCATACGAGGAATATGTAACAGAGAAGCAAGAGGTGCTCTTGATAAAAGCGGAAGACAGAGAGCAGCCAAAAGACCGCAGTGTAATGTGATAATGACTGCAGAGTATCTTCCTAATGTTGGTGAAAGCGGTGTTGCAAGATTTCTTTCTCTTGAGCTTAAGCCCGGTGACATTAACCTTAATGAGCTGACAAAGTATCAGAAGGAAGCAGAGGAAGGAACCTTATCACACTTTACTTTCCTTGCAACTGAAATGCTGAAGGCAAAATTTCTTGACAAAGAAAACGGAGTGAATGAGCTTTTAGAAAAACTCAAAAGCGGTTTTCTTTCTAACAGAAAGTTTTACAAAGCCAAAGCTGATGAAATGAATTTTCATATCAGACCGAGATTGTGTGACGACCTTGCAAACATAAG
>JAGAUT010000058.1 GCA_017620655.1 Clostridia bacterium | reverse complement strand
TATCAAGAGCATTATGCAGATGCAGACCATCGGTCACGATAAGATGAATATGCTCAGACACCTTAAGTTCTTCAAGGATGCAGACGGTGTTGTTGCATTTATGAAGAAGCACGCAGATATTTTAAGACCTAAGTTTGAAATATGCGAAAAGAAGCTTTCCGAAAACTTAGGCGGTCTTGGTATTGCAGAATGGACAAAACCCCTCGGCGGCTATTTTGTAAGCCTTGATGTGCCCGAAGGCTGTGCAAAGAGGGTTGTTTCTCTTGCAAAAGAAGCGGGCGTTGTTCTTACAGATGCAGGTGCAACATTCCCTTATCACAATGACCCCAAGGATACAAATATCAGAATTGCACCCAGTTTCCCGCCCGTAAGTGAGCTTGAAACTGCAATGGATGTTCTCTGTGTGTGCGTAAAACTTGCAAGCGTAGAAAAGCTTGTCGGATAATTGAATAAAGAATTTGAGGACGGAGTAATCCGTCCTTATTTTTTATATATTATTTAAAATATAGTGTTTACTTTTAATATATTTGTGGTATACTTATTTATGATGGTATAGCTGTAAACTCAGTAATGTATGCAAAGGAGAAATAGTAATGTCTGTAATGAAAACCATGGACAAAACAATGACAGCTCTGGAAGATACAAAGACAAAAATCACAAGAACTTTTAACTTTATAAACAGCCTTTCGCTGCGCAATAAGGCAAATTTTGACCTTAGCGTGAAATCCGATAAAGCGATTATTCCCCTGTGGAAATACAGCGTCGGCTATAATAAGGAAATCAGGGTAATGCCCGTGATTCTCTGTATGATAGCAGGACTTGTCGCTGTATGTACCGCAATGAAAATCGGAAAACACTGCGATAAATAAGCCTGCCAAAAAGCAGGCTACATATCAGCTTTCCATATATTCGACTATTTCGTAAAGCGACGCCCTGTCATAAACCGACATGCCCGAAACAATGGCATCTTTGTCGGAGGGCGGGAATTCGGACAGCCTTGCGTCTATTCTGTATATAGGCGTGTTTTCGCAGTAGACGAAAATGTTTTCACCCTCGGAAAGAATACTGAACGGCCCGCTTTCACGAATGATATAAATGCTGTCGTAAAGACCCTCGGTGCTTTCGTCATCTGCAGGTGAGACATCGTCTGCGTAGGCACCGGCGGTGTAGATTATTGCATCGGGAATGAATTTTATCCCGAGAAAAATGACAGCCAATGCCAGAAAGAAACAGCATAGGAAAGCGGCGGCGGATACCGTATGCGGTCTGTTTTTTAAAATGTTCATTATTATTCCCTCCCATATGTTTATTATGGGAATAAATAAAAGATATTATACACAACCAATCCGAATAATCCGAAAAATAAAGGCGGAGGTATTATGAATAACGACAATAATCAGAATAACCCGAAAAAACCGTCGGGAGCAGACTCAACAAGAGCCTTTACTGCCCCTAAAAAATCCCAAAACGATGACGGTGAGATAAAGGTTGATACAACCATGAATATCAAAAGGGCAACGGCGAAGAAGGCAATCAAGAAGGGGACAAGTGCGTCTGCATCCTTTCTGAAAAAGGCACTTATATGCATATCCAGCATCCTGCTTACCCTTGTCATAATGGGCATCATATGCGGTGTTATTGTCGGCGGTACATTTGCCATTTATGCCAATAACTACCTCATTGACGATGATTTTGATATCGAGCCTTCAGAGCTTCGTAATGACTTGAGCAAGACATCGTGGATTTACTATGACGATAAGTATACCGAAAACGGAAATGAATATGAGCCGATAGAAATCTACGGCACAGAAAACCGCCTTTGGGTGTACTATGACGATATGCCCTCCCATCTTGTGGATGCGTTTATTGCTATAGAAGATGAAAGATACAGACAGCATAACGGCGTTGACTGGAGAAGAACCTTCGGTGCTGTGCTTTCCTTTGCAACGGGCAGTGATAACTACGGCGGTTCGACTATCACCCAGCAGCTTATCAAGAACGTTACGGGTGAGGATGATACAACCATCCAGAGAAAGGTTACCGAAATCTTCAGAGCACTGAGCCTCAACGAAAAACGTACCAAGAATGAAGTGCTGGAAATGTATCTTAACCGTATTCACCTGTCACGCAGTAATTACGGCGTGGGTGCGGCGGCAAAGTACTATTTCGGCAAGGATGTGGGCGAGCTTTCGGTGGTTGAAAGTGCGGCACTTGCGGCAATCCCCAAGTCTCCTACAAAATATGACCCTGTAAGAAATCCCGAATTCAATAAAGAAAGACGTGCTCTCGTTCTTGATAAAATGCTTGAACTTGAAGCAATTTCACAGGAAGAATATGATGCGGCTATCGATGCCGATCTTGTACTTAATATAACATACGAAGAAACCCAGCAGCAGGGAACATTTTCATACTTTACCGATGCTCTCATTGAGCAGATTGTAAAGGACCTCAATACGGAATACGGATATACAAGAGACGAGGCACTCAATCTTCTCTACACCGGCGGTCTTAAGATTTATACAACCGAAAACCCCGAAATCCAGAAGGCGATGGAGGAGGTATTCAATGACCCGGATACCTTCGCGAAAGTTGACGACGGCGTACAGCCTCAGAGTGCAATGGTGCTTATGGATCCGTATACAGGCGAGGTTGTGGGCCTTGTGGGCGGCAGAGGCGAGAAGGAAGGTAAACTTGAACTTAACCGAGCTACAATGAGTAAGCGTCAGGTAGGCTCGTCAATAAAGCCGCTGACCTCCTATGCACCTGCAATGGACCTTGGAATTATCAACTATTCCACCGTATTTGACGATTCTCCCATTTATATGGAAAAGATGAATAAATACTGGCCGTCAAATTCGCCTAACAGATATTTTGGTAAAGTCTGTGTAAATGAGGCGATTATCCGTTCAAAGAATACGGTTGCGGTGAAGATTATCAAGGATGAACTGGGCGTTGACTATGCATATGATTTTGCAAAGAATAAGCTTCACCTAGACAGCCTTGTTGAGGCAGATAAGAATATAGCTCCTCTTGCCCTGGGCGGCTTTACAAACGGCCTTACGGTGCTTGAAATGACAGCTGCTTATTCAATATTCCCGAATAACGGTTACTATTCAACACCGAGACTCTATACAAAGGTTCTCAATAATGACGGAACAATTCTTCTTGACAGAAGAACTCCCGAAGAGGACAGAGTAATCAAACAGTCTACGGCAACTGTTATGACAAAGCATCTTGAGAATGTTGTCTGGAACGGTACTGCGGCAAGAATTACACTTAAAAACAAGGTTGACTGTGCAGGTAAGACAGGTACAACAAACGATAATAAAGACCTTTATTTCTGCGGTTTTACACCTTATTATGTAGGTGCGTGCTGGTTCGGTTATGATATTCCCAAGAGCCTTTATAAGTTCAGCGGAAACCCTGCAATGCTTGCGTGGGAAAAGGTTATGGCAAAGGTTCATGAGCCGATTCTGGCGAAGGCTTCGTCGGGAGAGGAAAAACTCAAGGAATTTGACTTTTCAAAACTCAAAACAGCATCTTTCTGCCTTGACAGCGGATTGCTTCCGGGTGAAAACTGTTCGCTCGATGTGAGAGGCTCAAGAATCGGCACAGGATATTACTACGGCGAAGAAAATATTCCTAAGAGAACATGTGACGTTCATGTGGTTGTGCCCTGGTGTACAGAAAGCAATATGATGGCAAATGACGATTGCCCGAGCATCAGACCCGTTTCGCTCATAAGAGAGGAAAACAGAAGCTTTATGCACGGCGACGTTCTCATTGAGGATGCCATTTACACATACAGAGACGTTGATATCCATTACTATGAGGAAATCCCCGAATCACCGCCTTTCTATAAGTATACTCTTTCCGAGGGTGAAACAACAGGTTATTCCAACTATGAAGCAGGTGCTGCGGTAAACGGCATGTGCAGAATTCACGGGGCTCCTGTTCCCGAAGTGCCTGAAATCCCCGATGAAGAAACGGGCGAGGGCATGGAAGAAACAAACGATGAGGGCGAGGATTTGTCCGGCTTCGAAGTGAATGACGGCGGATTTGACGACACACTTGAATAAAGAATAGCAGGAAGTGAAAATGTCTTTTAAATTGTTCAAACGAATAGCGGTTGCTTTTCTTGTGGCATGCTATTGCTTTGGTCAGATGATAATCCCTACAAATGCCGACTCAGGCGACTCGTCGCTTTTTGATGAGCTTCTTGCCGAGAGGGAAGCGGGGGAAAATGCAGAATCCGAAAGTACTGCTGAGCCTGAAGAGACGATGATTGAAATCGGTGATTTTTCCGATGTCAAGAAAGAGGATTGGTTTTATCCCTATCTTGAATATCTTGTCTCAAAGGGCATGATAAAGGGTAAAACACCCGATTCATTTGAACCGAACAGCAGCTTTTCTTATGCCGAATGCAGTGCTGTTATCGTAAGATATCTCGGACTTGAAGAAGAGGCAGTAAAACGAATGTATAGAATTGCCGAAAGAATGCCCGACATGAAAAACGTGTGGTATGCGGGATATTTTGAGGTGATGGCAACGCTGGGGCTTTTCGAGGAGTACGGCTTGTATGAAATGCATGACGGTCTTATAACGTATATAAATACCGATGAAGCAAACTCGCCTGTGGTAAGGTACAGATTTGCCGAAAGCATATCAGAGTCCTTTGAGCTTGATTCGTCCATGAAGGCAAAAAATGTCTATGGCGAAATAGGCGGAAGCGGCAGAGAATTTATTCTCGGCGGGGGATATAACAGAGATGTTCTTTCCCTTTACGAGGCGAAAATAAGCGACTATGCCGAAATTCCACAGCATTCCCGTGAGAATGTGCTCAAAGCATATTATAACGGCATTTTCAACGGAGATATATCGGGCAGCTTCTATCCCCATAATAATCTTACAAGAGCAGAAATGGCAAAGGTTCTTGCAACCGTCTCGGATTTTTCGCTGCGTACAAGGCTCATTAATGAGGGCTACGGTCAGAAGGTGAATGACGACATGCTTCACACCGATGCATTTGGTGTCAAAACCCTTGACTGCGACTATTGGCAAAAGCTTTTGATGCTTGAAGCGGAAAACCTTCATGTTGACGATGGAAATATCAGCTACACAAGCTCACACCTTTTTCCCGAAGGATATGCTGTTGACGTATATCTTTACGAGCAAGAGGACGATGGCTATAAGCTCAGGCGTGAATGTACTCTGCACGACGGAAATGACGGAGGTTTTACATATGAAGCAGACAACGCGAGAGTATTGTTTGTTATGAGAAACGTAAAGGAAAACTCACGTCCCGAAGGCGTTGTTGATATAGCAGTATCCGACGGCTCTGCCGTAAGTATAAAGCCCATGATAAGAGAAGAATAATGAAACGCCTCATATGAGGCGTTTTCTTTTGTCATTTTGCCTATTTTGCCGGCTGTACGTGCAAATAATTTTAGCATATAAATTTAACAAGTTTTTATTGACAGAAAGACAAAACAAGTATATAATTATATATTATTCACTATGTTTTTTAAACAGCAATACAGAATCATGAGGTAAAATATGAGCGGATTTTTCGGTGCGGCATTAAAGGAAGATTGTATTTTTGATATTTTCTACGGAACAGACTATCATTCACATCTCGGTACACGAAGAGCAGGTCTTGCAGTGTACGATGAGGAAAGTGGATTTGAAAGGTCAATTCATAATATCGAAAACGCACCTTTCAGAACAAAGTTCTCGTCTGATTACAGTCAGATGAAAGGTCATATGGGCATCGGATGCATTTCCGATTTTGAGCCCCAGCCCATATTTGTACGCTCGCATCACGGCTCCTTTGCAATAACGACGGTTGGTAAAATCAATAATGCAAATGAGCTTGCAGAAGGTATTATTTCAAAGGGAACACATTTCTTTGAAATGACAAGCGGTGAAATTAATCCGACAGAGCTTGTGGCGGCAATCATCAATCAGAAGGAAAATTTTGTAGATGGTATAAAGCACGCCCTTGAAGTTATCGACGGCTCACTCAGTATGCTGATACTTACTCCCGTCGGAATATATGCAGCCCGCGATAAACACGGAAGAACTCCTGTTATCATGGGTAAAAAGGCAGACAACACAGGCTTTTGTGCCTGCTTTGAATCCTCGGCGCTTCTTAATCTCGGATATGTGGATTATAAGGAGCTTGGAGCAGGTGAAATCGTTGTGTTTGACTCTGATAGCGTAAAGACTCTTGTTCCGCCAAAGGATGAAAACAGAAAGATATGCACATTCCTCTGGATTTATTACGGCTATCCTTCCTCGTCCTATGAGGGACAGAGCGTTGAAAAGGTAAGATATAACTGCGGAAAGCTTCTTGCAAAAAGAGACGATGTAAAGCCCGACCTGGTTGCAGGTATTCCCGACTCGGGTATTGCTCACGCCATAGGATATTCCACAGAATCGGGTATTCCCTATGCACGCCCCTTTATCAAGTATACACCCACCTGGCCCCGTTCCTTTATGCCTCCCACGCAGTCAAAGAGAAACCTCATTGCCAAGATGAAGCTTATTCCTGTTCATGATTTAATTGACGGAAAGAGCCTTCTTCTCATAGATGACTCTATTGTAAGAGGTACACAGCTTAGGGAAACAACAGAGTTCCTTTACAGCAGCGGTGCAAAAGAGGTACATATAAGAGTCGGCTGTCCGCCACTTTTGTACAGTTGTAAATACCTCAACTTCTCGCGTTCAACAAGCGAAATGGAGCTTATTACAAGACGTGTTATCACAAGACTTGAGGGTAAAGAGCCTGATGCTGAGCTTCTGAGACTTTATGCTGACCCCGAAAGCGAGCAGTATAATAACATGGTTGAAGAAATAAGAAAAGAGCTTCACTTCACATCCCTTCGTTATCATAGACTTGACGATATGATTGAGGCTACCGGACTTCCCGAGGAAAATCTCTGTACTTATTGCTGGAGCGGCAAAAAATAAATAGTAAAAAAGAAGGCATTCAGCCTTCTTTTTTTGTGTTGAATTTAGAAAAAACATGATGCTTGCATCCGCCGTTTTTTTCGCATTCGTCCCGGTTTTCACATTCAAAGCATCTGCCTTCGCTTGACGATGTGTATCGCCTGAATGTGGTGTTTCTGCCTATAATGTGGCAGTATCTTTCGACAGTTTCCTTGTAATAAGATTTATTTTCCGACAAAATAAAACCCCTCTTTTCTTTGCTCTACCTTAAGTATATGCAAAAATTGGAGGAGTTATTACTTTTTATTCGGGAATGTCTTCATAATTTTTGGGAGTTTTGTACTCTCCACCTTCCTTGTAACCGTCGATGCCGGCCCTCTGCATTGCACCGAATATGCGGTACTTTATGCCTTTGTTTTCTTTGTCAAGCGACCGAAGAAGCTGCTTTATGTTCTCTCTGTCAGAAGCCTTGTCGGCAGGGCAGGAACTTTGAAGTACAGGAAGATTCGAGTGATTGATAAAATACTTGATGTCTTTTTCGGGGGTGTAAACCAAAGGACGAAGAAGCGTGATATCCATTCTGTCAAGGTATGTGACCGGGGAAAAACAACCTATTCTTCCTTCGTTGAAAAGATTCATCATGAAGGTTTCAACCGCATCGTCGAAATGATGACCGAGGGCAATTTTGTTGCAGCCAAGCTCTTTGGCGTGGGTGTGAAGTGCGCCGCGTCTCATTCTTGCACAGAGCGAGCAGGGATTCTTTTCCTTGCGTATTTCAAAAATGATTTTTGCAATGTCGGTTTCAAAGAGGGTAAAGTTAACTTCAAGCTGCTTACATAAATCCGAAAGAGCCTCAAAGGATTTTTTTGTTTCCACTTCATTTCCGAAGCCTGCTTTGTAAAAGCCGGGGTCCATGGTTATAACCTCAAGCTCGAACTTTTTCGGATAGAACTTTTTTAAATTTGCCATAGCACAGACGAGAGCAAGAGAATCCTTGCCTCCCGAAAGCCCTACGGCAATTCTGTCACCGTCCTCAATCATGTTGTAGTCGTCAACGGCACGGCGTGTATAGCTTAAAATTCTTCGTGTGTTGAATGTGTAGTCCATCAAAATACATTCCTCTTTATATCTCATAAAAAGCCTTTCGCATCATATAATGTAGTATTAAGATTCGGAGGCGGGTTTTGTGAGACGGTATTCGTATAAATATATTTTTTTGTTTAATGTTGTAATGATTGCCGCAGTTTTTATCGTCAGCTTTGTTATTCGTAAAACGGAGGACAGTGATCTGCGTGTCAGTATAACAACACCGCTTATTCACTCCGAAACACTGGATGTGGAGTTTTGTAAAAATGCAAAGGCGGCGGTGATAATTGACGCCGCAAGCGGAGCGGTGCTTTACGATAAAAATGCATCGGTAAGACTTCCAATGGCGAGTACCACCAAAATAATGACAGCCCTTGCCGTGATTGAAAATTCATCGCCAGAAGATGTTATTACAGTTTCACTGTCGGCAGCAGGAGTCGAAGGCTCGTCGATTTACCTTGCTGCAGGTGAGAAAATCACCGTACTCGACTTACTTTACGGACTTATGCTTGAATCGGGGAATGATGCTGCCACCGCTCTTGCCGAAGGGGTGTTCGGATCGGTACAGGCGTGCGTCGATACAATGAATGAAATGTGCCGCGGGATGGGACTTGTTGATACCCATTTTGAAAATCCTCACGGACTTGATAATAAAAACCATTATACGACAGCCTACGAGCTTGCAGTAATTACAAGAGAAGCTATGAAAAACGACCTTTTCAGAGAGCTCGTGTCGGCAAAAAGCTATGTGACGGGCGGTGAAAAGAGCCGTTATTTTTCAAATCATAACCGTCTTCTCAGAAGTTATCCGAGAGCTATCGGTGTAAAGACGGGATATACCTCTAAGTCCGGCAGATGCCTTGTGACGGCAACAAGCGAAAACGGCGAAGAGTATATTGCCGTAACCTTATGCGACAGTCTCGACTGGGAAGACCATAAGAATATGCACTCGTTTGCCTTTGATACCTTTGGCAGCCGCGAAATTGCAGACAAGGAAAGCTTTTGTCTGTATGCCGGCTTTACAAAATATGTACCGACAGAGGATATTTATATAACAACCTCCGATGACAGAAGCTTTAAACTGAATTACAGGATAACCATCGGAAATAATACGGCAAAGGTGGATTACTCTACCGACAGCATGAGCCTTGGAAGTTTTTATCTTGAAGAATCAGTTTTTTAGAATACTGATTGTATTTTCACTAAAGGCGAGAAGAATGTCGCCGTCGAGGTCTGTACGCCTGTGTATAATGCCGCGCCTGTTTATGGCGTCAACAATCTCGTCATGGGGATGACCGTAGTCGTTGTCAATGCCGCAGCTGGTTATGGCAATGTCGGGACTTACGGCGTCGAGAAACGCATCACTGTTGGATGTTGAGGAGCCGTGGTGACCGAGCTTGAATACCTCGGCACTGACGTTTATACCTTTTTCGAGGATACTGTACTCAACAATTTTTTCGGCATCTCCCGTGAAGATAAAGGTGCTTTTGCCAAGCTCCATTCTGAGGCAGATGCTTGAGTCATTGAGCCCCTCAAAATCACTTCCGTCAGACAGTACGTCAAACCTGATGTCACCTAAGAAGAAGGTGTTGCCGTATAAGGGTCTTAAAACCTTTGTGCCCTTTTCCTGCTTGCTTTGTGAAACCGCATTTATAAGTCTGTGGTAGGCGGCGGTATTTTCGGTCTTGTCGTTCATATATACCGTTTTGACGTTGAAGTTTTCAAGCACCTCGTCTCCGCAGCCGATGTGGTCCTCGTGGGGATGGGTGAATAAAACAAACTCCAGTTCCTCAACCCCCTCGTTTTCGAGGTAATTCAGAATTTTATATGACGCATTCTGTGTAGAGGCATCAATAAGACCGAACTTTCCGTCGTGGGTTTCAATGAGGGTGCAGTCACCCTGTCCGACATCGAGAAAATGCACATAGCTGTATGAAACAGGTGTGTTTTCGGGAATGTCTTCCACAACCGTGCTTTTTTCAATTCTGTCGGAAATAAAGCCGATTGCGGCAATGATAAGTATAACGATGTAAATTAAAAGCTTTCTTTTTTGTCTTTTAGTCATAGGCTTTATTCGTCAGAACCCTCAAAATTCATTCTCATTTCGAGGAACTCTTCTCTTGTGATAAGCACCTTTCGGGGCTTTGAGCCTTCAAAGGGGCCTACAACACCAAGCTTTTCAAGCTTGTCTACAATTCTTGCAGCTCTTGCGTATCCGAGAGAAAGCTTTCTCTGAAGGAGTGATGTTGAAACAGAGCCCGAATCCACCGCAATTTCAATTGCAGGAAGGATTGCGTCATCGCTTGACATGATTGAATCTCTGTCTTCACCGTCAAAGTCTCCGTCGGAATCGGCACTGCCTCTGCCTTTCTTCTTTTCTCCGCAGCGAGCCGCTTCTCTTTCAATGCTTTCGATGATGTCGGCATCGTATTCGTACTTCTTGCCGTTCTTCAGGAACTCAACAATGTTTTCGATTTCTCT
>JAGAUT010000057.1 GCA_017620655.1 Clostridia bacterium | reverse complement strand
GAGGTTGAACGTGACGAGCTTAAAAAGAAGATTCTTGAACTGAATCAGCAGCTTGCAAAGATAAGCGAAGTGCGTGAAGGCAAGGAGCATTTTCTCTCTTGTGTAAGAAGCTTTGCAGAAATGAATGAGGTTACACCTATGATTCTTCAGGAACTAATCGACAAAATTGAGGTGTATGCAGTAGAAGGCACAGGATTAAACCGCACTCAATCGGTAATAATACATTACAAGTTCATTGGTGAGCTTGATATGCCGGAGAATTTTGACAAGATAAAAGTCAACACAAGAAAAGGTGTTGAAGTTGAATACTTAAGAACAACTAAAACTGCATAAAAACAAAAAAATCGAGTGTTCATAACTTCATACACGTTATGAACACTCGATATGGTCGAGGTGACAGGACTCGAACCTGCGGCCCCATGGTCCCAAACCACGTACGCTACCAACTGCGCTACACCTCGAAATATAATATTGCTGTTACAGAATGTCCGTGAAAAGTGCAATGTCTGAAAACTGTGAAAAACACAGTCGCCGCTTCGGCACGGCAAGTCCGCTCCTTTCGGCTCGTTGTTTTTCCACTGCTCCGTCTCGCTTTATCTGCCCTGCTCGGCAGTGCTCGACTCCGCAGCTACCAACTGCACTACACCTCAACGTGACTTTGATATTTTATCACAACACACAAGTTTTGTCAAGGGTAAATCCTACTTGTTTGAATACATTATTCAAAAAACAAAACCAAAAACATCTTGATTTTTTACTCCGTCATGATATAATAAACACATAACAGCTACGGAGGGCACTCATATGAAATTTTTTCATGTTTACAACGAAAAATGTTACGAAGGTTTAGTAAAAAACAATCTTCTCAACGAAGACTCGGGATTCAAAATCCAGCACGCTTTTTCCGTCCCCGGTGAGCTTAAATTCAACGAATTTGCTGCAAAGGGAACAAGACTTCATTCAATGATAAAGGAAAACAAAATCCCCTTTTATGTTGACAGAATTACCGGCGGTATTACATATCACGAATACGCCTTTGACAAAGACCTTATCCGTGAATACGAAAGCATTCTCGGAGACTGGTTTTTAGGCTTTCAGCTTCATGAGTCTGCAAGCAACATTACAGACTCTGACTGGAAAAGAATTCCCGAGCTTATGGGACACGACGGTCCTTATGACGTGGAAGAACTCAAAAAGGCACTTATCACAAAGCTTACAAACATTGCCGACGGGAAGCCTCTTTACAATCTTTCACACGGAACACCTGAATATTATGCACCGTTGAAGAAAGCAAAAACAACACAGGAGCTCCTCTGTCAGCTTGAGGACATCTACAGACTGAGAATGGATGAAACCCTCGGACATATGCTCCCCTGCGACAGCTATTTCCTCATGAACAGGCTCTACGAAAAGCTGGGTGTCAAGACATTTATGCCCGAAGTAGGCTGGCAGATTGCTGACATGAGAATTGCAGTTGCCGCGGCAAGAAGCACAGCAGAAAACTCCGGCAAAAAATGGGGTACTTACTACGAAACATGGATTGCAGCACCCACAGAATTCGATGCCTCCATGCCCTGCTTCAACGACGACCCGTCAAACGAATGGTATCTTTCTCAGGAGCAGCATCCCGACAACTTCACCGAACACGGCTCTGCAGGAGGCTCATCAAGACTTCTTCAGAAGAGAATTTACTACTACTCACTCATGAGCGGTGCTGACTATCTTGCCGAAGAATGGGGACTCAACTGTTCCTACTCCGACATGAACACTTTTGAACTTTCGGAATACGGCATTGCAAAGAAAGAATTTATTGACTTTGCAAGGAATCACAAAAACGTAAAAGCAGTTATTCCCTTTGCAATTGTTCTGCCCAAAGAGTATTCCTGCATTGAAATACACAATCCCTTCAGAGTACGCAAAATCGGCCAACTCAGCGACACATACATGAGAATCGTCCTCGGCGAAAAGCAGAAAGCCTTCAACGGTCACGTTGAAAACGTTTTGAAACTCATGTACGAAAGCTACGGTGAAAGATACGGCAACGAAGGTCACGTCATGACAAACTCACGTTTCGGCGATTTGTTTGACATTATTTACGAAGATGCTTCAGATGAAGTTCTTTCAAAGTATGACACCCTCATCGATGCCTCGCCAGACAGCCGTGTTGCAAGAATGTACGGTGAAAAGTACAGAGTATTTACAAGCGAAAGCTTTGAAAAACTCGAGCACGATATCAAAGCGAGAAGCGAGGAAATCATGCCTGTTACTGCCAGCGGGCTTCACTGGATTGTTTCGAAGAGTTCAGACGGAACAAGATATCTTTCAATCTTCAACAACGAAGGCAACTACAGAGCAAGACCTGTCGGTGACACACTTGACAGAAACGCCGACAGTTGTGTAAAGGTAAGTTTCAAAGACGAAGCACAGCTTAAGGAATTGAAGCTTTGCTCGGATGATGTAAAAATTGAAAAAGCAAACGACAAGGAGTATTATGTCACTGTTCCTGCGGCGGGATTTGCTATTTTTGAATTTTAAAAACATACACAAAGACGGACTGCAAAAGCAGTCCGTCTTGATTTATTATCCGAAGTGTTCCTTTAGATATTCGATATTTACGATTTTCTCTGCAAGGCTGTACTTGTTGAAAAAGTAATGGTTCGCCGACTCAAAGCCGATGGTGGAATTCTTTGATGCAACATCATACATCATCGCAGCAAGCTTTTCTTCTTCATCAAGAACCGTGAGGATTTCAGCTTTGTTTTCCTTTTTGCCGTCGAGATACTCATTACGCAGTCTGCTATACTTTGTCTGAAGATAGCTGCTTCTGTATATGCAGTAGCCTGCCGTTGCAATCTCGACAAATTCACTGATGTTTTCGCTGTCAATCACAGCATCCGAGAGCAATCTATCAAGTCCCGCTTTCCAGATTTCGGAAAGTGTTCTGAGGCTGTTTTCATAAACGTCAAGAGGGAAAATCGCACGCCATGCTTCAATATCATCGTAGGGATATCCCGTCATGGTAGCTTTCAGTCCCGTCTGTTTTTCGAACAAAAGGTTTGCAGGACCCATCTGGAAAGGTCCGCGATATGCAGTATGTACATGGAAAGGCAGGTTACGGAAAGCCTTGCTGAAAGCGGCTGTTGCACGGCGCACAGCTTCTGCATTCTGTCCGAATATTTCCTCATATACATCGCCGTCGTTTTCTTGTCCGAAGTAGTATTTGCTCATGGCTCTGAGGTTCATGGAGGGATAACCGCCGAGAGACCATGACAGCATCAGACCGTCAACGGGATTTTCGCATATTCCGTCCATATGCTCTTTGACAAGGTCAAGGGTCGGGATATAGGGAATTGTCGAGCATTCCCACGAGTTATTGAACTGCACCTTAGCCAAGGTCTTGCCGCCGACCTCTTTGCACGTCTTCCATGTTTTCTTTGCCGTCTCACCAGGACCAACAAGGCTTATGGAATAGTCGATGACAGACGTTTCGGTGTCACCGAACTTTTTGCTTACGCCTTCTTCGCTGACGCAGACTATTCTCGAGCCTGTTTTGGCAGTTCTCTTAACTGTATCCCATCTGTCGTTGCACCTGGTCCACGACCAGTCATATGCAATAACCTCGATATCCTTATTTACGCTTTCAGCCGCCTTTTTTATTATACCGTTGACTTCGGCGTAAACCTCCTCCTGAGGTCTGTTTTTACATATGGGACAATATGTGAAATTCTTTATGGAATGTGAAAGGCAATTTGTTTTATTTTCACTTGCCGTAATTGTAAGAAATCCGCCGATATTGGGTGCTGCCTCGCATATGGTTTTTATACCGTTATAAAGATAGTCCTGAACAGGCTTTTTTGAGGTACAAAGTGTTCCCTCTCCTGATTCATCCATATATCCGAGAAGCTCGGGGTGCTTATCAAAAAACGCTTTGGGTCTTGTTCTCGGTTCATTTATATACAGATATATCTTGACGCCGTACTTCTCTGCCCTGTCACAAAGATTTTTAAGACCTTCGAGTCTCTTTTGCCAGCCTTCGGAAATGGATTTATCCCACGGAAACTGGTACATCTTATAAAGCACCGAATGAATCCACACACCGTTGATGCCGATTTCGGAATACTCCTTGAAAAGAGAATCGGGATAAGACGATTCACCGCCGTCTGCAAAGGGGTCGCCGAAAAGGGCACAGTAAGAGTGAATGAATCGGATATCAAAGCGGGTATCTCTTACCATTTCCATTTCGTCAAAGGAAAAGCTGTTATTCTTTTTGACAAGAGTCTTTAGATACTGAAGTCCCCTGAGTACACCTACTTCATCAACAGCGGTAATCTTAATGCCGTTCTTTGTAATTGATATACTGTGGCTTTCTGTCTTTTTGCTCTCGTCCTTAATCACTTCAAGGGTTATATGTTTTTCGTTTCCGTCAAGGGAAAAATTTGCGTTTTGCTTGACAAAGGATTTGAAATATTCGGAGTATTTACCGCTTGTTTTATCGTCAATTCCCCATTTTTCGTCAAGGACTACTGCACGCTTTTCACCGTTATACGACAGCTTTTCCTCTTTGCCGAAGTCATCAAGAAAATCAAAGTCCTCAGCCGATGTTTCCTTGCCGAAAGAAGGAAGATTTGACAGCAGTTTTTCTTTGATATTTTTTGTTTTTTCTTTTTCCTCATCTGTCAGAGGTCTGTATTTCAGAGGCTTTACATCAGGCTTGAACTGCCCGAGCTTTATGCCAAAGAAATCTTCTTCGCGAAGAGTAAAGGCAAGTTCATCTTGGGTAAGGTCAACAAGCTCCGAAAGCTGGCTATACGGCAGAAGGTGCCAGTTATTACGGATTATTGTAAGATATCCTCTTTCACTGTACCTTTTATTATACTTTGCAGGCACACGAAGCCCCATGTCTCCCGCAAGTTCATTGACAGTTTCCACGTCTGTTACGAGAACCTTTGCGATTTTTTTAGTCGGTACACTTTCCCAGTTTCGAAAAATAAAGTTCTGAAACAGTGTCGGAAAATGCTTATATTCTGCTCTTTCCTCTCTGAGCACCGGTAGTTCTGACATACCACTCACCTCATTGTCCGGATTTGTTTTCATTGTATCACTTAGCAACTCATAAAGCAATACTAAGTTTCAAATTTGTTTCTTTAAATTATCAAAATCTATTGACTTAAAACAATCGTTTATTGTATAATTCAAGCAAAGATAATAATTTTGGGAGGCTGTTATGAACAATCTACTTAACATCGGCTTTACAAGCTCAAACGGCGTTGTAAAAACATCCGACAATCAAAGTGTAAAGTTTCTTGCAAAAAGAGCACCTATCGGCGAAAAATTCCTTATGGATAATCCTCTGTACACTTTTACGGCAGAAGGTCCTGTCAGTCTTGAGGAATATGTTGTAATCGAGTACGATTGCTTTGGCATAAAGCGTACACCTAACGTTTATCAGGGACCGTTCATGTCACTCAAAAAAGGCGAGGAAATTACTCCCCTATTCCGCTTTGACGACATGCTTTGCGACAAAAAGAGCCATACAATTATTGTAAAAGCTCCCGAGGGAAATTTTGATTCAATGGGAATGAGCTTCCGCATTGACAAGCTCCCCGAAGCTTATTTCAACATCACAAAGCTCTACACCTGCAAAAAAGATGAGCTTCCCGTATGCTGCGAAAAGGGTGCTTCGGCAGATGCAAAGCCCTTTACTCCAATTGACATTTCAGACAAATTCGACATGGAATACGACTTTTCGGAATTTGATTCACTTAACGATGCAGGACGCTATTTTGACAAAGAGAATATCTCGCTTTACGGTGTTCCCTTCAATGTAAAGGTAGACGGCAAGAATCTTGTTGCCGCACCTGCTGTTCCCGCAGAAAATGACGAGGAAATCGTAAACTTCGGCAAAAAGTGCAAGAGAAGAATCTGCCGTGCTGTCAGCCGTGACGGTGAAACGGTTATTGATATAAACAAAAAGGCAAGTGAAATATACTTCATTCTCACTCTTTCCGGTAAGCGTCACATCCGTCTTCTTTACGGTTCAGACCCCACGATTTTAGGTCAGGCAAATGTCGATCTGAGCATTCCGTTTACAGTTGAAGACGTTGAGTACTTTATGGCAGAGGTCGTATACAAGGACGGAAGACGCGACACCCATCTACCCTTGAATCTCTGTACAGGCAGACACGGTATTCAGGGCGACGTAAGTGTTTATGCGGTTCCCTGCGACGGTGAAGTTGAAAGTCTTATTATACACAACAGAAACCTCGACACAGACGTAAACCTTGCGGCAGTTACCGTAAACGAAACAGACGAAAGGCTATATCCCGACATGCTCATTCCCGAAAAAGATGAGGTAATCGTAAGAGAAATACCCAAGGAAAAGGGATTTGTGCTTGACGGCAAGGTTCTCACAATCAGAAACTGTGCCATTTCAATGGTTATCGACCTTTCAAATGGTCTTAACCTTATTGACATGAAGAACGCATACACCCCTGACATGAAGGCCACAAAGGGTGCGATTCTCAAGACAAGAGCACAGAACGGCGAAATAAATGAGGAATTTGAATTCCAGAACATTCAGTACTTTGACAACTATGCAAAGATTACATACAAATACGAAGGTACAATTTTTGACATCACTGCCGACATTTCGGAAAAAGACAGCATAAAGTGGCTTCTTGAAATTGTCAACATGACAGATACTGAGTTCAAGAAGGGTATCATGTTCCCATGTATTCCGACAGTAGACTTTGGTTCATTTGCCGACAACTGGTACTATCTTCCCAAATATCAGAACCTCAACAGCAACGAAACAATGTTTATGTATGAGGAATCTGCTCCCTCTTTCCCCTTGCAGTTTATGGACATATATTCTCCAAAGATGCAGGGCGGTATCTGTATTTCTACACAGGAAAGAGAGCTTATTACACGTAAGTATGCCCTTACCAAAGACGAAAGCGGTCTTGAATTATATGTAGAATATCCTTACATGTACGGCGACATTGAGTCAAGAGGTACATTTATTGCTTCCCCTGCTCTTATAACGGCACACAGCGGCGACTGGAGAGAATCCTTTAAGATTTACAAGACCTGGCTTGAATCCTGGTATACACCCTATAAGTGTCAGGACAAGCAGTGGTACAGAGAATGCTTCTGGCTGCTTGCAGAAATCACCGACTTCTTTGAAACAGAAGATATGTGTGCTTGGCCCTGCTGGTACAATCCCGACACCAAGCAGTTTAACTTCAGAAAGATACTCGAAGAACAGAAGGGCATTACGGGCGTATATCCCGACATTCTTCATATGTGGTCATGGTGCTGCACCTGGCGTAACGGAAAATACGGTCAGCGTTGGGGCAACTATGACAAGGAAGACTATGATTTCTACGGCGGTCTTGAGCCCTTTAAGAATGCACTTCACGACATCCGTGACAACATGGGCGTTCAGATTTCGCTTTATATGCATCCCACGCTTCTTTCAAACTCCTATGAAAAGTTCAATCTTTTCAAGGATACAAGTATGGTTAAGAGCGAATGGGGCGGTCCTATCGGCATCTGCGGCGACTCTTTCAGAATGTGTCATGCAGAAGAAAGCTTCAGAGAAGCATCCCTCTCGATGTATCCGAGGCTCTACAAGGAAACCGGTATTCCTCTTATATATGTTGACGAGTTTTCACTGCGTATAGGCAACAGATGCTATGCAGACAATCACGGACATCACATTCCCTCAAATCTTTTAAAGACAGACAGAGAATACATCTCACGCTTAAAAGACATCATGCCCGAAGAGGTTGTTCTCTACGGCGAATATGCGGCGGCAGACGTAAATGCAAGATACATCGACTGCAACATTTCCTACTACATTCTCGACTCCATTGTTGACATGATTGAAACAACAAAGAGAGCAAATGACGGTGATGACAGGCTTTCCCGTGTATTCATGCACGCATACCGTTTTGCATTCCCAAAGATTGTTCAGCTCATTCTTCCCATGGCAATGAGAAACATCTCGTGGCATCCTCAGAAGTTCTTATTCTTCAATGCAGAAGCAATCTACGACTCCTTCTGGGACTGCGAAGAAAGCCGAGGTCAGGACTTTACTGTTCATGCGTATAAGCTCAAGAAAAAGTATCAGGACTGCTTCACATCCGACTATCCCGAAATGATGGTTGAAACAGAATCGCCTGCTATCTGCATGAACAAATTCCCCTCAAAGGACAGAATTGTTTACACTGTCTACAACAGAGCCTACTCCACATTCAGAGGTAAAGCTCTCAGAGTTCCCTACACAGAAGGTGCAACCTACTACGACGCATGGAATGAAAGACCTCTCGAATACAAGGTGGTTGACGGCTTTGCTGAACTCTATCTTGAAATCGGCGCCCAGGAAATGGGTTGTATTGTTATTGAATAACTTACTTTTTCTTTGCTGAAAAGAAAGAGTAAGCAAAAAGAAAAGATTTTAGCACCATTCAATATCAGTGCGAAAACAATTCCAATTGCTCAATTAAAACTAATCCCCGATGTCAAACGCCGACATCGGGGATTTTCCTGTATTCAGTTATTATTATCGTCAAAATCCACTGTCTGTCCGAGTTTTGCAGATTCAAATGCCGCCATCATAACCTTCATTACACGGCGCATCTGAGAATGCGTGACAAGCTGAGGTTCTACTCCGTCAACAGCCTTTACAAAGTTTCTGTAATAATCGTGAACATCGCTCTTTGGCTGTTCAATTTCATATGTTTTTGTTGTGGCATCGGTTCTCGGTGCCATTGTCTTTGTAAGACCTGCCGCCGTCACAACGGGAACAACATTGCTTTCATGCATGTTTGTACACTTTACAACCTTTGCTTTATCGTTCCATCCATCGATAATAGCTGTACCCTCAGTGGCTCTCATATAGAATCTCGGCATTTCAATGAAATTATATGTACCGACTTCTACAAGTGCCTTCTGACCGTTCTCAAACATCATTGTGAGCTTTATACCGTCATCGACTTCGAGATTTGTTATATTATCAAATTCGCAGTAAATCTTCTGTAGCTTTCCGTCCATCATCTGAAGCAGTTGATCTATGAGATGCACGCCCCAGTCAAGCAGCATACCGCCGCCGTGTTCCTTTTTGCCTCTCCAGTCACCGGGAATACCACGAGAACCATGCACACGGCTTTCAATATTGATAAGCTGACCTATTTCTCCACTTTCCTTAATTTGCTTCATAGCAAGGAAGTCAATATCAAAGCGTCTGTTCTGATGAACAGAGAAAATTTTGCCGCATCTGTTGGCTGTTTCTATCATTTCGTCAAGCTCACTGAGATTCATTGCAACAGGCTTTTCGCAGATTACGTTCTTACCTGCCTCCAAAGCACGTATTACAACATTTTTATGAGAATCGTTGGGAATTGCAACGGTTACAATATCAACCTTTTCATCAGCCAAAACTTCTTCAAAGCTGTCATATGCAAAGATTCCCTTTTCTCTTGCAACTTCATTTCTTTCCTCTTTAATATCGTATATACCGACGAGATTTACAACATCACTCTTTTGTGCGTGATTAACGTGCCATGCACCCATTCCGCCGTATCCGACAACAACCAGATTCTTTTTCATAAGAAGTCCTCCTTACGCAAATCCCTTCTTTGATTTGCACATAAAATATATCATCACAAAAGCTTAAAGTCAAGAAACAATGTTGCTCTTTTTTCACAATTTCTTGCTGTTCTTTCTATTTAATTATATAATTCTTATTCGGATTGTCAACGGCATTTTTTAAAGTCACAAAAAAGCATTAAACCACATAAATATTCAGCATTTTCGGCAAAAGAACACCCGACCTTTTGGGTCGGGGGGACTATTCAATCAAAATATTTTATAGCTTTTGCAAAGTGGCTTCTCTTCAGCCACTTCGGAAACATGTGCACCCTTATAGTCTCTATCGTAAAGATATTTACATGCATCAAGCACCCTCTTTTCAAAATCAGAAAGGTAGCCTTTATAGTCGGCATGGAAATACTGCTCATGAATCATCATGGAAACAAAGCCGCGTCTGCCGTCATGGTTTGTGATTCTTTCCATTTCTTCCATAACCCATTTATAATCGTGAAGATTAAGGACAATATCGATTCTTGCGAACATCATATCCTCATCCTTATCATACCAGAAATCACGGGTATCTGCGTGTTTTACCTGTTCTTTATCAAGATAGTAGGCAACAAGGGGCGTTCCGTCTGCATTATATGTGAGATAGCCTGTGAGAGATTTAAAGCCAAGGCTGCGAAGTGCTCTTACGCCTTCCCTGTTCACCTCACCCCAATGGATTGTTGTCGTGCTGTTCATACTCTTTTCGCCTGCAAAGCGGATTATCTCACGGCACACCTTGACACAGTCCTCGGTTATTTCTTCTTTTGTTGTATTCTTATAAGGCATATCGGGATACTCGCTCTTTGCGTGGAAGGCAAGCTTTAACCAATCGCTGTTTTCTTCAAACTCGCTCTTGAACTTATCCGTCATCATTGTAAGATTAAAGTATTCGGTATGTTCCTTAAAATCTTCTGTGGGGATGAATTCATAGAACAGATTGAGATGCACCTTTGCACCGTAAAGGTCGTGTGCCTTTTTATATACAGCAAGATAGGGATTTTCAAAAATCGACTTATAAACATCCTTATTCTTTGTGATGTCCTGTAAAAACAGGATATTATCATCAGAGGAAAGTCTGAATTTTCCGACAGGGTCACTAAGCTTGAACACAGCAATCTTACATTCGTCGCCGTTTTCATCCGTGGCTGTAAGGGTGCTGCGGTAGCCGGTAATTGCAACTTCGGCAGAATATACTCCGTCGTTATAGTCAGCTTTTTTACCGCAGATAAGCACATTCTTGTTTTCACAAGCCTTGACCTTTACATTTATTACAATAGAATTCCCGTCCTTTTTGCCGTCATATTCATTTATGCAGTCACCGTCAACGGGAAATACAAATTTCATATTTTTACAGCTCATTGTTACTTCTTCCCCTTCATATAAATAAGTAAGCATTGTTTCAAATTTGTTTTATCATTTTTTCTTATGTTTGTCAAGCAATATTGCCCTTTACGGAACATATGACAAAAGATACGGACAGGACGACAAAATACAACATACACTTGACAAACAGGCGTTTATATAGTAAAATGATACTAGATATTGATTTTAACATTATGAGGTATTTATCATGATCAAGGTATCCCCATCAATGCTTGCGTGTGATTTCACAAAGTACGGTGCAGAAATCGAAAAGATTACTAAAGCAGGTGCCGAGTATGTGCATCTTGATGTTATGGACGGTGTTTTTGTCCCCAATATTTCCTTCGGCATTCCCCTTGTAGAAGCCGCAAGAAGAGTAACGGATGCGGTTCTTGACGTACATCTTATGATTGTCGAGCCGGAAAAGTATGTTGAGCAGTTTGCAAAGGCGGGAGCTGACATTATCGTATTCCATTACGAGGCGACAAACAATCATCAGGAGGTTATTGACAAGATTCATGCAATGGGCAAAAAGGCAGGCATGTCCATAAAGCCGGGAACTCCTACATTTGTTCTCGAACCCTTTATGAGCAGTCTTGAGCTTGTTCTTATAATGTCGGTAGAACCGGGCTTTGGCGGGCAGAAGCTTATTCCCGAAACCATTGAAAAGGTTGCACAGGTTAAGGAAATGAGACAGGTGCTCGGAGTAGAGCTCGAAATTGAAATCGACGGCGGAATTACTTCCGACAATGCACACCTGGCAAAGGATGCCGGTGTTGACGTTATCGTTGCCGGATCTGCCGTATTCAAAGCTGCAGATACAGCAGGTGTTATAGCGGCTCTCAAAGAGTAATTTTTTGGACAGTGAATCAAAAATTGTCATACCGTAAATATTGAAAACTCGGAACCATCGTTGTATAATATACATGTCGACAAGAGTTTCAGAGTGAAAGGATTTGATTAAAATGAAAAAGACAGATATTAAGGAAGTACAGAACAGCGACAAGCAAAAGGCTCTTGCCACCACCATTGCTCAGATTGAAAAGAGCTACGGCAAGGGTGCTATTATGAAGCTTGGCGAAAATACGGCAATGAGCGTTTCGGCAGTTTCTACAGGTTCCCTTTCCCTTGACCTTGCCCTTGGTATAGGCGGTGTTCCGAGAGGAAGAATTATTGAAATCTACGGTCCCGAATCCTCAGGTAAAACAACGGTCGCACTTCACATTGTTGCCGAAGTTCAGAAGCTCGGCGGTGAAGCGGCTTTTATTGATGCAGAACACGCACTTGATCCCGTTTACGCAAAGGCACTCGGTGTTGATATAGATTCACTTATGGTTTCCCAGCCCGACAACGGCGAACAGGCTCTTGAAATCACAGAGGCGCTTGTACGTTCGGGTGCGGTTGAAGTAGTAGTTGTTGACTCGGTTGCAGCGCTTGTTCCCAGAGCTGAAATTGACGGCGAAATGGGTGATGCGCACGTTGGTCTTCAGGCAAGACTTATGTCTCAGGCATTAAGAAAGCTCTCGGGAGCTATTGCAAAATCTAACTGTATTGTAATCTTTATCAACCAGTTAAGACTTAAAGTAGGTGTTATGTACGGCAACCCCGAAACCACCAGCGGCGGTAATGCCCTCAAGTACTACGCATCTGTACGTCTTGACATAAGAAGAGTTGAAACAATCAAGGACGGCGGAGAAGCGAGCGGCAACCACACAAGAGTAAAGGTTGTAAAAAACAAGGTTGCTCCCCCCTTCAAAACAGCTGAATTTGACATTCTCTACGGTAAAGGTATTTCCAAAGAAAGCGAAATCATCGATATTGCGGTGAATCTCGACATCATCCAGAAGAGCGGTTCATGGTTCTACTACGGCGAGCAGAGACTTGCACAGGGTAAAGACAATGTTCGTATTCTTCTTGATGAAAACAAGGAAATGGCAGACGAAATTGAAAGAAAAATCCGTGACAGACTCCAGAATGGTATAGCCGCAGACGAAGCACTCGGCAACGAAGAAAACGTTACCGAATCGGGAATTCTTATTACAGAGGATTTTGACGAATAGTGATAGTACTTAAATCATACAATTCCAAGGGTGGCTCGGAAGTCACCCTTGAATGCGAATTGAAGGAAAAATACACAATCACCCTCGCCGATGCAAAACGGCTTGGGTTCTCGGAACTTTCGGAGGAAGACTTTCCCATAGAATTTTCCGACGACGAGCTTATCGTTTTTCTGTCACAAAAGCTACGGGCAATCAAATATGCGTCATACCTTTTGCAGTTTTCAGACAAAAGCGAGAAAGTATTAAAGCAAAAGATGCGTGAAAAGGAATATTCCGCAGAGGTTATTGACGAAGCCCTCAGAGTAATGCGTGAAGGCGGAATCATCAGCGACGGCAATCTTTGTTTTAGAAAATACCTTTCCATCGCAAATTCCAAGCTCTACGGTCCTCACAGAATCAAGAGCGAGCTTTTCTCAAAGGGCTTTTCGGCTGAGGATATAAAAAATGCCGAAGAAAGTGCAAATATCGATTTTGAAGAACTGTGCCGTGAGCTTTGCGAAAAGCTTTTATCTTCAGGAAGAATCAATCTTTCGGACAGGAAAGAAAAGGACAAATTCAAGGCAAAGCTGTCAAGGTACGGATACGGCTTTGACATAATATCATCGGTATTAAACAATTTTGCATCATCCTTTGATGACGAAGTATACTAAAAAGGAGGCATTCACTTTGGAAACCTATATCTGGCTTGCGATTGCGATAATATCCGTAATCGTTGAGGTAACAACATCAGGCCTTGCGGCAATATGGTTCGCACCGGCGGCACTTTTATCTATGGTACTTGCGATTTTCAAGGTACCTATATCGGTTCAGATACCGGTGTTTGTCATTGTTTCCGCTGTTCTTATGCTCTTATTCTACAAAAAAGTCAAAGATAACATTGACAAAAAATCAGAAAAGACAAACATTGACGCCCTTATCGGCAAGGAAGCGGTTGCCGAAGAAGACCTCCTCCCAAGAAGCGTTGGCAGAGTAAAGGTCGGAGGCATCAGCTGGTCGGCATACATATCTGCCGATGCACAACCCGTAATGAAAGGCGAATATGTAAAGGTTCTTGCCATTGACGGTGTAAAGCTCCGTGTTGAAAAACTGGACATCAAGGAAAAAGAAGAAGTAAACAGCTAATTCAAATCACAATATATTTCAGGAGGTAAATCATGCCGGTATTTCTTATTATTTTCGTAATCGTAATAGCAATTATTCTCGGTAATATCAAAATTATTCCACAGGCAAAGGCTGCTGTTGTCGAAAGACTCGGTGCTTACAAGGCAACATGGAAAACGGGCGTACACATCACATTCCCCTTTATTGACCGTGTTGCTAAGGTTATTTCCCTTAAAGAACAGGTTGTGGACTTCCCTCCACAGCCGGTTATCACAAGCGACAACGTTCACATGATGATTGATACAGTAATATACTTTCAGATAGCCGATCCCAAGCTTTATGCATACGGCGTTGAAAGTCCCATGCTTGCCATTGAAAACCTCACTGCAACAACACTGCGTAACATTATCGGCGACCTTGAGCTTGACGGCACTCTCACATCCCGCGACATTATCAACACAAAGATGCGCGCAATCCTTGACGAGGCAACTGACCCGTGGGGCATCAAAATCAACAGAGTTGAACTCAAGAACATCATGCCTCCCAAGGACATTCAGGATGCCATGGAAAAGCAGATGAGAGCAGAACGTGAAAGAAGAGAAAAGATTCTTCAGGCAGAAGGCGAAAAGAAATCAGCTGTCCTCATTGCAGAAGGTAAAAAGGAATCGATGATACTCGAAGCCGAAGCTGAAAAACAGGCGGCAATCCTGAGAGCAGAGGCAAAAAGAGAAGCCAAAATCAGAGAGGCTGAAGGTGAAGCTGAGGCAATTCTCAAGGTACAGAACGCCATCGCAGAAGGCTTAAAGCTTATAAGCAATGCAAATCCCTCCGAAAAGGCACTTACGCTTAAGAGTTTTGAAGCACTCGAAAAGGTTGCCGACGGAAAGGCAACAAAACTCATTATTCCCTCTGAGCTTCAGAACCTTTCGGCAATAGCCGCAACATTCAAGGAAGCAGCTGCCGAAAACAAGGAATAAATTAAAGAATTATTTCAAAAAAATTCGCAAAATGTCTTGTATTTTCAAAAAATATATGATATAATAATTTGCGTTGTGTATGGACTACACGTTTAAAGTATATTTACATCGGAGGAATTTTAAATGGCAACCACAATAATTGGTATTTTATTAATAGTTATGGCGGTATTCCTTGTAATATCCGTTCTTATGCAGAGCAGCAAGGATCACAGACTTGGCGGTTCTATTGCAGGCGGTGCTGAAACATTCTTCGGCAAGACAAAGGGTAAGAGCATGGACGCTATGTTCAACAAGCTTACAACAATCGTTGCAATCATATTTGTTATTCTTGTTATTATTCTCTATGTAATTCAGCCCGAACCCTGTGCATGGTGCGGTTCTCCCGAACACGAAGCAGCTACTATCGAAGAATGCCCCACATACCTTGCAGTTCAGGAAGAAGCTAACGCAAGCGGTGCAAACCTCGAAGAACAGGTTCCCGAAAGCAGCAGTGCAAATCTTGATGCAGAAACCGAAGCAGCTCCCGAAGTTGAAGCTGAAGTTGAAGCAGCTCCCGAGGTAACTCCCGAGGTTGAACCTGAAGTTGCTCCCGAAACTGAACCTGTTGTTGCTGAATAATCAGAACCATCGGCAGACAAAGGCGGATGGATGTCAAAAGACAATCAATGTTGCAAAGAATATATGAGTTTCATGTGATTCTTCGCATCCGTCAGATTTTGTCATTATAATTTACTCAATGATAACGGACGCGGGTTTACCGACGTCCGTTATTTATTATCAAGGAGGCAGTACAAAAGTGAAATTCAAAATCGGCAAAGACAATATTGTTTTACGGTTTTTACTTGCGGTAAAGAACACCGTCTGCATGGGACTTTCAAAATTTGACAGTCTTATCTGTGCCTCGGTACCGTCATTCATATTTCTGTTATTCTACTCATTTGCAATTAACATATTTTTGGAAGCAGCTTTGAGAAAAAGCTTTGCAGAAGCCTTCGGCATGATAATCGATGCCCCCCTAGTCTTTGGGCTCAACTTTTTAATTGTACTTGCTTCTTTTACATTAATTTACTTTTTCAGAAAAAGAACTTTTGCGTTCTCGCTTATATCAATTCTGTGGTACACAGTAATTTTTGTCAGCTATTACCTTATGTGTCAGAGAACAACTCCCTTTAACGCCTCGGACTTCAGAGTTATAAAAACAACCTTTGAAATCATAGGCAACTATTTTTCAAAATTCCAGATTGTTCTCTTATGTTTTGCAATTGTCCTTGCAATAGCACTTCTTGTTTTAATCTACATCAAGTGCAAAAAAAGAGACAGCCACTTCAGTCTGTCATCCTTCTTCCCCATCGAGCTTTGGTCATTGGTCATAGTGTTCGTTGTACTTTACACAAACATTGTTATCAACGCCGACAGATTTGACAATCTTCCCAACAAATACCGCGAGCACGGCTTTGCCTTCTGCTTCTTATATTCCCTTGTTGACAACGGCATTGACAAGCCTCAGAATTACTCTCCCGGACTCTATGATGACTCCAGAAGAAAGGCAAATCAGGCTGTGACAAAAGGCGACAAGGAGGGTTCGGAGCTCGTTAAGCTCAGTCCCGAAGACATGCTTCTTGACAGCATCTACGACAAGGTAATTGAAAGCTATAAGGAAATGCCTCAGTATCTCTGCATGGAATTTACAGAAGAGCAGTCTCTTAAAGTTACAACACACCTTGAAGAAAAGTTTGACGAATACATAGAGGTTTCGGCAGGCAAGTCCCACTCCGTCAACATTGACAACACCGACGAAAGCGAAGCTGTAGATTTATTTGACATGCCGAACATCATTTTCCTTCAGCTCGAATCCTTCTACGATGTGACTAACATTGAGGGCTACGAGTATTCGGCTCATCCCCACCCCATCTACTCAATGCTTAAAGAACAGCTGCCCGGCGGAAAACTTACCGTTCCTTCCATCGGTGCGGGTACTGCAAACACGGAATTTGAAATCATAACGGGTATGGACGTTTCCCTCTTCGGTATTGCCGAATATCCCTATCTTTCCGTTCTCCAGAATCAGACCTGTGAAAGCATGGCATACAATGCGAAGGATTACGGCTACTCCACCCACGCCATTCACAACCACAAGGGTACCTTCTACGACAGAAACAAGGTGTTCCCGAATCTTGGCTTTGACACATTCTCATCCATTGAAAACATTCCCGTCACAATTCGCAACCAGAGAAACTGGGGCAAGGATGCTATGCTTCTCGATCCCATCCTCGACGCTCTTAATTCCACAGAGGGCAAGGACCTTATCTACACAATAAGCGTTCAGCCTCACGGCAGATACCCCTCGGAATCGAGATACAACAAGCTTCTCAAAGGTCAGGAGCCGAGAATCGGTGTTACCGGCAACGACTTCAACCCTGAAAATCCCGGTTATACCTACTATGTAAATCAGCTCACTGTGTTTTATACATTCCTTGGAAACCTTATCCTTGAGCTCAGCTTCATTGACGAGCCTACGGTTCTTGTATTCTACGGCGACCATCTTCCCGCATTTTCGGTACAGAAGTACTGGAAGCTCAAAGAGGGCGACTGCTACCAGACTGACTACATTATCTGGAACAACTGCGGTCTTGACTTTTCCGATGCCAAGGATTTGACTACATATCAGTTATATTCCTACATTTATTCCAAAGTCGGCATTGACAGCGGAGATATCAACAAGCTCAATCGCATGAATCTTGAGAACAACACTGAGGATTATCACTATCTGCGTCACACATATCAGTATGCAATATTTGAGGACAAATCCCTGAAGGATCTCGCCTCGGAAGTTGTTGTTCCGAGTTACCCGAGAGTCGATACTCAGTACGGCGTAATGAAGACATACCTTGCTGATATTTACACAATTGACGGAACCTCTTACATCTTAGGCGAAAGATTCAACGAATTTACAAAAGTGACTGTAAACGGCGAGGTTGTTGACACAGAGCTTATAGACAGCGAAATTATTTCAATCAGGCATGAGCTTAATCTCAACGACATCATCGGCACAAATCAGATGGCAGTCAACCAGACAAAGCTCGGCGAAAGTGAAAACACACTTGTTTACGTTCCGACAATGATTGTTCCCGAAGAAACCTCTGCCGAAGTTCTCGAGTCAATTCTCCCAACCGAAGAAGAAATGCTTGACCCGACAGAAGGCGTCATTGAAGATGCTACCTTAGACTTTGTAACAGGTCAGGACGACATCAACATGATTCAGCAAGACATCACTAAACAAGCGGCAAACTAAACACAAAGAGCCTCGCACACGCGAGGCTCTGTTTTTATATGTATATAAAAAGCACCGTGAAATCACGGTGCTTTAATTCATTCAATTAGAAATTGAAGCGAGTGTTTGTTCGGCGGGAGAAAATCTTCCCGAGATCTTCTTCAAAGCCGTTGTTGTCAACAGTTTCGCCATCGGAGGGTGTTTCATCTTCGGGCTTTTCTTCAACGTCTTCGGAAGTTGCAACGGGTGTAACAACGGGTCTTACAACTCTTGTTTCGCTCGCCTTCTTTTCAGCTTCAAAACCTGTAGCCACAACAGTTACCTTCATTTCATCTTCAAGGCTTGTATCAAATGCAGCACCCCAGATAATATTTGCTTCGGGATTTGCTTCCTTGCTGATGAGGTTTGCAGCGTATTCAACTTCTTCAAGTCCGATGTCAGGGCTGGAAGTAATGTTGATGATGATGCCGCGTGCGCCTGTAATGGATGTTTCGAGAAGAGGACTGGAAATTGCAGCCTTTGCAGCAAGTTCAGCCTTATCCTTGCCCTGACCAACGCCAACGCCCATATGAGCAAGACCTGCATCTCTCATGATAGCTCCAACGTCGTTGAAGTCGAGGTTGATGAAGGATGTAACGTTGATAAGTTCTGTAATGCTCTGTACGCCCTGACGGAGAACGTCATCGGCAATCTGGAAAGCATTTGCAAGTGTAATTCTTGTTTCGGAAACGAACTTTAATCTTTCGTTAGGAATCATGATGATGGAGTCAACGCACTTTCTGAGGTTTTCAATACCCATTTCTGCCTGAGCCATCTTTCTGGGACCTTCAAACGCAAAAGGCTTTGTAACAACACCGATTGTAAGAATGCCCATTTCCTTTGCAACCTTTGCGATTGCGGGAGCTGCACCTGTACCTGTACCGCCGCCCATACCTGCGGTGATAAATACCATGTCTGTATCAACAAGTGCTGCCTTGATATCATCAATATTTTCTTCGGCTGCTCTGAGACCAACTTCAGGGTTGGCACCTGCGCCTCTGCCCTTTGTTACCTTTTCGCCGATAAGTATCTTTGTGGGAGCAGCGCATCTGAGAAGAGCCTGCTTATCTGTGTTAACAGCAATAAATTCAACGCCCTTAACATCATTCTCTACCATTCTGTTTACAGCATTGTTTCCGCCGCCGCCAACGCCAATTACCTTAATGACCGCGCCGAATTCATATCCTGCATCATAATCGTATGTCATTTGATTTTCCTCCTATTTTACCTTCTTAATAAGTTTCATCTAATATAATAATCTTTTTTTAATTATTTTTCAATATGAAAATGTGTCGATTTATGCAAATTAACATTTTATTTACTTTTGCACTTATCAGTTAAACTTTTTATATATTGCTTCCCTGTTCTTTTCGTCGCTGACATCAATTACTCCGCCGACAACATCGCCGACTCTGTCCTCGATTATACGCTTCATGAACTCAAGCTTTGTTGAAAGGCTCTTGGAATCGCCGAGCTTTACAATATATTTTGTTCCGTAGGTTATGGATAGATTGAATTTATCCGACACATCAATACTTGTTACTTCGTTTTTTACGCCGTTTTCGACAAGCTGTGCCTCAATATCAAAAATTATCTTTTGTATATCCTCGGAAATGCCGAGCTTTTCACCCACAATACAGCTATGAACTGTCTTATAGTCGAGGCGGATAAGGGAATTGAGCTCGATTTTTTCAGAGCTTTCCGTTCTCTCAAGCACCTTAATTTCATCCGAAAGAATATAGAAATCATTATCGACGATCACATAGTATGTCGGAACTTCAAGCACCGTCTTTGCAACCACGGTTGACGGCCAGCGTCTTGAAACATCTATTTCCTTTATGTAAGGAAGATTGATTCTGGCGTTTTTTTCCGCCTCTGCCGCTGTGAAATCGTAAAGACCCGAGTTCTTTTCGAGTTTCATGCCTTGAAGCATTTCTTCTTCTGTATACGGAAATGCTGCTACAAACTTGCTTTCCTCCGTCACATCCTTTATGAGAACGGATTTGACAAAAAACAGCTTAGATGCACAAAAGTAAAAACCTGCAGCTACACCTGCCAGAACTATGACAAGAGCAAGAATTCTTCCTCGTCTTTTTCCTTTTTTCTTTTGCTTTACGGTACTGTCAAAATCAGCTTCATGTACCTTTAGCTTTTCTGCCATGATTTCACCTGCCGTTATTTTACTAATTTTGTTACGATTTCGTATATACGTTCAAGTGTGTCAGTTACTGCAAACTTTCTCACATTATTCTCGATACTCTTTCGTTTTTCATCGTTTTCAACAAGGCTCTTTACGGTCTGTGTCAGTTTTTCGCCGTCAAGCTCCTTTTCTTCAATCATAATTGCCGCGTCTTTATCGCAAAGAACCTTTGCGTTTTTGAACTGATGATTATTTGTAACATAGGGTGACGGAATTATAACAGCCGCCTTTCCGAGCACAGAAAGCTCGGACAAAGTCATTGCCCCTGCCCTGCAGATTTCCACATCACAGGCAGCGAGAAGCTCATGCATATTATAAATATATCTCTGCACGGTTACATTTCCGCATATGAGTGTGTCTTCGTCTTTTTGGGTAAATCCAAGAGCAAGGTACTTTTCCTTCTGCTCATCCCAGCCGGCGTTTCCCGTCGCATGAATATGTCTTATTCCGCACGGCAAGGTATAGTTCTTTATAAGCTCATAAACATTATCGTTAAGGGGTTTTGCACCGAGACTTCCGCCGGCAGAAAGCACAACCTTTTCATCCATGGAAAATCCGAGAGTCTGTCTTGCCGTTTCTTTATTTGCACATAGCATTTTCCCCGAAACAGGCGAGCCGACTCTGACAAGCTTTTTCTCATCGCAGTCAAGATACTTTTTACTTTCCTCAAAGCCGAGCATTATTACATCAACATACTTTGCCAGCATTCTTGTTGTAACTCCGGGAAAAGCATTTGACTCATGCACAGCTGTCGGGATATTCATCTTTGATGCGGCTTTCAGCACAGGCCAGCACACATATCCGCCGGTACCGATAACGATATCGGGTCTGAATTCTTTGATTATCTTTTTTGCCTCAAGAACCGAGGTTACAGCCTTTATAGCAGCATCGAAATTTGAGAGGGACAGGCTGCGTTTAAAACCCCTCACCTTAATATGGTGAATTTTAAGTCCTGCCTTTGGTACAAGTGTTGCTTCAAGTCCTTTTTTTGTACCGACATATTCTATGACGGCGTTTTCATTTTCTCTTTTGATTTTATCTGCTATGGCAAGTGCAGGATTGATATGCCCTCCCGTACCGCCGCCGCTTATAAGCACACGCATTTTACCGACTCTCCCGTCAAATGTTTTTTGCTTTATATGCAGGTATTTCCGTCTGCACCTTCGGCACAGACGGAAGAACACTATGTTTTTTCTATTTGAGACATTCTTGAAACCGACATTACTACGCCCATTTCCGCAAGCAGAATTATCAGCGAAGTTCCGCCGTAGCTGAAAAACGGAAGCGAAATACCGGTACTTGGAAGTGTATTGGTGACAACGGCAATGTTGAGTATTACCTGAAGTCCGACGTGCATGATTATGCCTATTACAAGCATTGAAGAAAATCTATCGGGTGCACGAAGACCAATAACAATTCCTCTGTAGATGAAGAATATAAATACGCAGATAAGGAAGAGTGCGCCGATAAAGCCCATTTCTTCGCACCAGATTGAGAGAATATAGTCATTCTGTGGTTCGGGAAGATACAGGTGCTTTTGTCTTGAATTACCGAAGCCTACACCGGTAAGTCCGCCTGAGCCTATGGCATAGAGGGACTGGGCGGGCTGCCATCCGCCGTCAAGAAGATGTGCAAACGGGTCTCTCCACACGGCGAGTCTGCCTGATGAGTGACTCATGCTGAGGGCAAGAACAAGAACTGCACTTACACCTGCGGCAATACCTGCAAGCAGGTATATGAGCTTTGTTCCGCCGATAACCATCATACAGAATATAATCGAAGCGATAATGATAAGTCCGGAAAGGTGGGGCTGGAGATACATAAGAACGCCGATTACCACGAGTATGCCGACATATGGAAAAATACCGTAATATATACCGGGAAGTTCGTTTCTTACGTCAATCTTCACAAGAACAACTACTGCAAAAATTGCAAAGAGAGTAAAAAGAACAAGACCGAGAACTCTGCTTGATACTGCAAAGAGAACAATTACGCCGACACCGAGGAAAAGTACTGCAAGAAGCAGTGTTTTAAGGTTTTCACGTATTTTATCGGGTCGTGACATCTTTGATGAGTATTTATCGGCATAATCGGCAAAGAACAGCACCACCGCAAACTTCATGATTTCCGAAGGCTGAATCGTTATAGGACCCACCTGAAGCCATCTTGTGGCACCCTTTGCACCGCTGCCCACAAAAAGTACAAGTGCAAGAAGCACAAGACCAACCGTCAGAACAGTAGTCGAAAAACGTCTTATAAAATGATAGTCAATGAACTTTGCAACAAAGGACATAACAAACACGCCTGCAATGGCGTACAGAATCTGCATCTTTGCAAAGCGGTAGCTGTCGCCGAAGTTTTCCTTGGCATAAGGATAGCTCGCCGAGAACACCATTACCGTTCCCATACACAGAAGCAAAATTACACAAATAAGAAAGGGGCGGTCAATTCCGCCCACCTTCTGTACAATCATTTTTCTTCTTGGGAGGGCATTTTTTTGAACTCTTCTGATTTTTTCATCGTTTACGCCGTTTTCTCTGCGGACATTTCCGTTATTGTTCAAAGCTTCCCCTCCGTTTATATTTTTACATTATTCCGATAAAGCCAAAGCATCCGATTGCTGCAAAGACTGCCGTTACAACAGAGAATACAAATACAATCTTAACTTCATTCCATGAGCACATCTCAAAATGATGATGAATGGGTGTCATTTTGAAGACTCTCTTTTTTGTGAGCTTATAACTTATTACCTGTGTCATTACAGATACCGACTCTATATAGTATATTATTCCCACAAAGAAGAGTATTATAGGTATATCAAGCATCATTGCCACAGCACACACAACAGCTCCCATATAAAGCGAGCCAGTGTCCCCCATGAACACTTTTGCAGGATGGAAGTTATAAACCAAGAATCCGAGCGCGCCGCCGAGCATTGTTCCGGAAAGGATTCCCGCCTCGATATTGCCGCTCTTTATTGCAAGAACCGAAAGGAACACCATTGATACTGCCGTTACAGACGAGCAGAGTCCGTCTATACCGTCTGTGAGATTTGCGCTGTTTACGGTAAACACAATGCCCACGAGAACTATTATGTAATAGAAAACCCCAAGATCAAGTGTCGCATCAGTAAATGGAAGTGCGATTGTAGTCGAAAGACTTCCTGAGAAATAAAGTGCTGCAAGGTAAGCAGCGGTAACTGCAAATTGCAAAACAAGCTTCTGCGATGCCGTAAGTCCTGCGTTCTGCTTCTTGAAGAACTTTACATAGTCATCAACAAAGCCTATCATACCGTTAAAAAGGACAAACAGGTAATGAATGACAAGAATAAAATCTCTTCTCCAGATCGCACCTGCGATAACAGGAATGATTGATGCCGCGATAAAGAAGAGTCCTCCCATTGTGGGTGTGCCTTCCTTACCTTTATGCCATCTTGGACCTATATCGAGTATCTTCTGCCCCATTTTGATGCTTTTCAAAACCGGTATAAACACCCTTGCTAGTACAACTGTTACCAGAAATGTAAAGACAAGGGCAGCTATAAAGCTTACATCCATGCTTTTATCCTCACTTTTTACCTTATCCTGAGTTTTCAGTTAGTCGGAATTATCAAGATGGTGGAATTCAACCGAAACGGAAGTTCCGGGTGCAACCTCGCTTCCCGCCTCGGGAGTCTGTCTTGTTGCCACCGTTCCGTCAACGCCGTCGCGGTATGCTCCGTCCATTGTTATGTTAAGATTGGAATTTATAAGTATCTGCATAGCATTTGCAGGTGTATGACCTGTAACGCTTGGTACTGTGATTTTTGTTTCTTCGGAAAGTTCTTCCGTATAAAGAACAACTACTCCGTTTTCGCGAAGCTTTGTGCCCGCCTTGGGGAACTGGTCGATAACAACATCGCCGTTTCCGTATGTCTTTGTGCCGAGCTTTGCATTCTTGATAGTTGTTCTTGCACTTGTTACGGAAAGACCCGTATAATCTTCAACTGCAATTTCAACTGCCTTTTCTGCAGTTTCATCGGTGCTTGTTTCAATGTTGAGATAAGGAAGCACCTCTGAAAGCACACTCGATACAACGGGTGCTGCAATAGTACCGCCGTAATATGCGCCGACAGGCTCATCAATAGCAATGAGTATTGCTATTTCAGGCTTATCGGTTGGTGCAAAAGCAACACATGACGCTATATACAGGTTATCGTCAAGAATATCTCGCTTCTGGGAGGTACCTGTCTTTGCGCCGACGCTGTAATCCTTGACATAGGCGTTCTTTGTCGAACCCATGGTAATGCCGTTTTCGAGATACTGCATTATTGTTTCGCTGGTTTCGGGAGAATTTACCTGTCTTACTATGTAGGGGTCAAATTCTTTTATGGTATTTCCATTCTCATCAACCAGCGCCTTTACAACTCTCGGCTGCATGAGATTCCCGCCGTTTGCCACGGCAGATACCGCACGGATAAGCGAGAGGGGTGTAATCTTGAAGGTCTGACCGAAGGAATAAACGGCAAGCTCTGTCTGGTTGAAGCCGTTGAAGTCTCTATGATAGATACTGTCAACTTCGCCTGCAAGGTCAATGCCTGTTCTTTCAGTAAAGCCATAGGCTTCAAAATACTTATAGAAATGTTCTCTGCCTATGGCTTCGGCAAGCTCCATAAACACGGGGTTACAGGAATTCTGAAGACCCAGCTCAAAGTTTTCCTCGCCGTGTCCGCCCCTCTTATGACAGCCGATATTGAACCCGCCTATATTCTTTGAGCCTGTGCAATGGAAGGTATATGACGGGTCAGTCATATAAAGATTTTCTTCAAGCGCCATGGCACTTGTTATAATCTTGAAAGTGGACCCGGGTTCATAAAGCTCGGTTATTGCTTTATTCTTCCATCTGCCCTCGACAAGTTCCTTATAATAGTTATTCTTATCCTCGTCTGTGGGCAAAGTTCTTGTTCCGTCTTCCTTTTCGATGATTTCGGTGCAGAATTCATCATAAAGCATCTGCATTTCATCGTCAAGGTCATAGGGGTTATTGGGGTCATAGTCGGGTTTGTTGGACATTGCCAGAATTTCGCCGGTATTGACATCCATGATGATACCGAGAACTCTGTTCTGTGCCTGTGTATCCTCAAGGGCTGTCTGAAGATGCTTTTCCAGCATTGACTGTATCTGCCAGTCAATTGTCAGCACAACGTCCGTACCGTTTTCAGCACCCACATAGCTTTCATACTGAAAGGGCATATCCTTACCCTTTGCATTCTGTGCCGTTACTATTTTACCCGAGCTTCCCTTGAGATAGTTCTCATAGAAAGACTCAACGCCGTATATACCAACGCTTTCGGAATTTGTAAAGCCGATTACGTTACTTGCAAGGTTACCGTAGGGATAGAAGCGTTTTGTGTCCTCTTCAAGATGAATTCCCTTTACTCCCTCTGCCTCAATGAATTCTCTGATTTCATCGGTTATGGAAGTATCAACCTTCTTCTTGATTATCTGATACTTAGACTGCTTTCTTGTCATTCTCTCAACAATATCGGCTCTGTCAACACCGAGTTTTTCGCTGAGATAATCTGCAATCTTCGCTTCATCCTTCTCCTCTATTTCATAGGGAGAAATAAAAACCGTTTCAACCGTAGCACTGACAGCGAGAGGCGTCATGTTACGGTCATAGATTGTACCGCGTTTGGGACTTATTTCTATTTCTGTTGTATACTGATCGAAGGCTTTACTGCGGTATTCATCGCTTTTGAATATCTGAAGATAAAACAATCTAACAGCAAGTGCTATCAGCAACAGAACCATTGCCGATAGCACTAAGGTTACCCTACCCATGTAGGGCTTTACAGGAGAGTTATTTTTCATTGAAAACCGTCCTTAACATTACTTATAAATCTTTGCTACGGACTCCTTCAGGCTGTCAAGTGTCGCACCGAGTGTTGTTACTGCAGCGTTTGTATCGTTTGCTATTACAACATCGTTATCGCCTGAGATACTTACATAATGCTTTACAACTTCTGTCGATTTTACAAGACCGAGCTTTGTTGTTGCAACTTCTTCTATGTACTTGAGGTCATACTTTCTGTCAAGTTCAATGCTGATCTTTTCGTTTTCGGCTTTGGTTGCGGCAATCTTTGTTTCAAGGTCGCCGATATCATATGAAATTTCATTCACAACCGAGTTTGTATACACGATAAACATGAGCATAATCGTTGCGATGAGTGCATAAAACACAAATCTTACGGGGAAAGGACTTGCCTTGACATGCTTCTTTACAACTACGGGAGCCTCTGCTCTTTCTCTGGCTACTCTGCGGTTTCTTGCAGCTACAGCATCACCGAATTTTTCCACTGCAGTTGCAGCCATATCCGAAACAGAAACATTCTGTCTTCTTACATTATTATATTGCGAAGCCTTGCTGTTTATGTTACCGTTTTGATACATTCTTGTGCTTTCAGCCATTTTTTCAGACACTCCTGTTTTTTATATTTTTTCAAGTACTCTGAGTTTTGCACTTCTGGAACGCGGATTTTCTTCAAGTTCTACATCCGACGGAAGTATGGGTTTCTTTGTTATTACCTTACCCTCCGCCTTTTTACCGCAAACGCACACAGGAAAATCCGGAGGACACGTACATCCCACCGTCTTTTCAAGAAAAGTGTGCTTTACTATTCTGTCTTCAAGGGAATGGAAAGTAATAATTGCCATTCTTCCCTTGGGATTAAGCATGGGAAAAAAGTTATTTATCGTATCAGAGATAATCTTCAGTTCTCCGTTGACTTCAATTCTTATAGCCTGAAAGGTCCTCTTTGCCGGGTGCGGACCATCTGCTTTATTTTTGGCAGGAATTCCGCTTTTAACTATATCAGAGAGCTCCACCGTCGTCTCTATCGGCTTTTCTTCTCTGTACTTTACTATTTTTCTTGCGATGGAAGAAGCGTATCTCTCCTCGCCGTACATATCTATAATCTTACAGAGTTCCCTCTCGGAATAGGTGTTTACAACATCGTATGCCGTAAACGACTCGCTTCTGTCCATTCTCATGTCGAGAGGTGCATCCTGCATATAGGAAAAACCGCGGGTGGCGTCATCGAGTTGAAAGGAGGAAACTCCAAGGTCCGCCACCACGCCGTCAATCCTATCAATACCTTCTGATTTAATTCTTTCGGCACCGTCGACAAAGTTAGAATGAAGAAGTATCACTCTGTCACCGTACTTTGCAAGTCTTTCTTTTGCTTTGCCGAGTGCAAACTCACCTCTGTCGATACCGATAAGTCTTCCCTTTTCCGAAAGGCGGGAACAAATAAGATCTGAATGTCCTGCACCACCGAGAGTACAGTCAACATACACGCCGTCGGGTTTTATATTTAAGCTGTCTACCGTTTCATTAAGCAGCACCGAATAGTGCCCGAAATTTTCCTGCAATGCTTTTTCTCCTTGACTGCAAGATTAGCAAAGACCGAGATGTATCTTTTTGCTTTGTTCCTTGAACTTTTCAATATCAAAGCCGCTTGTTTCTGCTTCAACATCTTCGGTTCCCCAGATTTCGACGTACTTTCTCATACCTATAAAAGAGATTTCTTTTACAAGATTGGCAAATTCTCTGTGATCTGCGCTTATGCTGATTCTGCCCTGAGTGTCAACGTCTGTAGGCATTGCGTTTTTCATTATATATCTCTTCATGTCGCTGATATCTTCCGTTTCGCCGAGGATATCAAGCTTTTCCATGAAAGCTATCCATTCTTCTTCGGAATACATAACGAGAAACTTTGAAAAGGTTTTGGCGATAATAACGCTACCGCCCAAATCGGCACGGAACTTTGCAGGAACAAACACTCGTCCCTTTGCATCCAAGGTATGTTTAAATTCACCCGTAAGCATATTCCGCACCTCCCTTTCATCATTTAACGGATTAAAATACTGCACTTTTGCTCTTTTTTAATCCATTTTCATCATTTTTGCTCCACTTTGATGGTTATATTATAATATACTGCTTTTATTTTTGCAATAGGTTTACAAAACTTTTTTCATTATTTTCGGCAATTAAATTTTAAACTTTTTGTAAACAAAGAATGGGTGTTCTATTTTATTGTACAAATCGTCAAAAAGCGCGCATGTGTTATGTGCATTTTTACTTTTCGATGATTTTGGCAACAAAAGGACAGGGAGATTCTGTTGTTTTATTGTTTTTTTCGATAAATTTTTGTGATTCCGTTTTTTATATTAGAGAGTTCCGCACGTTGCAACGTGCGGTTTCCGTCACTTTTCGTGACCGAAAAGTGACCAAAAGGTCCCGCTCAAAAGGAGAGATGGGCGGCGAGTCGCCGCTGACAATTTGTCATTTTGACGGTCTTCGGTATGCCGTCAAAATGACGTGTTTGCTGTCGGGCTTTCCCGACCCGCGGAGGCTTACCTCTCACATTTGGTATGGTGCGAAACAAAAAAGAGAACGGCTAAATTAATAGTCGTTCTCTAAAGTCATAATTTATTTAGTAAGTTTGTTCTGCGACACCGACGGTTTGCTTTTACAAAAATCGCCCGTGAAGCATTTTCTTTTTGCTTACTTTTTCTTTTTATCAAAGAAAAAGTAAGTTATTTAAGCTTAGCATACGCTTTTGCTCTATTTACGTTATTGAGTATCTGTTTACGAAGTCTTATGGACTTGGGTGTCACCTCGATAAGCTCGTCGTCATTGATAAACTCGATTGCTTCTTCGAGTGAATGGATTTTAGGAGGCACAAGACGTAGTGCTTCATCGGCACCTGTAGAACGTACAGCCGTCATGTGCTTCTTCTTACAGGGGTTGATTACAATGTCATCTGTCTTTGCATTTTCGCCGACAATCTGACCTTCATAAACATCCTGTGCAGGCACTACGAACATCTGACCTCTGTCCTGTACGTTATAAATACCGTAGGAAGTTGTCTTAACTGTTTCATATGCAACAAGCGAGCCTGTGGTTCTCTTTGTAATTTCGCCTCTGTAGGGTGTATATTCGAGGAACAGGGAATTGATTATACCCTCGCCTCTTGTATCTGTAAGAAATTCGTTTCTATATCCGAAAAGACCACGGGTAGGAATATGGAACACAACGTGCATTCTGTCGCCTCTTGGGGACATACCAATAAGCTCGCCTTTTCTTGCGCCAAGCTTCTCGATAACCGAGCCCATATATTCCTGAGGAACATCGCAGGAAACCTCTTCCATAGGTTCCATCTTTACGCCGTCGATTTCTTTAAGAAGCACCTTGGGTGCGCTCACCTGGAACTCATATCCTTCACGTCTCATTGTTTCAATAAGAATCGAAAGATGCATTTCGCCTCGTCCCATTACTCTGAAGGCCTCTGTGGAGTCAGAGTCCTCAACCTTCAGGGAAACGTCCTTTAACAGCTCACGGTAGAGTCTTGCACGAAGGTGACGCGAGGTACAGAATTTACCTTCTGTTCCTGCAAAGGGTGAGTCATTTACAGAGAAGGTCATCTCCAAGGTCGGTTCTGAAATCTTACAGAAAGGAAGGGGTTCAACATTCTGTGTATCGCAAAGCGTATCGCCGATTGTAACCTCTTCAATACCCGAAAGGCAGACAATTTCTCCCGCCTTTGCCTCATCGACATTTACTCTCTTTAAGCCGTCGATGGTGAGAAGATTTACAATCTTTGCATTATAATTATCATGAATACCGTGGTGGTGACAAACGGTAACCTGCATGCCCTTCTTTACGGTACCTCTTTCAATTCTGCCTGTTGCAATACGGCCTATGAAGTTATCATAGTCGATATTTGAAACGAGCATCTGAGCAGGACCCTCTTCGTCAACATCGGGACCGGGTACGTGATTTATAATCTGTTCAAACAAGGGAACAAGGTTTTCTTCCTGAATATCGGGCGAAAGACTTGCCGTACCGTTACGTCCCGAGCAGAATACAACGGGACTGTCAAGCTGTTCATCGGTTGCATCAAGAGCAATTAGAAGTTCAAGCACTTCGTCAACAACTTCCACAGGTCTCGCACCGGGTCTGTCAACCTTATTTACAACGATAATTACCTTGTGGCCGAGTTCAAGTGCCTTCTGAAGAACAAATCTTGTCTGGGGCATTGTACCTTCAAAGGCATCAACGAGAAGAAGTACGCCGTCAACCATCTTGAGGATTCGCTCAACCTCACCGCCAAAGTCTGCGTGACCCGGGGTATCTACAACATTGATTTTGATGTCGTTATAGATAATGGAGGTATTCTTTGCAAGAATCGTAATACCTCTTTCTCGTTCAAGGTCGTTACTGTCCATTACTCTGTCGTCAACAACTTCGTTCTGTCTGAATGTTCCCGACTGCTTGAGCATCTCGTCAACAAGGGTTGTCTTACCGTGGTCAACGTGGGCAACGATTGCAACATTTCTGATATCGTTTCTAATCATTAAATTTCACCTGATTTTATAAATTCATTTTTTACCAACTATAGATGATATCACAAAAATGCGGTAAAATCAACAAGTATCTTGCAATTTACCGCATTTATTATCAATATTTACAATTTTTCCGATATTTTCCTATTCCGAGAACAGCTCGGTAGAAAGATATCTGTCTCCGATATCAGGAAGAAGCACGACTATTGTTTTATCCTCATTCCCCGCCCTTTTAGCAACCTCGGTTGCCGCATAAAGCGCCGCACCGGAAGATATGCCCACGAGTATTCCCTCTTTCTTGGCAAGTGTTCTTGCAGCATCATAAGCATTATCGTGGTGTACGGGTATTATCTCGTCATAAACCTTGGTATCAAGTATTTCAGGTACAAAGCCTGCACCTATGCCCTGAAGTTTATGGGCTCCGCCTCTGCCCTCAGAAAGATACGGGCTGTCCGACGGTTCAACAGCAACAACCTTGATATCGGGATTTTTTTCTTTAAGATACTTGCCGACACCCGTTATCGTTCCGCCCGTACCGACACCTGCGACGAAGATATCCACTCTGCCGTCGGTATCGTTCCAGATTTCGGGACCTGTTGGGAGATAGTGTGCCTTGGGGTTTTCGGGGTTTGTAAACTGACCCGCAAGAATGCTGTCGGGAATTTCAGAGAGAAGTTCGTTTGCCCTCTCGATTGCGCCGTTCATGCCGAGCTTGCCGTCCGTAAGAACAACCTCTGCACCAAAGGCACGAATAAGCTTTATACGCTCAATACTCATTGTATCGGGCATTGTGAGAATTACTCTATAGCCTTTGGATGCCGCGATTGCGGCAAGACCAATGCCCGTATTGCCGCTGGTCGGTTCAATAATCGTCGCACCCTTTTTAAGTTTTCCCGATTCTTCCGCCGCTTCAATCATCTGTCTTGCAACTCTGTCCTTGGCAGAGCCTGCGGGGTTTTTACCTTCAAGCTTACAGAGAATTGACGCCTTTACATTCTTTTCTTTTGCATAATTTGAAACCTCGACAAGGGGAGTATTCCCCACAAGCTCGGCTACATTTTTATAGATTTTCATATAACCTTCCTTTAGTCAAAAAGTGAGCTGAAATCTGCAGGATTGCCGTTTTCATCCAGAATCACAAACTCATCGTTATTTTCTGCCTTTTCGGCGGTCTCGGTTTCTTCCTGCTTCGGAAGTTCAACAGGGTTTTCCTGCTGTTCAAGATAGCTTTCGAGATCGAGAAGGAATCCGTTTGTCAAATCATAGTAAACAATTACCTTTTCCTTTATGGGATAAAGGGGTGACCAATCTTTGATATCGTTTCCTGTGAAATCAAGCTCCGACAGAGTTTCAGGAGCATAGCCTTCAAGGCAGGAAACATCTGTAATGCCGTTATTGTTGAAATAACCAAGAGCAAGAATTTCATAATTCTTTATAAAAGATACGTCAGGAGTATTTACATTGTATATTTCAAACATTTCAACATTCTTAAAGTTACCGAGGTCCGACAGGCTGTCATTTTCAGCATCGTATTCAAGCTCCGACATCATGACAAGCTCATTGAGCTGAGACATGATATCTTCATCATTGGCATTTTCCGAAAAACACAAATCAACATAATCAATATATCCGATGAAAACAGAGTACGAGCTTTCATCATCGGGACCTACTGCAATGTAATGAACCTTATCTATATCCGCCTGTGTCATCTCTTCGGGCCTTTTGCCTATGGCATTCGCAACGGCATGGAAGAACTTTGTGTTTTCAAAGCCAAGGCTTGCCGCCGCCTCGGAAAGTGTCTTTTCGTCGGTTTCTTCGAGGGGCTTTATATTAAGCTCAATTTTATCTTCTTTATCCTTTTTATCATCTTCTGCAGGCAAAGTTACTTCTATTTCATTATCAACGTCTTTGACGGGAGTGTCATCCGTCTTTTCGGCAGTACATCCGGAAGCTGCAACAATGGCAACCATGCAAAAAACTGCAAGCATTATTTTCTTAAACATAATTATCATCCTTTCATTTGCTATAAATTATACTACTTTTTCTCTACTTTGTCAATTTTTTTAAAAAAGTACTTGACAAAACGCGACTACGCATGTAGAATAATTACAGACTACGGACGTAGTCGAGGATGATAATGCATTTTCATTTTATTTTGAAAGGATTGTTTATATGTCAATCGAAAACATCAATATAGGCGAAGGCGAGCTTGAGATAATGAAGGTTATCTGGGCATCGGGGGGCGAGCTGTCCTCGGGTGAAATCACAAAGGCTGTCGAAAACAAAGGCTGGAAAAGAACCACCGTCTCCACCTTTCTTTCGCGTCTTGTGGAAAAGGGTGTACTTGAGAGTGAAAAAAGGGGAAACAACTATTTTTACAAGGCACTTATTTCAAAGAGAGACTACAGTTCCATGAAGGCAAAAAGCCTTATCTCTTCCCTGTTTGACGGCTCGGCAAAAAGTCTGGCTGCATGCCTTTTCGAGGAAGGCAATCTGACACAGAACGACATTGATGAGCTGAGAGCTATTTTTACAAAGGACAAAAAACAATGATTGAGTATATTTTTCAGAGAATACTGCTTTTATCCCTGTCGGGAGCTTTAGCGACGGCTATAGTCCTGCCTATGTCTTTCATTACGAAAAAGGCTTTTTCAAGCAGGTGGCGTTACTACACCTGCCTTATGGCTCTGCTCGTTTTTCTCATTCCCCTATCCATGAAGCTGCCGCACGGGGATATTGACAAAGACACACAGGACGGAAAAGTTATTATGCTCAGGATAAACGGAATCCGGCAGGATGACGTGCAAAATACAACGCCTGCTCTTTCAGAAAAAACTAATGAAAACAGCACGGACTTTTCTGTTATTTACAGATGCTTATTTCCCGTATGGCTTATCGGGTGTGTTTTATTCTTCACTTACACCGTCATTTCGCATTTAATTTATACAAGTCGGTTACGTTTAAACTCGACATCCAAAGACTGCAAAGAGATACTAAAACAACTAGGCTGTACAAGGCTTACGGTATTAAAATCGGATTCGGTATCCTCCCCGCAGCTTACAGGAATAATCAAGCCGACGCTGTTCATCCCCGACACCGAAATAAGTGACAGGGATCTCGGAAACATTTTGCGTCACGAATGCGTTCACTGCAGACGTTTTGACATTGCCGTAAAATGGCTTTGCGTTATTGCAAAATCCGTACATTGGTTTAATCCTTTTGTATATTTACTCATACGAAAAATCAACATTGAGTGCGAAATTTCCTGCGACATTTCAGCTTCACGCGGTCTTGACAAAGCAGGAATCGAAAGCTACTGCGAAACAATCCTTTCCCTGATATCAAACAAAAACAGCACCGTCTCCCCTGCACTTTGCATGGGCGACACAAAAAGAAATCTGGAAAGGAGATTCAAAGCAATCATGGAAGAAAAGAACAGAGGCAAAAAGGTTGCTGTCATTTCGGCAATTGTTGCGGCAATAATTATTCTTGCGACACTTACGGCAAGTGCAATTTTAGGCTCTGGTGCAAAAAAAGACGATGGCGAAAACAAAATGCAGGAAAACATGTCCTTGACAAGGAAGGACGACTCCGGCAATCTTGATGAAGCTGTAATCAATGCATCACAGGCAAATCTTACCGGGGGACCGACTGTGATCTACAAGGTTCCAAAAGCTGACGATGAAATCGCAGTTCTAAGGGCAGAAAACGTCAACGATGCCGAAAATTCAACGGTCAGGATTCACCCTATCACAGGCGAAAAAGCCGACGAAGATATTGAAATAAGCCACGGTTTTGACAGCGAAACCCATCCTGCTGTCGACTACAAGCTTAAAGAAGGCACTGTTATAACAAGTCCTATTGACGGAAATGTGAAAACAGCAAAATACGCTCCCGACAAAGGCAACCACATCGAAATTGAGGAGCCGGACGGCACAACGAGGGTTATATTCGCTCACCTTGAAAAGATGTACGTGTCAGAAGGTGACAAGGTAAATGCAGGCGACACGGTAGGCACCGTCGGTTCAACAGGCATGTCAACAGGTCCACACCTTCATTTGGAATACTATGAAAACGGCGAGGCTGTTAACCCTGTTGAAATATTTATAACCGAGGAGAACGGCGAAATCCTTGCCGTACACAGTAAGCCCGAATTAATAATTGACTAAACAAAAAAGGAGTCCTCACGGACTCCTTTTAACAGTTATTCACCGTATATTGCCTGGCGAATCATTATCTTTATTTCATCAACATCTTTGCCAAGTACCACGGAAAACTCCTCTGAAACAGCCTTTTCAACGATGGCAAGATAGTGATTTTCAGCCTGTCTGAGCTTTTTACCAAGCTCATTATACTTCCTTTCACGAAGAAGAATTTCTTTAAGCACCATAAGCGAGCCGTCTATACTGCAATCTGAAAGCAAGCCTTGAAAATGCTGCGAGAGAAGCACAGTCTGTCTCGGCTCAAAGTCAGGTGCCTCCACATTGCGAAGGGTTTCAAAGCACGCCTCAGCTTCTTTTGCCGACATTACCTTTCTGATGCCGACATCCGAATCCACAGGCACATACACTACCTCATTTCCGCTTGAAAACAGGTATCTGAGTTTATAATACTGTTTATCCTTCTCTTTGACAAACACGGGAGTTTCAATTGCTTCCACATTGCATACTGCATTTGTTTTATATACTACCTTTTCACCTACAGAAAACAAAATCTTCTCCCCTTTGCCGTTTACTGTATATATTTTACCATAATAAATCAGGTTTTTCAAAGGCACTTTTGCACAAACTTTACCTCAAAAACAGAGGGCAAATTGACGATTATCCGGTTTTTTTTACTTTTTCTCGAAAAGGTGTTTACTTTTCAAAGCACAAGTGATAATATATCTATTAAAGGGAGGAATTGAAATGAACGTTTTAGCTATAGGCAACAGTTTTTCACAAGACGCGACAAGATACTTACACCAGGTTGCAAAGAGTGCAGGTGTATACCTTGAAGTATTCAACCTTGAAATCGGAGGATGTCCCCTTTCAAAGCATTTCAGGAACATAAAGGCAGATGCAAAGGCATACGCTTTTGAATTTAACGGCATATACACAGGCTTTCAGATGAGTATCAGTGATGCCGTTTTATCCCGTGATTGGGACTACATAACAATTCAGCAGGTAAGCACACAGAGTCCGAAATACGAAACATACCAGCCTTACCTCAATTTCTGCGTAGACTACTTCAGAGAAAACTGCCCCAAGGCAAAGGTACTTCTCCAGCAGGTATGGTCATATGAAAACGGCGGTCCTCAGATAACAAACTGGACAAAGTACAATAACACAGACGAAATGTTCGCCGACACAAAGGCAAGCTACGACAAGGCACTTGCAGATTCAAAGGCTGACGGACTTATCCGTTCGGGTGAAGTTATGCTTGAGCTTATGCACGGCGGTTTCAAGGTACACAGAGACGGTTTCCATGCATCTTTAGGTCTTGCAAGATACGCAATCGCACTTACATGGTTTGCAACACTTACAGGCAGAGATGTAGATACAGTAACCTTTAAGGATTTTGACGAGCCTGTAACAGAAGAAGAAATTGCGGCGGCAAAGGCGGCTGTAAAGAAAGTTTTAGGTAAATAATCACACAAAAAAAGAACGGCAATGCCGTTCTTTTTATATACCTGAGGCACCCTTTCGGGTGCCTCATTTTTGTTATGCTTTTTCGTTAAGCTTCAACGTACTTATGATATACGTTTGTCTTACCTTCACTGTTGATTTCAACAACTGTACCGCCATTCAAATCTGCATGGTGATAGTTACCTATACCTGTTTTAAGTGCATATGTAAGACGTACGCCTTCATAAAGAATTGACGAGCAGTTATAGTGGTCATGTCCGCAGAGGTAGAGCTTTGTAGAGCCAAGGCTCTTAATAAGATCAAACGCACCAAAGTCGGTGGGATGACAGCAAACACTCTCATGATTTACACCGAATGCTTCATAGCCGTCTCTCCAAGTGCCTGTAGAAGAATCATATGCCGCATTATAAGCCTCTTCGAATGCCTTAATCGGAATATGTGCAATAATAGAGGATTCGTTACAGCCTCTCTTCTGAAGTGCCTTTATCTGCTTTTCATACCATGCGAGCTGGTCTTCGGTAAGTGCACCCCAGGACTCTGTGCCGTTATAATCCATTTTATTATGGGTATCCATCATAACAAGTGCGTGAACAGGCTCACCGTTCTGCTGTATTTCAATTACAAAGTTACCGTTACCGAGTTCTTCGGGACCTTCGTTATAAATGAAGTTGTCATATGTTTTATATTCATCAACAACATTCTGTACGATTGTCGCTCCGCTTTCATTATCATGGTTACCCCACACTACTGTCCAAGGAATACCATAAGCGTCGATAAGGTCAGCAAAGTTTGTGTATGCAACATCGCAATAGCCTGCAACAGAAATGTCACCGCTTACTGTAATGAGGTCGGGATTTGATTCAGTTACAAGTGTCTGAATTGTGTTTCTGAGAACAGTTGCTTCTTCGCCCTGCCATTCAGAATCCGACATCTGGGGGTCTGTAATATTAAGTATTACAAAGTCCTCATTTTGATCCTTCTGAAGAGTAAGCGTTACAATTTCTTCCTCTTCTTCCTCGGGTCTTATTACCGTTCCTTCTTCTTTGCCGCATGCCGCCAAAATCTTATTGATATAAACCACCTGGTCATTTGTACAGCCTGCGTAGCCGCCGTCACGGACCGCTTCAGCAACCTCGCAGATGCTTCTTTCAATAGGATATCCGTAATAGGTTACGCCGTCAACAATTGTATAAGGACGTGCAACAAGTGTTGTCTGGTAATGTGCTTCGGGAATATTATAAGCAACTACGGTGATGAATGTATTCATATCATCTGTACCGAACACTTTATTTGTACCATCGGTATCCTTGTTATATCCCTTAACCTTAGTTACATCTGTATCAAGATAGAAGTCGTAGGGGTTGATACCCTTTTCTTCAAGCTTATCATATCTTGTGAAGATCCAACCAACCTGTGTTGCGCTTTCATATACGCTTGTTGTGATATAAGATCTGAATCGCATACCGATAGGATCGTCTGTTCTGATAGCGTTTACATTTTCAGAAACAGGAGCGTTAGGATCAAGGTCAGATTCTTCCCAAATCATGAAGAATCTTGTGTCGCCACCGATAATAATATTACCTTCAAGCATATTTGTGCCTGCCTTATCGTAAGCAAGACCAACCAAATCCATACCGCCGAGAGGTGTTCTTATATTAGAGATTAGCTCCTCAACGGTAATGCCGCTTGTGGATACATTTGAAAGAACTACATCCTTTGCAACGGGGTTATTATTTGCTCTGAGTGTAACCTCTGCTGTGAAAGGTTTGAAGTAGAGCATGATATCGTCGTATGCAATAGTGGACTTTGAAGAAAGTACGTCATAGAAGAGGTACATCTGAACAGAGCCGAGACCATACTTACTGTTTTCTGCTGTAGACCAGGTTACAGAGAACTCATTCCATTCGCCTGCCGTAAAGTCAGTAAACTGATAGTTATAACCGCCCGAAAGACCGCCGTCACCGTTATAGAGGTTAGGTCTTACTTCAAAGATTGCGTTCTGAATATCTGTGCCGTACTTAACTTTACCTGTGATTGTATATGTACCTGCTGTCTGATACTGGTACTGTGAAGCACCTGAACCCATAGCGTACATAGAAAGGTTTGTAAGCTGCTGGGATGCACCGTACTCCTTATTTAATGTAGGAACTTCAAAGTATGTATTGCCGTTTTCGGTTTTAGCATACTCTGCAGGAATCCACATGGAGCTTGCATCAAGTGCGATACCAAGATCAGATGTTGTAAACTGAAGACCCATTATACCGCCAAAGTTATAATCGGGATTGATTGTTGCACCGAGAGCTGTTGCTGCAGGCCATCTGTTAACCTTTTCAGTTGCAAAGGCACCTTCAAAGTCTGCTCTCTGAATAAGCATACCCTTTTCGGCATCCATCCAGTTATTGGATTCCCATGTGATGAAGAATGTTGAATCTGCATCGAGAACTACTGTATCGGAAAGTGCGTATTTCTTGGAGCCGTCTTCACTTGTGATACCTGTAGCAAGCATTGTTGTATCTTCTGTATTAACAAGTGCGATAAGGTCGCTGGCAAGAATGCCCTTTGTTGTAACTTGTGCAGTTGTTTCATTTACTTCAAGGTTTGTGCCGGGTTTCAATGTTACGTTAACCTTACTGGGCTTATAGTAAACCTTAACGTCATCGTAGCAGATATAAGCACCGCTTACAGCAGAAGATTCATTTGTCTGTGCATAGAGAAGCACATGACCTAAAGATTCGCCTTCAGATACGTCATAATCCGAAAGGTCAACCTGATATGTTACTGTTGTCCAGCCGGAAGAATCGGGGCGTTCTGTGGAATAAAGTCTGATATTCTGTTTAACTGTTGCATGATTCTTAACAGTCTGAGGGTCAATAAAGAGGTTATTTACTGTGATATCACCTATTGTCTTAATCTTATATGTGATAGTAAACACACCTGCTGTATCTGCCCAGTTAGCCCAGTCACCGTCGAATGTGGAGTAAATAGACCAGCTATTATATGTGCTGTTATGAGGCTCGGTATAGTATCTGTTACCGTTTGCTTCAGAAACGATAAGAGGAGATGTTGCGGGTGTCCATGTGGAATCACCGCCGATATCCTCTGTACCCCACATGAAGTAGCACTTTTCAAAGCACTTCCAGTCAGGGTTAGTAACAGCACCTGCTGCTCTTACGTCTGCCCATCTTGTCTGAGGTGCGGAAGAAAGTGTTCCGTCCCAATTTACATTAAAGAGAAGTGTGCCGTAGCCTTCATCGTACCAGGGTGTATCGTCAACTGCGATATCGCCGCCCCAGATGAGGTAGATTTCGGTAACTTCCGAAGGCTTTACGATATAATCTGCGCCGAGAAGCTCGCCGTTTGCAGTAAGGGATGCACCGAGAAGATATTTTGTAGAAGCAGAGGTATCTACCTGTGCTATAACATTGCCTATCTTATCACCGTTTACAGCATCAACACTTACAACTGTATCAGATACATTTGCATTGCCGTTAGCTCTTACGGTAACGTCTGCCTTTGTGTTCTTATAATAAACGCTGATATTATCAAACATGAACTTACCTTCAGCAGATGCCTTACTTGAAATCATTCTCAAGTAGTCTGAAGCATAGCTGTCGTTTGAAATATAGTTTGTATCATTAAGTTCTTCAACAACGTAGGTGATTCTTGTCCATGTGCTGTCAACTTCTTCTCTTGTAAGAGTACCAGAGGTATAACCGGAATGTGCATAGAAAGCAGAATCACTTGCGATATTATAATCAAACACAAATGTATACTGACCTGCACCTACATATGAGTTTCTGAAATAGAGAGACATTGCAGAGGATGTGGCTGCCGTCAAAGAACCGTCTGTCAGCGAAGCAGTACCTGCATCCTTAAGACCGATTCTGAATCCTTTTGAAGCGTAAGCAGGATTTACTCTACCGACACCCGATACTGCAACACCTGCTGTAGCAGAGCCGTCAAGTCTTCCGCTTGTAATGGAAGAAATATCGGAAGAAGCAACTGCCGAGCCGTCGTTCTTTGTAGCAAAGTCTACGGTATAGAGAAGTGTACCCTTTTCTTCGTCTGTCCATTCTTCGTCTGCGGGTTCATCTTCGCCGCCTGTGGAAGGAGGTGTCCAGCCTGTAGGCTGATAGTAAACGGTGATATTATCGTACATTGTGGGTACTGTGCTGCAATAGAAACGGATATTATCTGTACCGTAAGAAGAACAGCTTGTGGAGCTTGACTCTGTTACGCCAGTAGCTGTATGGGTTGTTACAAACCATGTTCCGTCAACTGCTGTAGCTGTGGGAACAACATCAGGATTATAACTACCTCTTGTGGCATTATATGCTACTGTATTTGTATTAAACTCAAATATATATGTACCGTCGCCAACATAAATCTGACCGAATATAAGTGAGTCGCCTGAGCCTGAAAGCGAGAGATACTTATTATCCGTACCCGCAATCGAAGCACCGGAGCCGGCCTTAACATTGATTCTTGTATTTACCGTATAGTTGGGGTTTACTCTACCAACGGAACTTACCGCAACACCGGCGGAAGCAGGAGAAGAGTCTGCTCTGCCGCTTGTTATAGCTGAAACATCTGCTGTTTCAACTGATGTGCCGTCATTCTTTGTTTCAAAGTCCACCATAAAGAGCTTATAGCCCTTAGCAGTGTTTGCCCATTCGTCTTCTACAGGCTCTTCGGGTTCCTCTGTTGCAGGAGCCTTATAGTAAACCGTAATGTTATCAATATAAATTCTGTCGTCAGCAGAGAAAGGATTATTATTATAACCTTCTGTTGTAAATCTTGTACGGTTTACATCTGCATGTGAGCAGGAAGAATGTTTATGTGTTTCGGAAAGGTCTACCCATTCGCCTCTGCTAAGGTAAGAAGAATCCAAATATTCAAGACCTAAGGTTTCATATCTGATTCTGTCTACTGTATTTGTACCCTTCTGAACAAACTTATAGCTTGTTTCGATTGTGTATGTACCCTCTTGGTCATAGAAACCGCCGAGATAAAGGGAAATATCGCCGTGCGAAGCATCGGAAGCAACAGAGAGATACTTATTATCGCCCTCTGTTATAATTTCTGTCTTTGTGTTATCAATATAATTGAAGGAGATTCTATAAGCACTTCCGTCAACATCGGGGTTGATTCTACCCAAATCGGAAACAAGCTCACCGTTTGAGGGGTTATTATCAAGTCTGTCCTTGATAGTATCCCAGCTTGAAGAGTCAATTGCCTTTTTATCATTCTTTGCGGTAAAGTCAATAGTAAAGAGTTTTGTACCCTTTTCTTCGTCTTCCCAGACATCATTTGTTTCGATGTCAGGGTTGAGCATTGCATCATAGTCTACGCTTTCGTCATAGTACCAAACCTTGATATCATCGAGGTAAAGCTTATCGGATGTGGAATAGTTACCAGCAGCGTAGAACATTACTCTTGAGTAGGAAGGAATGGAAGAAACCTCAAAGGTTGCGGTTTCTGTCACCCATGTGTCAAAGGTATAAGCATCTGTGCCGCCTTCAACAGGTGTAAGTGTATTATAGGTGATATTATTTGCAGTAGTCGCACCTGTTGAAACGAGCTTATACTTATATTCAAACACATATGTACCTGTCTTTGTATAGGTATTACCGAGGTACAGAGAAATCTGATTACTTCCGTTTGAATTCAAGGAAAGGTACTTATTACCGTTTTCATCACCAAGAGCCGCAGAGCCGCTTGTGGTGTATCTGAAGCCTACATCATAGTTGCCCGCAACGTCGGGATTGAGCCTACCGAGTCCCGAAACGAGTTCACCACTACCGGCAGAGTAAGAACCAAGGGAAATACTGTCATATGCAGTTGTCGCAACAGCATTACCGCTATTGTCCTTATCGAAGTCCATGTTGAAGAGAAGTGTACCCTTTTCAAGGTCATACCAAGTTTCGGTTACGGTTTCTTCTTCGTCACCGCCGTCTTCTTCGGGAGCTGTCCAACCGTCGGGCTTATAGAAGAGTGCAACATCGTCAATGGAGTATGTACCGGGTGCAGAGGAAGCGTACATTCTGATATAATCATCATTTCCCTGCGCTGCAATATCAATTGTATATGCGGCAGTAGTCCACTGTGCGTCAACGGGTGTTTCTGTAACAGTTCCACCTGTGTAACCCGAGTGAATGGTAAATTCCGTATCGGCGTTATGGTTAAACACGAGGGTATATGCACCGTCACCGACAAAGGGATTGGCAACCATTACGGAAGATCTTGTTGATGTTGTATGCTCAAAGTACTTATCGTCTGTACCTTCAACAGTAGGTGTTCCGCCGTCCTTAAAGGAGTACTTGAAGGTGTCGGCATAGGAAGCATAGTCGGGGTTTACTCGACCGATTGCCGAAAGGTAAAGACCGTTTGAAGCAACATTATCGTTTGTACCGTCAATTCTTGCTGAAAGCTGAGAAAGAGCGGCTGTAGTATACTTTGTGTCGCCGTCAAGGTCGATAACAAAGAGTTTGATACCCATATCGGCATCATACCATATATCATCAGCAGCAAGGTCTGCTGTATCTTGAGGCACAACACTTTCTTCTGCAACAGGAGCTACCGATTCAGAAGCAGAGTCAGGTGTTATTACCGCTGTGGGAGCCGCAAAGCTGACTGTAGAAAATATCATCATGACAGCAAGCAGCAAACTCAAAAACTTTTTCATGTCAAAGTCTCCTTTTGAGTGCAATTTTCAACACTACACCCGTAAAATTATACACCTTATTGTACCATTTTCACAAATTTATGTCAACATCATACCCGCAAAAAACATACATCTGACAAAATTAACAAAAAAACGGACAAAGCGGTCGGGAAAGCCCGACAGCAAGCGCACGATACATCTTTGCTATTCACAAACCTTCGATGTCGCTTAACCAACCCCGTCAGACCGCCATATTCGCAAGCGGTCTGACTCCTTAAAAAGACATTTATCTCAAATCCGATCAGGAAAGCCCGACAGCAAGCGCACGGCACATCTTTGCTATTTACAAACCTTCGATGTCGCTTAACCAACCCCGTCAGACCGCCATATACGCAAGCGGTCTGACTCCTTAAAAAGACATTTTTCTCAAATCCGGTCGGGAAAGCCCGACAACAAGCGCACGGCACATCTTTGTTATTTACAAACCTTCGGTGTCGCTTAACCAACCCCGTCAGACCGCCTTATACGCAAGCGGTCTGACTTCTTACAAAAACATTTATCTCAAATCCGATTAGGAAAGCCCGACAGCAAGCGCACGGCACATCTTTGCTATTCACAAACCTTCGATGTCGCTTAACTAACCCCGTCAGACCGCCATATACGCAAGCGGTCTGACTCCTTAAAAAGACATTTATCTCAAATCCGATCAGGAAAGCCCGACAGCAAGCGCACGGCACATCTTTGTTATTTACAAACCTTCGATGTCGCTTAACAACGCAATTTACAAAAAAAGAACGCACCCCGAAGGGTGCGTTCACTATAAGTTTCTAAGCTTTTGGATTAAACCAAACCATTGTCTTCGCAGTAGAGAACTACGTCTTCAACGTAAACCTGCTGTTCGGGTGTCAACAATGCATCGTATACTTCTGTATTATCGTAGTAGAGAGCTGCTGCGATATCGTAGAGGCATGTGGATGTTGCTTCACCGTAGTAGTAAGTATCTTCTACCTTAACGAAGGGTCTCATGAGGATATAGCTTGCATAGTTGTCTTCGGGAATACCCTTAAGAACTGCCGCCATAACGAGAGCTTCGTCATCGGATGTATCGAAGAAGTTTGCAAGATTTGTACCGTCAAGTCTCTGGTAACCAATCTTAGACTTTTCAGTTTCAACTGTGAGGTTATCATAGGACTGAGTACCGCCGGCCATGAAGTTATCGTAAGAAACGATTACCCAACCGATTGTAGTTGCCTTGTTGTTTGTATCGGATGTTACAGAAGCCTGGAAGCGGATACCGTTTTCCTTGCCTTCTTCAAGTCTCATTGCTGTATTTTCTTCAAGAGACTTAGGAGCTTCAACCGCACCGGGTTCTACGGGGATTTCAGGAAGAACAACGTCTTCTTCTTCGCCGAGCTTTACAAAATGAACATAGTCGTATTCTGTAACCATCTGGTCAAAGAGGTTGTATCTCTGAATGATTACATTATTAACGCCGCTTGTGTTCATACCTGCAACAAAGGGAAGGAAGTCATAGAGCCATTCGCCTTCAACGAAGAGTTCGTTCTTGCGGAATTCCTCACCGCCGGCGTAGAAATTACCGCCATTTATGTAGTACTTTGCACCGTACGCAGGAGACATATCAAATACCTGAGCAGCGCCTGTTCTGTCGTAGTATGTGAGTTCTTCACCGTTAGCGGAAAGTGTGTACTTATAGCCTTCGGGGTTGGGGTCATTTGCTACTACTTCAGCAAGGTTAGGTACATTTGTGTATCTGTACTTAACGAGTACATATTCTGCATCGTTATCTGCTACAAGAGTTGTGGTGATGTTATCTCTGATTGTATCAGTTGCAGTACGAACTGCGGGTGTTGCCCAGATTGCAGGGTCATTTGTTGCACCTGTGTTCTTTTCGCCTATAGCAACTGTATCCTGTACTCTGTAGAGATTACCGTCCTTTGTGTACCAGCCATTGCCGTACATCCAGGAAATAGCAGCTGTTACCTGACCGCCGCCGTTACCTACATCGTTTGTGTTACCGTAGGAACCTGACCACTGACCGCTTCCGCCGCCGGAAACGCCCTTTGCTTCAACAGCAAATTCCTGACCGCCGTCAACAACTACCCAAGGAGTCCAGATTGCTACAACAGACTTGCTTGAAACAAGACCGAGGTCTGTGAGCTTATTGCCGTCCATATCAGCAAGACCTGTGATCTTACCATATTCGCTGCCGGGAAGCAATGCGATTACTTCGTCAATTGAAGCGGATGTGGAAACATTCTTGAGAGTTACTGTTTCGTAGTCTGCGTTGGAACCGCCGTAAACTGTGAGGTTTGCCTTAGCAGGCTTCCAGTAAAGTCTGAGGTTATCAAGGTAGTATTCATCGCCGGTACCGCCTTCTGCGGGGTATGTAGGAAGGAAGATAGTACAGGATTCGGAGTTGTATTCCTGACCTTCGAGAACCTTAGAACCGGAAAGGGAATGCCATTCACCAGCCTCAAAGTCAGCTGCCGCAATTGTCTGTACAGAGTTCTGATTATTTGTTGTGCCTTCCCACTTGCCTGTGGTTTCGTTATACTTTCTTGCATAACCTGTAAGACCGAGAGTAACACCGGAAACGGAAGTGACAAGCTTCATATCTGCTTCCTTATAAATTGTACCGTCAGCAATCATTGTGCAACCGTTATTACCATTGATGGTTTCTCCGGAGAACTGAATCTGAGACCAACGACCGGATGCTGTCTTTAATGTCTTGAGAGCACCGTCAACAACTACACCGTAGTCGTTATTTGCTACTGTACCGAAACCGGAAAGATTGAGGTACCAGTCTTCGGAGCCTTCGATATAGGGGTTAACTCTACCGAATGTGTGAAGCTTTGCACCCTGTTCAATCTTTGTGCCGTTTTCGATGCCGTCGAAGGTAACTTCGTAAAGGAGAAGACCTTTTTCTTCATCGAGCCAGCCTGTAAGATCCTTTTCTTCGAGAACGACATGAACTGTTGTCTTACCGCCGAAGGAAACTGTATCGCCGGAGCCGTAAACTTCTGTGCCGTTACCAACGGTTACGCCCTTTAATGCATAGAGGAAATCATCGTATTCAAAGCCAGCCATATCGAGAAGTTCGGAAACCTTAACGCCTGTTGTGAAAACGTTTTCAAGAACCTTGTTTTCGAATGTTACACCTTCAACTTCTGCAAACTTAACTGTTGTTGTCTTGGGCTTGTAGAAGAGTCGGATGTTATCCCAGTAAAGGTCTGCGTTTGTAGGAGAAGCAGAGTGGAACTTGATGAAGGAAAGTTCATCGGAGCCGCCCATTCTCGAATAGTTGGAGTCGAACATTGTACCCTTGTATGTGTACCATGTGGAAGCAGCCTTGTCTGTTATAGCACCTTCTGTAGGAACGTCTTCTACAGTTGTCCACTTTGCAAAGCCTTCGTTTTCGGAAATGGAGGACCTGCCGCCGAAACGGAGTGTTACGCCGTC
>JAGAUT010000056.1 GCA_017620655.1 Clostridia bacterium | reverse complement strand
GCAGGCGCTCAGAACATCGTTCCTAACTCCACAGGCGCTGCTAAGGCTATCGGTCTTGTAATCCCCGAACTCAACGGCAAGCTCATCGGTTCTGCTCAGAGAGTTCCTACTTGCACAGGTTCTACAACAATCCTCGTTGCAGTTGTTAAGGGTAAGGACGTAACTAAGGAAGGCATCAACGCTGCTATGAAGGCTGCTGCTAACGAATCCTACGGTTACAACGAAGACCAGATCGTATCCAGCGACGTTATCGGTATGAGATTCGGTTCTCTCTTCGATGCTACACAGACAATGGTAGCTAAGATTGACGAAGACACATATCAGGTACAGGTAGTTTCTTGGTACGACAACGAAAACTCCTACACAAGCCAGATGGTTCGTACAATCAAGTACTTCGCTGAACTTTAATTTGAGTTTTTAGTGAAACTTTCCCCGACGGATTTCCGTTGGGGATTTTTTGATTATGCCATGACCAATATTTCATAAAACCGTTTGACAAACAAACGAAATTGTGATAAGATACTTTCAGAGGTGAAAAACATGGACGAACTCACAATGACAATAAAGAACGAAATCAAAAGACAGTATAAAAGTGTAAGACAGTTTGCGGCGGCACTTGATATCCCCCAGTCAACCATCATCAGTGCCATGCGAAAGGGAATAGGCGGTACGGCATTTGATACGGTTGTAAAGATGTGCTCGGCTCTCGGAATAAAGCTTTCAATGAACTCGGGATTGTTTATGGATAAGGAAAAAACAGAACTTCTCGAAGTGTTTTCCGAGCTTGACGACAGGGGAAGAAATACAGTAAAGTCTGTGTGCAATGTTGAACTTTTAAGATGCAGAAACATTCCTGTCATGAGCGTGGTTGCGGCACTTGAAAGGCTTCAGAGCCAACAGAGCGAACAGTAAAGAAAAAGACGGCATAAAGCCGTCTTTTATTTTATGGCATCCTCTACAAACTCCGTAACTGTTTTTGTGTATTCTTCTGTTTCAAGAAAATAGCTTATTGCGTGACCTGCTCCGTTTACCGTAAGCATTTTCTTTTTGTCCGAGGCGCAGGAATCAAAAATGCGTTTACCCATTTCATAGGGAACATATCTGTCGTCGTCACCGTGGACAATGAGAATGGGGATGTTTGTATTCTTAACTGCTTCAACAGGGGACGCAGCTTCAAGATTTATGCCTGCAAAAAGCCTTGCAGAAAGCTTTATAAAAGGATAGACCAATTTGTCGGGAAATTTCCTGTCCCGTGCCACTTTAGATATGATTTCCTTGGGGGATGAGTAAGGGCAGTCTGCGAGAATGCATACGACATTTTCAGGCAAATCAAGCTCGCTTGCCATAAGCACCGTTGCCGCACCCATGGATACCCCTGAAAGGATTATTTTTGTATCTTTTCCGAAGCGTGAAAGCACATATTCGACCCATGAAACAACATCAAATCTTTCTTTTATTCCGAAGGTTATGGCGTTTCCTTCGCTGTTTCCGTGGCTTCTCTGGTCAACTATTATCGAGCTGATGCCGTTATCCTTGCTTATAAAACAGCCGCCGCAGTAGTCACGCATTGCATGACCGCGGTATCCGTGAAAGTCGATTTCAATTACATTTTCTTTTTCCCTCTTGTAGAATCTGCCAAAGAGTGTAAGACCGTCATGGGATTTTGTTGTAACCGGTTCGCATTCGAAGGCCTCGAGCTTGTCAATGTTTGAAAGCATTCTGCTTCGAATCGGTCCGTACTGGTCGTCATTCGGAATTCTTCTTGATATGGATGAATATTTTCTTCTTGGTGCAAACGCCATGTCGTATAAAATATAAAGAAAGGTAAATAAAAGCAGTATAACAACTGCAATAACCGTCATAAATACTGTCATATTCTCCTCCTATGAGACTGTAAGGTCTGCCACCGTCATGCCGATAAGAGATATAAGCTCTTCGGGATTCAAAAGCAACTGACACCCCTTGATGCCGGCACTTACCGTGATTTTGTCAAACAGCTGACATGTTTCATCAATGTATGTCGGATATTGCTTTTTCATTCCTATGGGACTGCAGCCGCCTCGGATGTAGCCTGTGTTGGTGAGTAATTCTTTAACCGGCAGCAGCTCTATTTTCTTGTCTCCCGTCACCCTTGCACACTTCTTAAGGTCAAGCTCCATGGCACAGGGAATACAGAAAACCGAAAGACCGTTTTTGTCACCTCTTGCCACAAGGGTTTTGAAAACAAAGTCTGAGTCCAGCCCTATCTGACTTGCCACATGTACACCCGTAAGGTCGTTGTCGTCAGGGATATATTCGTATGGGGTATAATCGATTTTTGCACTGTCGAGTATTCGCATTGCATTTGTTTTTGTCATAATAATCACCTTTTGCTATAAGTATAAACCAAACAATATACAAATAAAAGATTTTTATGTAAATAATGTTTATAACACTTGAATTGTTGAGTTGTTTCGGTTATAATAAAAGCGAGGTGAATATTATGGAAAAATACAGTATTCCGCTTGGTTCAATCGTTAATGAACTCAAACTTGAAAAGGTATATGTTCCCGATAATTTTGACGAAATTCTTGTGACAAAAAAGGAAGTAAACCGTCCCGGACTTCAGCTTGTGGGCTTCTTTGACCACTTTGATAACGGTAGAATCCAGATTATGGGTAAGGTTGAATATCATTACCTTCTTGAACTTTCTCACGAGGAAAGAAAAAAGAGCCTTACGGATTTCTTTTCCCATGGCGTACTTGCCTTTGTTGTGTCGACGGGACTTGATATTTTCCCCGAACTTCTTGAGGCGGCACAGATGTATGATACCCCGATACTGCGCTCAAGCTATACAACCAGTGAAATAATGGGCGCACTCATATCCTCTCTCAACGTTCACCTTGCCGAAAGAATGACAAGACACGGCGTATTTGTAGAGTGCTACGGTGAAGGTATTCTTATCCTCGGCGACAGCGGTATAGGTAAGAGTGAAACGGCAATCGAGCTTGTAAAAAGAGGTCACAGACTTATTGCAGACGATGCCGTTGAAATAAAGAAGGTGTCGTCTAAGACACTTGTCGGCTCTGCTCCCGAGCTTATTCGCCATTATGTTGAACTTCGCGGTATCGGCATAGTTGACGTAAGAAGAATATTCGGTATGGGTGCTGTAAAGCTCACCGAAAAAATCGATATGATTATAAACCTTGAACCCTGGCAGGAGGGTAAGTTCTACGAAAGAGTAGGACTTGATACAGAGTATACGAATATTATGGGAATTGATATTCCTACAACAACTATCCCTGTTCGTCCCGGACGAAATCTTGCAATTGTAATTGAAATTGCGGCAATGAACAACCGTCAGAAAAAGATGGGTTATAATACTGCTGTTGAGTTTAATAAGAAGCTAATGGGACAATTGGCTGACGACAGCAACAGATAAGGAGAAGAAATTGTGTTTGAGAACATGACACTAAAAGAAAAGATATATCAGACCATCGTTGTTGATAATCACACAATGAAAATCCACGGAGGTCCTGAAAAGTTCTTTGAAAAATACCCTGTCGGCGGTGTGTATTTTGCAAATTATTACGTGCAGGACTTAGGTGCACTTATGGCGGAGGAAGCACTCAGCGGCGAGGATTTTATAAAGAAGTGCAGAGCGTATTCAAAGGTACCGCTTCTTGTGTGTGCGGATGATGCACAGATAAAGAACGGCCCTAACATGAGTCTCGGCGGTACTGCTGCGTGTGAGGATGAAAACGTATATTTCAAGTACGGCGAAATGCGCGGTATTGAAATGAACTACCATGATATCGACTGGATACTTGCCCCCTGTATCGACCTTAACCTTACAAGGCATGACCATACCTCGCTTATGGTGACAGACGATGAAAAATTCTGTGCAAAATTCTTTTCGCAGATAGTAAAGGGTATTCAGTCAAGGGGTGTTATTGCAACGGCAAAGCATTTTCCCGGACAAGGAACATATAACGTAAACTTCCACTATGCACCCGGCAGAAATACCCTCGACTTTGATACGTGGATGAAAACATACGGCTATACTTATAAGGAAATGTTCAAAGCCGGTTGTATGAGTGTAATGACTAGCCATATTGTTTTCCCTGATTTCTGCTATGAGTCTGAGGACGGATATCCGCCGATTTGTACCTTCTCAAAGAAAATGACAATCGACCTTCTTAAAGGTACTCTCGGCTTTGAAGGTGCAGTTGTTACAGATGCACTTACCATGGGCGGCATGAGCTGCGGAAACACGGCAAGAGAATCTGCTCAAAGCTTTAAATGCGGTGCGGACCTTCTTCTCTGGGCACCTGTAGAAACAGCAGATATCATTGAAGAAATGATTCTTTCGGGTGAAATACCAATGAGCCGTCTTGACGATGCACTGATGAGAATTGCAAAGCTGCGGGAGTTTGTAAATGCAAATAAAAAGGAAACACCCGAAAACGCAGGCGAAATCGTTGATGCTTTTGCAAAAAAGACATATGACCTTGGTCCCGAGCTTCTTAAGAACAGAAACGGTGCACTTCCTTTGAAGAAGAATGATAAAATTCTCGTAATTGGCAACGGTTTTAATCAGGGACAGCTTGATGCCGTCAAGGATTTTTCAGATATTCTTTCCGAAAGGGGATATGATGTCACATTCCGTGAATATCTTCTTACTTGCTATCAGGATGAGATAAATGAAATAATCGACGGTTATGATAAGGTTTTGATTGTTCTCAACCACCCCATGCCCGTCATTGAGACGAATTATTCCTCAACCACATGGGCAAGCCACCTTGTTGATAAATCGAGAAAAATAATTCTCAACTTCTCAAATCCCTTCCTTGCCGAAGACTTTTATCCCGATGAGCCCTGCGTTGTGAATACGAACGTAAAGCTTTCAAAGGCATCGGCAGAGGCGGTTGTTGATAAGCTTATAGGCAATAAGGAATTTACGGGCAAAGCTCATATAACAATGAAATATTTAAGATAGGAGAAAATAAAATGTACAGCTTTGGAATTGACCTTGGCGGAACAAATATCGCTATAGGTGTTGTTGACACAGAAACAGGTAAAATCTTAAAGAAGGGCAGTGTTCCTACAAATGCTTCCCGTCATGCAGACGAAATCATGAAGGACATGGCTGCTCTCTGTAAGAGCCTTGCTAATGAAATGGGACTTTCCATCGACGATTTTGCATATGCAGGCATTGCCGCACCCGGTACTATCGATAATGAACTGGGTACTGTAATATATTCAAATAATATAAAAATGGATAACTATCCCATTGCCGCAAAGCTTATGGAATACTCGGGTATTAAGAAGGTTTACTGCGAAAACGATGCAAATGCCGCAGCATACGGCGAAGCGGCATACGGCGCATCCAAGGGCACAAAGCACTCTGTTATGATCACCCTCGGTACAGGTCTCGGCGGCGGCGTTATCGTTGACGGTAAGCTTGTTACGGGTATCAATGCGGCAGGAAGCGAGCTCGGTCATACAGTAATTTCCGTAGGCGGTCTTGAATGTACCTGCGGAAGACGCGGATGCTGGGAGGCATATTCCTCAGCAACGGGTCTTATCAATATGACAAAGAGAATGCTTGAAAAGACAAGTAAGGACGAAACAATCATGCATAAGATGGTCGAAGAAGACGGCAAGGTTTCGGGAAGAACGGCATTCAATGCAATGAAGGCAGGGGATAAAGTCGGTAAGGAAGTAGTTGATGAATATCTTCTTTATCTTGCAGAGGGTATTACAAATATGGTAAATATCTTCCAGCCCGAAATCGTCGTTATCGGTGGCGGTGTATGTAACGAAAAGGAACACCTTGTTGAGCCTCTCAAAGCCATGGTCGATGAAGGTAACTACTATAAGGGCGAAAACGGACGCACACAGATTAAGGTTGCCGAGCTCGGTAACGATGCAGGCATTATCGGTGCTGCGATGTTGGGCTTCTAAAATCAAAAACTTGCAGTTTTTTGACGGCAAATCTCCAAAATGACGGGATTTGCCGTTTGATTTTGCATTTTTGATGCAAAAATTATGCAAAAATTGTAAACAAATATCTTTTCCTATTGCCAAAATAAAATGTTTACTGTATAATGCTAAAGAACGCGAAAAATAATAGTATATATCAGCTTTGAAAGGTAGTAACCGACAATGAATTATACTTCCATGAGCAAAGAAGAATTGCTCAATGAAAAAGAAAAACTGCAAAAAGAATACGACGAATATGCAAAATTGAATCTTTCACTCAACATGGCACGAGGTAAACCCTGTGAAGAACAGCTTGACATCACAGAGGGAATGCTCACGGTTATGCAGAAGAACGAAGACTGCTTTACAGATAAGGGCTTCGACTGCAGAAACTACGGTCTTGTTGACGGTCTTGACGATGCAAAGAAAATGTTCGCACCCATTATCGGTGTTCCGTGGGATCAGATTATAATGGGCGGTAACTCCAGCCTTAACCTCATGTACGATGCTATGGCGAGATGTATGCTTTACGGCGTAAACGGCGGAAACGGTCCGTGGGTGAAGCAGGAAAAGGTAAAGTTCCTCTGTCCCGTTCCCGGTTATGACAGACACTTTGCAATCTGTGAAAGCCTTGGCATTGAAATGATAAATGTTCCTCTTCTTAATGACGGTCCCGACATGGACGTTGTTGAAGAACTTATCAAGGATGAAGCTGTCAAGGGTATCTGGTGCGTGCCTAAGTACTCAAATCCCACAGGCTGCACATATTCGGAAAAGACTGTCAAGAGATTGGCAAGCATGAAGCCTGCATCAAACGATTTCAGAATTTTCTGGGATAACGCTTATGCAATTCACGACCTTTACGAAGATAATAAGGATGAGCTTTTAGATATTCTTCCCGAATGCGAAAAGGCAGGAAATCCCAACCTTGTTTATATCTTTGCTTCCACAAGCAAGATTTCTTTCCCCGGAAGCGGTGTTTCGTGCCTCGGTTCTTCAAAGGAGAATATCGAATATATCAAGAGCATTATGCAGATGCAGACCATCGGTCACGATAAGATGAATATGCTCAGACACCTTAAGTTCTTCAAGGATGCAGACGGTGTTGTTGCATTTATGAAGAAGCACGCAGATATTTTAAGACCTAAGTTTGAAAT
>JAGAUT010000006.1 GCA_017620655.1 Clostridia bacterium | reverse complement strand
CTACGAAGAATTAAAACGCTATATGAGAAACCATTAAAACTGAATACAGAAATTACAGCACTCACTGAAAACGTGAAGTGCTGTTTTCTTTTTAAGGAGGTAAGCAGAATGGCAGAAGAGAAACACAGAACACTACTCGATGAATTTGAGGAGGATACATATGAAAGCGAAAAAGAAATTCCCGAAGAAAACAGTTCCGAAAAAAGAGAACCCAAAGCCGCAAAACAGGATAATCCCAAAAAGAAAAAAGCGGCACAAGGTAAGAAGCAATCCCTGATGGACAGCATCAAAGGTGTATTCTCAAAGGAACCCAAAGAGGAAATCCCTGAAATGTGGACGGGACAAACTTCGGTACTTGACGTTATTGCACCGTCCTCAGTTGATAACGGCAGTCGTGATTACATAGTGGTTGACGGTATATATCATTCCTACCTCTATGTTGCAGGCTACGGATACCGAACAAGAAACGAGGCAGCGTGGTTATCACCCCTTGTTGAAGCGGGAGATAATATCGGTATAAGCTTCACCTTCAGGCGTATGCCGAGGGATAAGACGCTTTCCCGCATCTCGCAGAAAACAATGTTAAACCGCAGTAAAATGCGTGAGGTTGACGACACAAGACAGGATTTTGAAGAGCTTGACGATGCAATATCTTCGGGCTTTTTCTTAAAAGAAGGTATGAACAGAGGCGGACAGGACTTCTACTATATGTCCACCGTTATCGAAATTACAGCCTATGATGTAGAAGAGCTTGAACAGAGAGTCGCAGACGTTATGACACTCTGTAGTTCAATGAGTATGGTGTGTAAAAGAGCCGATTACAAGCACGAACAATGCTTTTTGTCATCACTCCCGATACTATCCGTTGATGCAGATATTGAGCGGAAAGGCAGAAGAAACGTACTTACCGATTCGCTTGCAGCATCCTTTCCGTTTTCATCATTCGAAATATATGATGAAGGCGGTATTTTTTTAGGGCTGAATAAGTACAATCGCTCAGTTGCAATACTTGATATTTTCGACAGTGATAAGTATGCAAATGCAAACGGCTGTATTTATGGTACTACCGGTGCAGGTAAAACATTCCTACTTCAAACAATGGCTTTACGCTTTCGTATGCAAGGCACTCAGGTATTCATTATTGCTCCCGTTAAGGGACACGAATATATAGACGCTTGTGAGGCTATAGGCGGCAAATACATCAAAATAGCACCCTCATCAAAGGACTGCATTAACATTATGGAGATACGCAAAACAAGCCTTTCGACAGACTATGAGATAAAGACTGACACCCGTAACGACTCCATACTTGCCGAGAAGCTCCAGAGCCTTATGATCTTCTTTACACTCATAAAGAATGACATAACACAGGATGAATTAAACCTCCTTGACAGTGCCGTTATCCGTACATACGAGACCTTCGGTATCACCTTTGACAATGCCTCGCTCTACAACGAAGACGGCAATTTTAAGAGGATGCCGACACTAAAAGACCTGTATACAGAGCTGTGTTCAAGAGAGGAAACAAAGAAGCTTTCTCTCATGATTGAGAAGTTTGCTACGGGTTCTCTTGCGTCCTTCGGCAGAGAAACAAATGTAGACCTATCAAACAAATACATCGTTCTTGATATGACAGAAATGACGGATGCACTCAAGCCTATCGGTATGTTTATGGCACTTGAATTTGTGTGGGATAAAGCAAAGGAATCAAGAATACAGAAGAAAGTAATCTTCCTTGACGAGCTGTGGACTCTTATCGGCGCAGGTGCTAACAAGCTTGCGGCAAACTATGTGCAGGAGATTTTCCGACTTATACGAGGCTTCGGCGGTGCAGCGATTCAGGCAACGCAGGATTTGTCAAGCAGCTTTTCGGCAGACACGGGAAGATACGGCAAGGACATACTCAACCTTTCAAGCTTCAAAATTCTTCTTCACCTTGAGGAAGATGAGGCATTCACAGCACAGAAATATCTCTCACTTTCAGATGAGGAAACAATGCAGATTATCCGAAACGGCAGAGGTGAAGCACTCCTTTGTGCCAACAAGAACAAGGTGTGTATCGAGATTAAGGCATCGCCGATTATGTATGACCTTATTACTACCAAGCGTTCTGACCTTGAAAAACGGAGGAAAGTATAAAATGTTTCCAAAATTGTATTTATTATTTCGACATATTGTGATATAATAATAAAAAAACAAAGGAGTTTAGCTATGAAATACGTATCTTTTTGCGTCGACTTTTCAACTTATCCTGTTTGTTATAAGAACATGAAACTTGCATTGCGCCGACTTGGTGAACTTGATCCTTTGGATGTAAAAAAGACAACTCTTAATGGCATAAGAGTGCAAAAAACAAATTTATCTGAAAAAGATTTATTTAACAGATATCTTAAAATCAAATAAAATATTTCCTTTTGAATAATAATCCCTATCTGTATAATGAGTAATAGGAAAAGATATTCGAATATATGGATTTTTAAAATTTGAAGATATAAATTGATGT
>JAGAUT010000055.1 GCA_017620655.1 Clostridia bacterium | reverse complement strand
GAATTTGATTTCCCAGTCTGCAACTTCGGGAAGTCCTTCGTCATAGTAACCGAGTACAGGTGTATGGCTGTCAAAAGGAGAAATAAAGTCCCAACCGTAGTGTGAACCTTCACGCCAGAGCGAACAGGACGACATTCCTACATAGTATTCATCGTCATTTACGGGAACAGGCGCAGGAACATAGTCGGCATAGTCAAAAACATTATAAAGCATAACATCATCAAACCACAAGTCACCCTAGCCGATTGCGGAAATTTCGATAGATGTCACTGCGTTTTCAGTAAAAGGTACAACAGCAACTTTTTTGCCGTTGATTTTTATTGTTGCAGTATCCTTATCGGTGTCGCCTTCGATGCGTACAAGCTGCCATACATTACTGCTGAAGGCTCTGTCCGCAACACCGTTTTCAAAAAAATTATTATCCTTTGCATCTACCTTTGCAGCAATTTTGCTGCCGTTTTTAAGACTTAAAGATACAATTTGACTCTCAGGGATAAGCACCTGCGTTTCATAAACAAACTTTCCGGAAACAGCATCGAAAGTTTTTACCGCAGTTCCGTTATCTGAAATTTTAACGCAGTTATCACTTGAAAATATACCAATGACCGCATTATCTGCATCCCAACCGTAAGGCACAGAACCTTCGGAGTCGAGTCTGAAGGTATCCATTACATCGTAGTTTACATACATGTGCACCTGCTGAATTGCCAAAAGAAGCTCGTCTTCCTTGGTTGTAGCAAACGACATTTTAGCAAGATCAGAAGCTTTTGAAGACATTCCAAAGACACCCAGTTCTTTTGAGTTGAGAACAACTTTTGCCTTCTTTGCATCAAGGTCAAGCTCTATATAAAGAAAGTTCTTGCCGTTTATGGAAGCAAAGCCCGTGTCGACCTTGCCCTCACCGATTGCGAAAAGCTTACCATTACTTGAAACAAGCTCAAAGAGAATATTTCCGTTACTGTCGGAAAAATATACTCTTGCACCGCTGTCAGAGTTGGTGTCGAAAACAGTATCAACCTTTACAACGCCGGATGTCTGAACAGTAATAGGTCTATGAATGGCAACAAAATTTTCACTACTGTTATCAGCAAGTGCATTTGATGTAGAACCTGTCAAATCACGACCTTCGAGAGCAGTATTTTCGTAATCCCATCCCGAAGCAAGATATCTGACGCTTCTTACGCTCTTTTCCATTTCAAAATCATCAATGAGAAATACAGCCTGTTCCCTGTCGCCGTACTCTTTAAGAGTTTTAAACTGTCTGTTTTCAGGAAGTGCAACTCTGTTGATTATAGCTGCAGTTTCACTTCTCTTGATGGAGTTTGTTGCGAGGAAATCACCGTATTCGGTAGAACCCATTACAACGCCTGCCTTATAGAGCATCATGAGTTTATCATGATATACTTCGTCTTCGTTAACGTCTGGTATTGCCTTGACATCATTCTTTGCTTCAAAGTAAGAAGCAGGCATTGAATCTGCAAACATTACCGCCATTTCATAACGCATAATATTTCTGTCAAAGTTTTCATACTGACCTTCGGCAATGATACCGTTTGCAAGTGCGTACTGTACATACATATCGTACCACTTACCCTCAACTTTGGCAATTTCATTACCGTTATAGATTGCATGAACACGGCTTGCCATAGTAATTGCTTCAGCTACGGTAACATTACCGTCGGGTGCAAACTGACCTTCTGCCTTTCCGTTCATGAATCCAAGTTCATATGCAGAAGCTACTTCCTTTGCATACCATGATGTACTCTTTACATCATCGAAAGTGCCGTCAGCATAGGTGTTTGTCTTTGTAAAGCCTGCTGCACTTACTGCCACTGTCAATGTTACAGCGATTACAAGCATAAGAACAAGCTTTAATAATGTGTTTTTCTTCATATGTTTTCTCCTTTACATACAAATTCTATTGAAATTATAACAAATCGACCTGATCGTTTCAACATTTATCAATAATTTACACGAAAGTCTTTATAACAAAAACACTTTTTGCATATATCTGTAGATGTTTTGTAATAGTAAAGAGCAAGGCAAACGCCTTGCTCTTTCATTTAATTCACGACTGTAACCTTAATATTGTCAATCATATAACCGACTACTCTGTAAGAACCGTCGTCCATTTCAACGGGATTAGCAAAGAACGAAAGAAAATCATTTGTTCTTATAATGCCGGTATCAGTGATTGTATGAGTAAAAGATACGTGCTGCCAGCCGTCAGCTGTACCAAAAGCACCGAGGACTGCGTGGTGGTCTGCAACATTCTTGTACGCACCGTTGACAATATCTGTATATCTCATATTCCAGCAAACAGAGGTCTTTTCGACATCTGCTCCGGTATGATCTTTTGTTACCCTTACATCGAGTTCAACCTTATAAGTAACACCGGGTTTAAAGCGAGTAGGAAGCATCATATATGCCCAATTCTTGGACTTTCCGTTTGGAACATGCTCAAAAACATGATTGCCTTTCTTTAAGTCATCCTCGGAAATCACGGGTGTCTCATAACTGAAAACAGGAACAGGAACATAATTCAAATCCTCAGCATCTACATTTTCAATATAGAAAGGCTTACCGTCATCAGCAGCCATCAAAAGTTTTTCTCTCTTTTGAGCAGCTTCCTTTTCAGCCTTGATTTTCTCTTCTGCTTCGGGGTCCATAATCATTCTGATATAATCAATTTCATAAAGACCTGAAGAATTAGTCGGGTCAAATCTTAAAGTAGTTGCTGTTCCGCGCCATAATTCGTTAGCTGAAAGATCAAAAAGAATTGTATAATAGCCGTCTTTATCAGCTTTTATATCGGAAAGCATGACTTTTGATGTTTTCTTTTCATCAAGCGATGTCTGTTCTGTTGTAGCAAAATAAAGAGTAAATGGAGTATTAACAGCCGAAGGATTTGTAAAATTAGGTCTTACTCTTACTTCGCAAGATTTGTAGAAAGCAGTATTAACAGAAACCTTACTGTTAGTCACCTGCGGGTCATAAGCACCAACGCTATTGGTCTTGGCTTCAAAAACAAGGTTTCCGCCGGAAACAGTTCCTGAAGCACAGCCGATTACCCAGCCTTCAAGGTCTGTATCAACATTGAATTCATACTCGTTTTCAACTCTGCTTTCTATTTCCTTAAGAATACCCTTTCCTCGAACTTCGGCTTCGATTCCGTTCTTTGTCTGTGTATACTTGATTTCAGCATTGTCATAAACGAACTTCATTGGAATATAAGGAAGTCCGTCGATTACATCAAACTTTTCCGCCATCTTCTTTTCTTTGCCGTCAACAAGTGCCATATCACTGCTGACAGTAAACTCGAATGTATGGCCTGTACCTGTCTTCAGGAAAAGCTCGCCTTTGTATCTGTTCCATTCAGTATAGAAGTTGTTGATTGAATAGAAACCGTATGTAGGATTACCCGCAACGAAAATTTCATTGCCTGTCTTCTTTACAAAAGCTTTAGGTGTTTCAACAACAATACCGTCTACATTCAGAATAAAATCGTCTCCCTCACTCTTTTCCCCAAGGAATTCGATAGACTTAATGTAGTAAGTTCCTTCACAAGAACACGGGTCTAACCTTATATCGGTTATTGTACCTAACCAGTATTTACAAGAGGAAAGGTCAATATAAACGTCTTCATAGCCGTCTATGCCGGTAGTATTTGCCTGTGCACTTCTATTCTGTACAAAAACTGTATCACCTTGTGTATTAAAGTAAAGGCAAACGTTTGTGACTGTTGGCTTTTCAAACTTGATTCTTACCTTGAGATACTTGACCTTGCCGGCGTCTATGAAATCATCTCCTGTTTTTAATGTTGTAAGAACAGGGTCGTTCGTAAGAGAAGTACTGACAAGACACTTTTCACTTTCGGAATATGTCGGAGCCGAAGTGCCGCCGCGAGCTATCCAAAGGAGTGCATCTTGCTTATTCTCCAAATTCCATCCCTTAACAACCTCCAAGTTTTCGGGTTTGACAGGCTCATCGACAATCCAGTAGGTGCGTCTTATAAGCTGAGTTCTGTTTGGATAAAGTGTACCGAGGCGAGCTTTCTGGTTTAAAGTGGGTTCAACATCAAAATGAGCTTTGTCATCGGTTGCTGCTACGGAAGAAAACACCTGTCTGTTAGCATCCAAGTATCCGAATCCGCAAACGTTCGATGGCATCATATAGTGACCTTCACCGTATTCATTCCATGTATTTGCAAAAACCATATGACTCTTCCAGCTCTCGTTTTCTCTTTGTGCAATTCTCGGCATATAATCATCCCTTGACCACTCAAGAACCTCTCTGTAAACTTCGGGAGTAGCATTTGGAGTTCTTGTTTCGGTCCAGCCGATATCGTTAAAGCCAACGCTGACAGAAGGCATTAGAGATATATGACCCACACCATATGCGGTATTCATACCATTCTTCTGATAAGAGGCAATATATGAGCTTTCACCAAGATTGTAGCACATTGTAGCATCGGCACCGAGCTCTTTGAACTTTCTATTTGATTCAGAACTTGAAGTATGGTTACATATAAGGATTATCATGTCATCAAAGCCGAGCTTTTTAATATCTTCCCGCATAAATTTGATGACCTCGGCAGCACTCTGCTCGCCTTCAAGCGAATCAACAAATTTTTGATACTGATAAATTGTGAGTACCGGTTTGTTGTCAATTGTGAAGTATCTTTCGTCAGTAAAGTACCAATCACACCAGTAATCCCATACTTTTGTTTTGAAATCATCTACGGTTTTAAAGCTATAGCCATTGTTTTCCCACATAATCATGAAATCCTGCATATGAGAATATTTGGCATTAAAATAACCGTTGTGAAGAGCATCGCCGAGTCTTGGTTCTTTAATTCCGTCGGTTGCATTGCCGACATACCAGCAGAAGTGCTGAAAATCGTATCCGTGTTCGACAAGCATCTTGATTTCCCAGTCTGCAACCTCGGGATTACCTTCATCATAGAATCCAAGCACGGGAGTAGCTTCTTCATATGGAGTAATACAGTCCCAGCCGTAATGTGTACCTTCTCTCCACAGTGAGCACACGCTCATTCCCACATACCATTCATCGTCGGTTACGGGAACGGGTGTGGGACAATAGTCGGGATAATCGTAGTTATAATATAACTCTACATCATCAAAGTATGCAAACCCCTTGCCTTCGGATGTAATTGAAATACTATCTATACTCTTTGTATTAAGAGAAACTGTAATACAATCCTTGCCATTGATTTTGATAAGTGCCGTACCCTTTTCGGTATCACCTTCAATTCTTACAAGCTGCCATATGCCGTTGTTATAATCTCTGACATGCTGGCCGTTACTTGTAATTTTACCGTCCTTGAAAGAAACCAAAACAGCTCTCTCTGTTCCTTTATTCAAAGAAAGTACAAAAGACTGTCCGGCAGGAGTTTTAACAAATGTTTCGTAAATAAACTTACCCGAAACTTCATTGAAATTCTTTTTGGAAACAGTATTGCCGTTTGCTCTTACGCTCTGAACATCAAGGTCTGATACCTGCTTCTGAACAGAAACATCACCCTGTATTTCCCAACCGTAAGGCTTTGAGCCGATAGGTGTCATTCTGAATTCGTCATTTACAACGTAGCCGGCATACATATAAACCTCGGAAACCGTAAGAGTGCCCGTGGATTCATTATCTGTCATAAAAGAAAGACGGGAAATATCGGATGCTGTCTTTGACATATCATATGTGCCGATTTCTTTACCGTTAATTACTATGGTTGCCTTTCTGTTATCAAGGTCAAACACAAAGTAAGTTAGAAGTTTTTTTCTTTCGTACTTATAGTCAATGATTTGCTCGCTGTCACCGACAGCATATACATTACCGTCATTACCAGATTTGAGAGTAAACATATTGTTGCCGTTTATATCGCTAAGCACAACTTTATACGCAGGCACATCGCTGTAATACACAGCTTCAAGTTCAACAATACCTTCGGAAACCGTTGTAATATCTCGATGCATTGCAGTATGCCCCGAAATGCTCATATCAACAAGACTGTTTGAAGACTTATCATCTTTATCAAGCATTTGGTCAATAGTATTCTCATATCTCCAGCCTGAGGCAATCATTATTCTGTCACGAACACTTCTGATCATCGAATAGTTATCAATTAGATAAATCGCTTCCTGTCTGTCATACTCGGAAAGAGTCTTGGACAGTCTGTTTTCGGGAAGTGCAACTCTGTTGATTATAGCTGCTGTTTCACTTCTCTTAATGGAATTTGTTGCAAGGAAATCACCGTATTCGGTAGAACCCATAACAACGCCTGCTTTATAGAGCATCATGAGTTTGTCATGATATACTTCATTTACATTTACGTCAGGAATAGCCTTAACATCATTCTTTGCCTCAAAATGGCTTTCGGGCATGGAATCTGCGAACATTACCGCCATTTCATAACGCATAATGTTTCTGTCAAAGTTTTCAAACTGACCTTTGGCAATTATACCATTGGCAAGTGCGTACTGCACATACATATCGTACCATTTACCTTCAGTCTTGGCAATTTCCTTACCGTTATAGATTGCATGAACTCGAGAAGCCACGGTTATTGCTTCCGCAACAGTAACATTACCGTCGGGCACAAACTGACCTTCCGCCTTACCGTTCATGAATCCAAGTTCATATGTGGATGCAACTTCTTTTGCATACCAAGAGGTTGACTTTACATCTTCAAAAGTACCGTCAGCATATGTAAGAATCTTGGTAAAACCTGAGGCTGAAACTGCAGCTGAAACTGAAAAAGTAACTAAAAGCATACATATAAGATTTCCAAATATTGATTTTTTCATAGAAAACTCCTTTTTTAGTTTAAAAAAATCTACAATTATTCTAACATATGTAATTTTTGAATTCAAGGTATTTCGTGAATAACTTTTATGATATATGTCAAAATATTATTTGAGAAACAAATTCTCAAAACAAATTCAGAAGGGACGATTAACATGACAAGAATTTCATGTGATGTAACTAAATGCGAATATAACGCCGACGGCGGTTGCAGACTCTCGTCTATCGAAGTAGGAACAGAGCATGCAAGAATGACGGATGAAACAAGATGCGAAAGCTATACCCCCGCCGGACACACAAATAAATCCTCCTGCGGTTGCAGCTGTAGTGATGCCTGTCAGATTTCCGAAATCAAGTGCAGTGCTGAAAACTGCAAATATAATGACGACGGAATGTGTGAGGCAAAGACAATTGAAATTTCACCCTGTTCTACAGGCAATTGCGGAGAAACAGAGTGTAATACTTTCAGAATAGAATAAAATCAGGGTGCAAATGCACCCTTAAATTTTGCTCTTGATAAATACTCAAAAGTATGTTATTATACCCTTGGTGATAAATATGTTAAACAAACCCGAAGAAATCAGAGCACTTACAATGCTCATTATAGAAAACCTCGGAAACGAGCTGGACTGCTCAATACTTCAGCCTGCGGTAATTGCCACAGGCCTCGTTGAAATGCCCGATTATTTCGATTGCATCGAAAGTCTTAATAAGGACAACTTGATCTACATACTCAAGGTCGGCGGCAAGGAAAGATGCGGTATCACAAACAAGGGACGCTCAATTCTTTCGGAGCTTCCAAGTCTTCTTCCCGACGGAATCCGTGACGAGGCTCTCAGATGTGCATGGCGTTATTACGACACCCTTGTAAACGGCATTGAATATTATGCAGAAGTTGAAAAAGCTGATATTGGTGCGTATCTTGTAACGGGCGTTATCGTAAACAAACGCAAGACGTGCGAAGTAAAAGCCTACTTCCCTACCGAAAAGGAAGCGTATGAAGCAAAAAACAACTGCGACAGACGTCCTCAGACGGTAGTCAACACAGTTCTGGCGGCTGTTACGGGCGACGTAAACTTTATAATGTAATATGGAAAAGATAAAGACAGACAAGGTTATTATTGTCGAAGGAAAATACGACAAAATCAAGCTTTCCTCTATTGTTGATGCACACATTATCACAACCGACGGTTTTGCGCTGTTTAACAATACCGAAAAGCGTGCTTTAATCAGAAGACTTGCAGAAAGAAACGGACTTGTTGTACTTACCGACAGCGACGGCGCAGGTTTTGTAATCAGAAACAAGCTTAAAGGCTATGTGGGAAATGACTGTGAGATAATAAACCTCTATGCACCGCAGATTGTCGGCAAGGAAGCAAGGAAAAACAAGGCTTCAAAGCAAGGCTTGCTCGGTGTTGAGGGCATTGAAGCAGAAACAATACGTTCCCTCTTTGAAAAGGCAGGCATAACATCTGACGGCAAAAAAAGTGCTGTCAATTACACCAAAACAGACCTTTACAATCTCGGTCTGTCGGGCGGCAGTGACAGCAGTAATAAACGTGATGAAATTTGCGAAAAGAACGGTTTGCCTAAAGGTATGAGTGCAAATGCTTTTCTGGCGGCGGTGAATTTGTTGGGGATTGAGCTTTCTGACTGGAGGCTAATGGGTCAGGAAAAGTACCTGATGAACAAAGAACTGCATTACATAGACTTTACTCCATATTCTGATAATTGGAACCATGAACACTGCGAATTCTGCGGTGTGAGGTTTAGTCTGAATGAAAGTGATAAGCATAAAGGCTATTGCACTTCAAAAGAAAACAGCAAAGATGCACATTGGATTTGCGAAAAGTGTTTTGAAGATTTCAAGGACACATTCAATTTCAAAATCGTATAATAAAAGTGCCGCCCGTTTGGGCGGCTTTAATTATCTTTCCAAATGCTTATCATAATAAATCATGAAAGTCTTTTCGTAATCATCATTAAGGTCATAACCGGTAACGGTAGCACCGTCAAGGCTCATGAACTCCCATATCTGCATATCGTCAATTCTAAACTTAAATGCACTTTCAACACCGAAAACAAGCTCAAAGCAGTCTCCGTCAACGATATTTACATGACCGTCTCTGCCGACAATCAAATCATCTGTATCGGTTTTTATTACAGCATATTTAATATGATAGTCGTTAAGCTTTTCTGCAATAACTCTTGACTGCTTTACTTCTTTCGGAACACCTGTAAACTTTTCAATTAATTTCTTAAATAAGCCCATAGTTACTCTCCTTCACTGAAGTTCCGCTGCAACTTTTCTGATTATGTCTGCAACCTGTTTTGCACAAATCTCGTTACCTTCATCGGTAAGATGAATGTGGTCATCATCTCTCACGAATTTCTCAACATCCTTTGACATGGGCGTATATAAATCATTTATGATAACGCCCTTTGCTTCAAGAATGGGAACGATGACAGAATTATATCTTTCAACATCAACACTGTCGTTAAATTCAGGGTGTTTGTTAAGTGGTGTAGTTGTTGCAAAGATGACCTTATCATATCGTCTTAAAAGCTCATCAGCAATTCTAGTCATGTTGGCAACATATTCGTCGATGGGCGTGAAGAAATCATCGCCGAGGCAGTTACAGATATCCCAAAGGCCGTTATTCCAGTGAACGATGCGTGTTCCCTCCATCATAGGCTTATGGTCGGCAATCATTCTGATTGTGTACTTTGAAAATCTGCCGTTATCGTTGGGGCTGTATACTTCAAAACCGTCGCCGAGAAGTTCGGTAACTCTCCGAGTGTAATTCATTCTGATTGAATCGCCAAGCAATGTAATTTTCATTGTATTCATACTCCTTTATTTCATCATTTCTTCAACAAGCGAATATGCAAACAACCAGTTCATTTCATGAATAGGATGATTGATTTTATTCGCAAGCAGTTCAGTTGTGTCAACGCCGTTTTCGTTCATACGCTTCCATTTGGAATAAACGTCGCACACTCTTACGCCGCAGTCAATTGCTGCACGAATACCCGTTTCAACGTGTCTGTCAAGCCAGCCGTCTGCCTGCCACTTCATTGCCATTTCGGCGGAAGTAACAAATTCAGGATTAATATGACAGCTAACCTTTGTATTCATCATGTTGGGTGTCATAAATATAACTTCGCTGCCGATTTCTTTAAGTTTTGTAAAGATTTCGGTAAGAGAATTATAAAACAGTTCAAGACCGTCGTCGCCTCTGGCACAGTCATTAAGACCAAAGCAGACAACCGTAAGGTCGGGCTTATAGCAGAGCACATCCCTTTCAAGTCTTTCCGCACCGTGAAGGACATTATCGCCCGAAAGACCTGCGTTTATGATATTGACAGGAACTTTAGGATATAACATTGCAAGGATTCTGGCAACATATCTGTGATAAGCATACTCCTGTTCAAAAAATGTATCGCATTTACCTTCGCTGTCATTATAAATGTCAAAGCATCCCTGAGTAACACTGTCTCCGATAAACGCAATTGTCGGTTTTTTTACATTCCAGAAATCGTCAAGATTCTGTTTAAAAAGCTTTGTTATATTCATGGTAAATCTTTCACTCGCATTCATTAAATAGATATTTACAGTTATATTATACTACCAAAAAATCACGATTTCAATAGTAAAAGATTAGATTTTGTCAATAATTCCCAAAAACGTTAGAAAAAATCCGCCAATAATCGGCACAATATTTTTCAAAAATCATTTCGGCAGATATTGACAAAACAGAATATTTATTATATAATTAACATTCAGAAAGTAGAACTTTTTGGCGTTCTCTTTTCGAGTAATATTGAAAGGTGACTGATAAAAATGATGAATACAGCGAAGACATTCAATTCAATGACCTGCATCCACAATAACATGTCTGTTGCTGTTTGCTTTTCCCCTTTCACTTCTCTCGACAATGAGAATACACAGAATAGTTATTGTCTTTTTTAGGTGTTGGTGTTTCCGACACCTATTTTTTTAAGGTTTTATATCAAGTTTTATAGATTTGGAGGAAAGATACGTGTCAAAAGCATATTTGATTTTGGAAAACGGAAAAGTATTTGAGGGCACATCCTTCGGCAAGGTTAAAAAGTCTGTCGGTGAGGTTGTTTTCAACACAGGAATGGTTGGATATCTTGAAACACTCACAGACAAGAACAACTTCGGTCAGATTGTAGTTCAGACATTTCCGATGATTGGTAACTACGGTGTTATCACAGAAGATTTACAGAGCGAAAAGGCAACCGTCAACGGATATGTTGTAAGAGAAATCTGTGATAAACCTTCTAACTTCAGATGCGAGGGCACTCTTGAAGATTACCTCATAAAGGAAGATGTTGCGGGAATCTGCGGAATAGATACAAGAGCTCTTACGAGAATCTTGCGTGAAGAAGGCACAATGAACGGTATGATAACCGATTGCGGTGACGTAACAGAAGCTGTTCTTGATGAAATCAAGAGTTTCAAAATCGAAAACCCCGTTAAGAGTGTAACATCCGAAAACAAGGTTGCTTCAACTCCCCTCTCCAAAACCAGGGTTGCTCTTTTAGATTTTGGCACAGGAAAGGGTGTAATTGACACATTCCTTCATCTTGACTGCGAAGTACATGTTTTCTCAGCCGACTCCAAGGCAGAAGACATTCTTTCAATCAACCCCGACGGTGTTGTCATTTCTGACGGTCCCGGTAATCCCAAGGACAACTCTGCGGCGGTTTCAGAAATCAAAAAACTTATGGACAAAAAGATTCCCATGTTCGGTATAAGTCTAGGACATCAGCTTATGGCCCTCTCTCAGGGTGCTGATACATTCAAGCTTCCCTACGGACACAGAGGTGCAAGCGGTCCCTGCAAAAACCTTGAGACAGGTGTGCTTTCCATTATTACACAGAACCACGGTTACTGTGTTGTCAGAGAGAATCTTCCCGATTGTATGGAAGTATCCCACGAAAATGCCAATGACAAGACAATAGAAGGTCTTAAGTATACAAACACACCTGCATTCTCCTGCCAGTTCAGACCCGATGCAGGTACATCACCCACAGGAGAAAAATCACTTTATGTTGAATTTATAGAACTTTGCAAGGAGGTAAACTTCAATGCCGTTAAATAAAGAATTAAAGCGTGTAATGGTTATCGGCTCAGGTCCTATCGTTATCGGACAGGCTGCTGAATTTGACTATGCCGGTACTCAGGCTTGCCGTGCTCTTAAAGAAGCAGGACTTGAAGTTATCCTTGTAAACTCCAATCCTGCCACCATTATGACTGACAACATAATGGCAGACAAGATTTATATTGAACCGTTAAACCTTGAAACAGTCAAGAGAATTATCGAAAAGGAACGTCCCGACAGCCTTCTTTCATCCCTTGGCGGTCAGACAGGTCTTACACTTTCCATGCAGCTTGCAAAGGAAGGCTTCCTTGACAAAATGGGTGTAAAGCTCCTCGGTGCAAAGCCCGAGACAATTGACAAGGCTGAAGACAGACAGATGTTCAAGGACACAATGGAAGCTATCGACCAGCCTATTATTCCTTCAAAGGTTGTTACAGACCTTGAATCGGCACTCAGTTTTGCTGAAGAAATCGGTTATCCTGTAATCGTTCGTCCCGCATTTACCTTAGGCGGTACAGGCGGCGGTATTGCTGAAAACGTAGAAGAGCTTACAGAAATCGGTACAAACGGTCTCAGACTTTCTCCTATTACACAGATTCTCGTTGAAAAGTGTATTTCAGGTTGGAAAGAAATCGAATTTGAAGTTATCCGTGACAGCAAAGGTAACTCCATTACTGTTTGTTCAATGGAAAACTTTGACCCCGTCGGTGTTCATACAGGCGACTCTATAGTTGCGGCTCCTGCGCTTACCCTTTCCTCTAAGGAATACGGCATGCTCAGAGAAGCTGCGCTTAAGATTGTAAACGCACTTGAAGTTGAAGGCGGCTGTAACTGTCAGTTTGCCCTTAAGCCTGACTCTTTCGAATATGCAGTTATTGAAGTTAACCCCAGAGTTTCACGTTCATCAGCACTTGCATCCAAAGCAACAGGCTATCCTATTGCAAAGGTTGCAACTAAGATTGCTATCGGTTACACTCTTGATGAAATTCAGAATGCAGTTACAGGCAAGACAGTTGCCTGCTTCGAGCCCACAATCGACTACGTTGTTGTAAAATTCCCTAAGTGGCCCTTTGACAAGTTTGTATATGCAAAGCGTAAGCTCGGCACACAGATGAAAGCTACAGGTGAAGTTATGTCTATCGGACAGTGCTTTGAAGAAGCACTTATGAAGGCAGTAAGAGGTGCTGAAATAAAGCACATGAGCCTTAATCAGGACAATCTCGCAGAACTTTCCGATGACGAACTTATGACTATCCTCAAGGACTGTACTGATGAAAGACTCTTTATACTTTACGAATTCTTAAAGAGAGGAAAAACCGTCGAAGAACTCAACGAAATCACAAAGATTGACGTATTCTTCCTTAACAAGCTTCTCAACATTCTTAATATGGAAAGAACACTCATGAAAGGTGAACTTTCTGACGAGCTTTATCTTGCAGCAAAGAAAATGGGCTTCCCCGATAAGCACATCGAAAACCTTTCGGGTTGCAAAATTGAAAACAAGAGATATGCTTCCTTCAAGATGGTTGACACTTGTGCTGCAGAATACTCTGCTGAAACACCTTACTTCTATTCTTCCTTTGACGAAGAAAACGAAGCAGCGGAATTCCTTGTAAATAAGAAGGATAAGAAAAAGACTATTATCGTATTCGGTTCAGGTCCTATCAGAATCGGTCAGGGTATTGAATTTGACTACGCTTCGGTACACTGCGTACGCTCACTCAAAAAGCTCGGTTATGATGTTGTAATCGTAAACAACAACCCCGAAACTGTTTCTACCGACTTTGACACAGCCGACAGACTTTACTTTGAACCTCTTACAGACGAAGATGTGATGAGCATTCTCAAGACCGAAAAGCCTTACGGTGCAGTTGTTGCATTCGGTGGTCAGACTGCCATCAAGCTCACGAGCTTCCTTGACAAGAACGGTGTAAGAATTCTCGGCACCGGTGCAGAAAGCATTGATGCCGCTGAAGACAGAAAGATATTCGACGCGCTTCTTGAAAGCCTTAACATCAAACGTCCCGTAGGTGCAACCGTATTCACCGAAGAAGAAGCTCTTGCGGTTGCTGCAAAAATCGGTTATCCCGTTCTCATGCGTCCTTCCTACGTTCTCGGCGGTCAGAACATGATTATTGCTCAGAATCCCGACGATATCAAGGAATACATGAAGATTATCATCACCCATACCGACAGAAATCCCATACTCATTGACAAGTACCTCATGGGTCTTGAAATTGAAGTTGATGCTATCTGCGACGGTGAAGATATCCGTATACCCGGCATTATGGAACACATTGAACGTACAGGTGTACATTCCGGTGACTCAATTGCAATCTATCCTGCAAAGAGAATCAGTGACAAGATGAGAGCTGAGGTTCTTGACTGTACGAAAAAGCTTGCAGTTGCTCTTAACACCAGAGGTCTTGTCAACATCCAGTACCTCATTAACGACGAACAGCTCTATGTAATCGAAGTTAACCCCCGTTCTTCCAGAACCATTCCTTATATCAGTAAGGTAACAGGTATTCCCATGGTTGACCTTGCTACCAGAACAATGATTGGTAAGGAATCCGAGCCTGAAAAGACAGAATCCCTCAAGGATATGGGATTCGGTACAGGTATTTATCCCGATTCACCATATGTTGCAGTAAAAGTACCCGTATTCTCGTTTGAAAAGCTTCACGGCGTTGACAGCATGCTCGGTCCGGAAATGAAGTCTACAGGCGAAGTTCTCGGTATTGCAAGCACAATCAAGGAAGCAATATGTAAAGGACTTATAGCTGCCGGCTATAAGATGACACATAAAAAAGGCGGAGTTCTTATAACAGTAAGAAACAGCGATAAGCTTGAAATCGTTGATGTTGCCGAAAAATTCCACGAGCTTGGCTTTACTATCTATGCCTCTGACGGAACAGGCAAGGTTATACAGAACGCAGATGTTCCCGTAGAAATCGTTGAAACAGCAGAAGAAAGACTTGCACTTATGGATAAGGGCGAAGTTGACTATGTAATTTCCACATCCGATCACGGCAGAATTCCTACAAGAAACAGCGTTATTCTCAGACGTAAGGCTATTGAAAGAAGTATCCCATGTCTTACTGCAATTGATACTGCTCATGCTGTTGCCGACAGTTTGATTTCGAGATACACTTCCGTTTCAACAGAGCTTGTCAATATCAATGACATGAGAAGCGAAAAGGAAAAGCTGTACTTTACTAAGATGCAGGGCACCGGCAACGACTACATTTACTTCAACTGCTTTGATCAGAAGATTAATAACCCCGAAGGTCTTGCTGTTATGCTTTCCAACCGTCACTTCGGTATTGGCGGCGACGGCGTTGTTCTCATCTGCCCTTCCGAAGTTGCTGATGCCAAAATGAAGATTTACAACAAGGACGGCACCCGCGGTATGACAAGCGGCAACGCTCTCAGATGCGTTGGTAAATACCTCTACGACAACGGCATGGTTGATAAGAAAACTATAACCATCGAAACGGGTGTCGGTGTCAAGAGTGTTGAACTTGAGGTAAAGCAGGGCGTTGTTCAGTCGGCAACTGTTGACATGGGCAAGGCAAATCTTGATCCAAAGAGTCTTCCTGTTCTCATTAACGAAGATAAGGTTATTGCCTACCCCATTCAGGTTGGTTACAAGCCTTACAGAATCACATGTGTTTCAATAGGTAACCCCCACTGTGTTGTTTTCTTCGGAGCTGACGAAAGTCTTGAAAACCTTGATGTTGCAACAATAGGCCCGATGTTTGAAAGCGATGACATCTTCCCCGAAAGAGTAAATACGGAATTTATAAAGGTGCTCAATGACCACACACTCAAAATGAGAGTCTGGGAAAGAGGCAACGGCGAAACAATGGCATGCGGTACCGGTGCATGTGCGGCAGTTGTTGCGGCTTGTCTTTGCGGTTACTGCAAGAAAAATACTGATATCACCGTAAAGCTCAAGGGCGGCGACCTTATAATCAGATACACTGATGACGGTGTATTCCTTACAGGTAATGCTGACATCTCCTTTACAGGTGAGGTTATAATCTAAGTTTTCAAAATCAGTTAACATTTTAAAATCAAATCCGTATATCGTACACACTTCATTGTCCCACGGCGGACTTGGGTACGGTATACGGATATTTTTATCAGCATATTTGTTCACACATTATTAATGCGTGTACAGTAGATTTTTGTCGATAAAATTTGTATTATTATCGTAAATCATTGTATGTTGGGGTTTTCTCTTTAATCCTATGTTGCACAAAGAGAAATATACTGCAATGGGCCGTAATCATACGGCGGAAATGTGCCGCAAAGCAACACGGCACGGAGGTGTGAAGATTGGAAAACAATGTTATCGTTAGACTTGAGAACCTCGTAGTTAAATATGATGACGAGCTCATTCTCAAAGGAATTAACCTTGACATCCACGACAAGGAATTTATTACTTTTCTTGGTCCTTCAGGATGCGGTAAAACCACAACCTTAAGAATTATCGGTGGGTTTATCGATCCCAACGAAGGAAATGTTTACTTTGACGGAAAGAAAATTAACGGTGTTCCGCCATACAAACGACAAGTAAATACTGTTTTCCAAAAGTATGCTTTATTTCAGCATCGTAATGTATATGAAAATATTGCTTTCGGTCTGAGACTAAAAAAGACTCCCGAAAACGAAATACATAAAAGGGTTATGGAAATGCTCGAGCTTGTTAACCTCAAGGGGTACGGTGCAAGACGTGTTGACTACCTCTCAGGCGGTCAACAGCAGAGAGTTGCTATTGCCCGTGCACTTATCAATCATCCGAGAATTCTGCTTCTTGACGAGCCACTTGGGGCTCTTGACTTAAAGCTCAGAAAAGAAATGCAGATTGAACTTAAAAAGATTCAGCAGCAGCTTGGCATTACATTTATATATGTCACACATGATCAGGAAGAAGCGCTCACCATGTCCGACAGAATCGTTGTCATGAACGGCGGTGTTATCGACCAGATCGGTACTCCTCAGGACATCTACAACGAGCCTGTAAACCCCTTTGTTGCGAAGTTTATTGGCGAAAGCAACATTGTTGCAGGCCTTATGCACGATGACTTTGATGTTGAGTTTGCCAACCAGAGATTTGTCTGTGTCGACAAGGGCTTTGGCAAAATGACACCTGTCGATGTTGTAATCCGCCCCGAAGATATTAAGTTCGGTCCTACCGGTGATAATACAATCGACGGAACTGTAGAAACAGTCACATTCAAGGGTGTTCATTACGAAATTATTGTTGACGTGTTCGGCACAAAGTGGAAAATCCACTCCACAAAATCCGCCGAGCCCGGTGCTTTTATCGGTATGAGCCTCAACCCCGAGGACATTCACATCATGCACAAGAGTGACGCTCAGGGCTTCTCTTTCAGTGCACCTGCAAATGAGGTGACCGGCGATGAAAACAAATTCTAAGGCTGCCTTCCCCTACATTCTTTGGGTTTTATTCTTTACAGTTATACCATTTGTTCTTGTTATTTACTATGCTGCGACTTCAAAAGATACCGGAGCTATAACTCTTGACAATCTTGCAAATGCAAGCCGTTACTTCCCTGTTCTTATCCGTTCGGTTTATCTTGCAGTAATCGCAACGGCTATTTGCCTTGTAATCGCATATCCTCTTGCTTTTACAATGTCCAGAAGTTCTAAAAGCGTTCAGCGTGTAATACTTCTGCTTGTAATGCTTCCAATGTGGATGAACTTCCTTTTAAGAACATATGCATGGATTACAATCTTAGACAATAACGGTTTAATAAATTCGTTTCTTACTGAACTCGGGCTTCCGAAAATTCAGCTTATTAACAACAGCGGTGCAGTTGTTCTCGGTATGGTTTATAACTACCTGCCATTTATGATAACACCTCTTTATTCGATTATGACAAAGATAGACAAGAGTGTAATTGAAGCTTCTCAGGATTTAGGCTGCAACGGCTGGCAGGTTATAACAAAAACAGTACTTCCCCTGAGCTTCCCCGGTATTCTTACAGGTATCACAGTAACATTTGTTCCTGCAGTAAGTACCTTTGTTATATCCGGACTTCTTGGCGGCAGCAACTGCTTCCTTATCGGAGACCTTATTCAGCAGCAGTTCCTCGGAAACGAGTATAATCTGAATTACGGCGCGGCTACGTCATTGATGCTCATGGTTGTTGTATTTATCAGCATGGGTATATTCAATTCATTTGACAACGATGAAATGGAGGACTCGATGATATGAAAAAGTTTATCTCCAAATTCTACGTTGCACTTGTTTTTGCGTTTCTGTACCTTCCGATTCTCGTACTTATTATATTCTCTTTCAACGAATCAAAGGGAACAATCTGGACTGGCTTTTCGTTCAAATGGTATGCCGAGCTTGTACAGAATGAGCTGATTATGACTTCACTGGCAAACACGCTTTTCATTGCAGTAATTGCGTCCATTTGCTCAGCGATCCTAGGTACAGCAGCGGCTTTTGGCATGCACAACATGAAAAAACTGCCTAAAAGCATTTTAAAAAATGCCACATACCTGCAGAATCTTAACCCCGAAATTGTTACGGGTATTTCCCTTATGCTTTTATTTACGTTCTTTAAGCTGACACCCGGATATGTCACACTTATTCTTGCACACATTACTTTCTGTGTGCCGACGGTAGTTCTTAATGTACTTCCGATGCTCAGACAGATGAACGTAAATCTTTATGAAGCCGCACTTGACTTGGGATGTAACAGAAGACAGGCATTTTTTAAAGCAGTAATGCCGGAAATTATGCCCGGTATCGTATCGGGAACCCTTATGGCTCTCACCTACTCCATTGATGACTTTGTAATCAGCTATTTTACGGCAGGTCCCGATTCACAGACACTGCCTGTCACAATTTATTCCATGACAAAAAAGAGAATCAGTCCTGAAATCAACGCACTTTCTACAATTCTGTTCGTTGTCGTTCTGGCTATTCTTATAATTGTCAATGTAATCAGTGCTAAAAAAGAAAAAGAAGATGCCCGCAAAGCGTCGGCATTCTACGGCAAATAAGCGGAGGTGAATATTATGAAAAAGATACTTTCTTTCGCATTTGTTGCCATTTTGTCAGTTCTTTCGGTTAATGCTGTTAACGTTGAGAACGAAGCATACTATGAACAGTTCAGGGGCAAAGACATCACTCTTAATGTTTTTAACTGGGGTGAATACATATCGGACGGAAGCGAAGATTCTCTCAATGTTCTTGAGGAATTTGAAAACATTTCGGGGATACGTGTTGTATACAACAATTATGAAACAAACGAGGATTTATATGCAAAGCTTTCTGCCAACAAGGAAAATCCTCAGTATGACATAATCATTCCTTCCGATTACATGATTTCGCGTATGATTCGCGAAGATATGGTTGAAAAAATCAATTTTGACAATGTTCCCAACATTTCAATGATTGATGACAAGTACAGATATCCCGATTTTGACCCTACCGGGGAGTATTCTGTGCCTTACACATGGGGTACTGTCGGCATAATTTATAATTCAAAATATGTAGATGCCGAGGATGTTGGAACATGGGATTTACTCTGGAACAAAAAATATGCCGGTAACATCCTGATGTTTTCAAACTCCAGAGATGCGTACGGTGTTGCCCTGAAAAAACTTGGCTATTCGCTCAATTCAACAAACAGAGATGAAATAGAAGACGCCACTGAAATTTTGAAACTTCAGCGTTCTGTCAACCAGTCTTATGTTATGGACCAGACGTTTGACAAGATGGAAAATGAATCGGCATATGTTGCACCTTATTATGCAGGCGACTGTCTTTCCATGATGGAAAACAATGAGAATCTTGCTTTCTATTACCCAGAAGAAGGCTTCAACATTTTTATTGACTCGATTTGCATTCCAAAAGGAGCAAAAAACAAAGAAGCAGCCGAGGCATTTATCAACTTTCTCTGTGAAACAGAAATTGCAGTTGCTAATTGCGAATACATCTGTTATTTTACCCCTCACACAGAGGCGGCAAAAATCGTAGAGTTTGACGAACGCATCTACCCAACTGACGAGCAGCTTGCAAAATCCGAGTCCTTCATTGCACTTCCTGACAACGTAAACTCACTTTATGACTCAAGCTGGATTGAAGTGCGAAGCAGTCTGGATATCAGCGAAATGGTAACAGTAGGAATTATTCTCGGTCTTGCTCTGACAGTACTCATTGTACTGACGGTTCTCAGACATATGAAAAAAGGCAAAATCAACTATTAGCGTTCACAAAATGTTTACTTTTAATTTTGTAAATCTCTTTACAAAACGTAACAGTTGTGATACAATATTGCAGTAAGCGTAATTACCCAAGACCTTGTTTGGGGATATAAGCCTTACCGGAAACGGTTCAAGAGGTTTTCACCAGCCCCATACACAGTTTTGCGGTTTATTACAAAATATATTATGAAAGGTGGAAAAACACATGCTTACAAAGGAAAAGAAGCAGGAAATCATCGAAATGTACAAGACACACGAAGGCGACACAGGTTCTCCCGAGGTTCAGATTGCTGTTCTCACATACAGAATCAACTCTCTCAATGAACACCTCAAGGCTAACCACAACGACCATCACTCAAGACGCGGTCTTCTTAAGATGGTTGGTCACAGAAGAAACCTTCTTGCTTACCTCACAAAGGTAGACATCAACCGTTACCGTGCAATCGTTGAAAAGCTCGGCCTCAGAAAGTAATAACCACAAACGGGCGAACAAGCGAAAGTGCTTCTTCGCCCTCAATTTCGTTTTTAAGGCATAAGATCAAGGAGACTTTTTTGTATCTTTGGCATTTAATTTTGTGCCTTTTCATCAAGCAGAAAGGACATGAAACTAAGTGCAAAATTTACTTAAGATGTTCTCCTTAAAAAAGAATAACAAGAACAATAAGGAGGAAAACAAAATGTTTGAAAACTACAGAGTATTCTCTACTACACTCGCAGGCAGAAAGCTTACTGTTGAAACAGGTAAAATTGCTCAGCTTGCAAACGGTTCTGCACTTGTAAGATACGGTGACACAGCTATCCTTGCAACTGCTACAGCAAGTGCATCCCCCAGAGACGGTATTGACTTTCTTCCCCTTTCCGTAGACTTTGAAGAAAGACTCTACGCAGTAGGTAAGATTCCCGGCTCTTTCATGAAGAGAGAGGGTAAGCCTTCCGAAAAGGCTATCCTTACAAGCCGTGTTATCGACAGACCTATCCGTCCCCTCTTCCCCAAGGATTTAAGAAATGACGTAACACTCAATCTTCTCGTTCTCTCGGTTGACCCCGATTGCAGCCCTGAAGTAACAGGTCTCATCGGTGCATCTCTCGCACTTTCCATTTCCGACATTCCCTGGAACGGTCCTGTATCCAGCGTATTCGTAGGTATGGTTGACGGCGAAGTTGTTATCAACCCCACAAAGGAACAGAGAGCTAAGTCCACACTCGAACTTACTGTTGCATCTTCCGAAAAGAAGGTTGTAATGATTGAAGCAGGTGCGAAGGAAATTTCCGATGACGATATGTTTAACGCTATCATGAAGGCTCATGAGGTTAACCAGGAAGTTGTTAAGTTCATCAACCACGTTACAGCAGAAATCGGCAAGAAGAAGTTTGAATATGCATCCTGCGATGTTGACCACGAGCTCTACGACAAAATTGCCGAATATGCAATTGACAAGGTTAAGTACGCACTTGACACAGATGACAAGAACATCAGAGAAGACAGACTCAATGCTGTGTATGCTGATGTTGAAGCTTTTGTTGCTGAACAGTATCCCGACCAGGATAGAAAGGCTGAAATGGGCGAATGTCTCTACAAGCTCCAGAAGTTCGTTGTAAGAAGATGGCTTCTTGACGAAGGCAAGCGCGTTGACGGCAGAAAACTTGACGAAATCAGACCCCTCGCTTCCGAAGTAGGTATTCTTCCCAGAACTCACGGTTCAGCTCTCTTTACACGTGGTCAGACACAGGTTCTCACAATTGCAACACTTGGTCTTGTTGGTGAACAGCAGTTACTTGACGGTATAGATGACGAAGAATACAAGAGATATATGCACCACTACAACATGCCCAGCTACTCT
>JAGAUT010000054.1 GCA_017620655.1 Clostridia bacterium | reverse complement strand
TATGATTCAAATACAATCCTGGATTCGTCGCCGTTTTCTGTAACTGTCTTTGTAACTACTGTTGCACCGCTGTAAGCAACAAAGCTGTCTGCTACGGGTGTGATAACAGTGCTGTCATAAGTGATGTCATTCTTCCAGCTTCTGAAGTCATCTTCAGTGTCTGTAAGAGTAGCAACCACCTTATATGTGCCGGAGCTTACTTCTGAAAGAGTATAATTAACAGTAGGTGTTGTCTTTACTTCTGCGGAAGCAGTTGTCTTGCCGTAGTTGTTGAGAACTACCATGAGGTCATAATAATCAACTGTGCCGTTGCCGTCGATGTCGCATTCAGCATTGTAGCTGCCGCCGTTAACAAGCTTTGTAATATCAGCGTCATTAATAGCACCGTCTTCGTTTACATCACCGCCGAGGAGAGTTACATTTTCGTAAGCAGCATCAGCGTTTACAGTATAATCTTCTTCATAAGAAAGATAATTATCAATTTCAACCTTTACTTTATATGAGCCTTCGGGAACCTTGATTGTGTAAGCACCGTTTGCATCAGCTGTTGCTGTAACCTCTGTTCCCACAGTATCACCGGCAATACCCGTAAATGTTACAGTTGCTTCATTAGCTGTTGCGGGAACTTCAAATACAGTACCTGTTATTGTACGTGTCGCTGCAGCAAGGTAGCCGAGAAGAACGGGTTTATCAGCACCGGTACCACCAAGGTAAACTGTTGCTTTCTCATCGTTCTTGGGAATCCAGCCGTCAAATGTTACATCGCCGTTGGCATCTGCTGTAGCCTGGTCGATATAAAGAACAGATTCCTCTGAAATTACAGGTGTCTCGTCTGCTGTGTACTTTCCTTCAACTACTACAAGGGAGTAATATTGGCTCGCTGTACCCTCCGTATAGCCGATTGAATAGGTTCCGTCTTCCGCAGGTTCATATGTCACAGGATCAGCTGCAAATACTGATGCCGACATAAGCACCATTAAAGCAAGTACAAAACTCAATACTCTTTTCATGATATTTCTCCTTAATATATGTAATGTTTTTTATAACCTTATTTATGTGAACATCTTGAAGAAGGGGGATACCGCAAATTCCATTGCTCTGAGTGCATCCTGCTCTGCCTGACGTTCGCTGTTCCACTCCTCGCCTACCGCAATAACACCGGCATTATAGGAGTTGAAATAATATATCTTACAATTTATAATTTTTGCTATGTCGTCGAAATCAACATATGTTGTTCCGTTGATGATAAAGCAAGAATTCGGAAGCTGTTTCGTGTTTTCACCTATGGACATTACGCTGTCCTTTGTTGAAAGCCTGTATTCCTTTTCGCCTGCCATCATTATAACAGTCTTTGTTTCATGTTCCCATGAAACTTTTACACCGTAATGCTCAAGCACAAAACGAAGAGGAACATAAAACTCGTTTTCTCTGAACAAAGGAGTTATAGTTTTGTCATTCGGATTTATAACCGTCAGAACTCCGTCACACGCAGCTGCGTAATTAAGATTCTGAAGATAAATCGTTCCTTTTAATCTCTCCTGCTTTGTCATTTCCGGCAAAGCCTGTGTTTTTTCTGCAACGTCAGAAGCACTTGCAAAAAACGTGCAAATTGAAAAAACAATCGCAAGGCACACGAAAACACCCATAAATCTATTAAAGAATTGTCTGTTTTTCATACACCGAGTCCTTTTAACATATTTATATAGATATCCATCCTGTCTATCATATAATACCATCATTATGCACAAATGTCAAGCATTTTTTGTGCAAAAAAACATATTCGTCACTTTTTACAAACCTTACAATTCAGCAACTTCGTGCGGGTTGACTTTTAACTCAATATGTGGTATATTCTCTGTAAAGACACCACTACGGAGGGAATCACCATGTCGAACAAAATTATTGAAGGTTGTACATTTCATCACATTGCGCTCCAGACTTCGGACTTTGAAAAGTCGTTGAAGTTCTACACAGAGGGTCTCGGTTTTGAAGTTTACAAAACATTTGTTGCAAGCTCGGGCAAAAACGTAGCTCTTATCGACATCGGTGAGGGCAGTTATTTTGAAATATTCTCCGACGGTGAAGTCAAGGAAGACAAAAGAGATTATGCCGGAAGATACTTCCACCTGGCCCTCAAGGTAAACGACGCAGAGGCGGCATATCAAAGAGCTATCGAATACGGCGGCGAGGAAATGGGCAAAGCACCCAGAGAAATGGAGCTTCCCACAACACCTCCCATGCCTGTTGTAATCGGATTTATAAAAGGTCCCGACGGCGAAGAACTTGAATTTTTCCAGCTTCGCTGAAAAAAGCCGGGAGTTAGGAGTTTGAATTTATGAAAAAAGCATTGATATTATTGACGGCTCTATGTCTTTTGCTCTGCTCGTGCAGTTTCACCTCGAACAACGGCACAAATCCCCTTTTGGATAAGAACAAAGCGAGCATTGTCGGCAAGTGGATTGACGTTGAGACAGAGCAGATTGTTGAGTATACCGAGAACGGTTTTTACTATGAATATATAAACGAAGGTTTTACAACCGACAAGACAAGATACTCTGTCGAGGACGGCAAGATTTACTACTATCTTGACGGCGATGTACCCGACTACAGCATGGGCATCGACTACGAAATAAAAGACGGACATCTGTTTATAGCCGGGGCAATCGAGTACAAGCCCATGGATATAAAAACCAGCGTCGAAGAAATGGAATAAACAATGAAAGAAGTTACATTATACACAGACGGCGCCTGCAGCGGCAATCCCGGCCCCGGCGGCTGGGGTGCAATACTCATTTACAAGGACTACAAAAAGGAAATGTCGGGCGGCGACAGGGAAACAACCAACAACAAAATGGAGCTGACGGCGGCTATCGAAGGACTGAGGGCACTCAAAGAGCCTTGCCGTGTAAAGCTTTACTCCGACTCAAAGTACCTCATTGACGGCATAACCAAAGATTGGGCAAGGAGTTGGCGTGCCAAGGGGTGGAAAAAGTCCGACGGCAAGCCTGCCCTCAATGTTGATTTGTGGGAACAGATTCTTGCGCTTGACGAATACCATGAAATTGAGTATATCTGGGTTAAGGGTCATGCAGGGAATCCCTATAACGAGAGGTGCGACAGACTGGCTGTGGCGTATTATGAAGGTTTGAAATAAAGTAAAAAGGGGCGATAGCCCCTTTTTTGTTGTCATTTTTTATCT
>JAGAUT010000005.1 GCA_017620655.1 Clostridia bacterium | reverse complement strand
TTCTATTTTTGTGCTTTGTAATACTCATACGCCTCGCAAAGACAATCAACAGCATCAAGGTTTGTTTCTCTGCCTTTTTCATTTGTCATTGCCCACGAAGTCATCATGAAGCCTTTAAGTCTTTCGGGTGCGACAATCTTGAGACACTTTTCTACGGTAAGTCTCATGTTGTCTCTGCAAAATTCAATGGTATCGGGACAGTTTGAGCCGGTAGGAAGTTGGTCAAAGCCGTGCTTTTCAAGTGTTGCATAGGAGCTCATTGAATCGTGCAGATAGCCTTCGGTATGCTTGAAGTTACCGTAATACCAGTTACTGTAAAGGGCTTCCTTTGATGCGTTGTCGAGGAAAGCCTTTTGACTTTCCGGTGTATGCCAGACATGGTCTGCCCAAATCCAGGGACGTGAGCCGCACTTTTCGGTAATATCAAAAAGATAATTTATATCGTGCCACAAAAGCTCATCGCCGCGGATTATGCACATGGGACTTTCGGTCTGAACAGAGTAGCATTCTTCATCCATACCCAGATGGAAAAGTTCGGGTTTTCCGAAAAGCTCACTCATCTCTTCGATAACGTCCTTGCAGAATTTATAATACTGAGGTGTAGAAATCATTCTCGAGTAAATGCCCATCCACTTATCGTGTGCGGCGGAAAAGTTAAGTTTAGGATACACCTTAAAGCCAAGAGCACGAAGTCTTGAAATTTCATCCGAGAGCTTTTGCTTTGACCAGGCACCGGGTGCCGAAATTTCGGGGTGTGATTCATACTGTACACCCTCGCCGATGTCAATAAGGATTATATTACAGCACTTTTTTTCTACGAGTCTATCTATTATTTCGTTCCACGCCTTATCCTCACACTTAAGGGGCTGAGTCTTTTTACATTCACCGCCGTATTCGGGGCCGTAATCTCCCCACATATTGTCGCCAAGGTGGATAAGATAGCTCCAAATAAGATTATCTGACATATAAACACCTCCGATTTATAAGCCGAGAAGTTCTGTGATTTTTGCTTTGCCCAAGTTTTCGACAGCCATATCGCCGCCCTGTGCCTTATTTACGGCAAGGGTCATCATACCTGCACTCTTACCTGCTTCGATACCTGCATCGGCATCCTCAACAACAAGGCATTCTTTATAGGGCATACCCAGCATATCTGCCGCCTTTACAAAAACTTCGGGGTCGGGTTTTGATTTTGTGATATTATTTCCGTCGGAAACTGCGTCAAAGTAGTTATCAAGTCCTATCTGCTTTAAAATTATGGGTGTGTTTTTACTTGACGAGCCAATGGCAATTTTTATGCCTTTTGCCTTGAGGTCTTCAAGGTTATCCATAACACCTGTAAGGATATCATCGGGGGTCAGGCTTTTGATATATTCCTTATAGCAGTTATTTTTTCTTTCGGCAAGGGCAGTCTTTTCATCGTCTGTATAGCTTTTTTGTGCCTTTTCGAGGACAATTTCAAGGCTTTCCATTCTGCTGACTCCTCTGAGTCTTTCATTGATTGTTCTGTCAAAATATATGCCTTCCTCATCGGCGAGCATTTTCCATGCTTTGTAGTGACATTCGTCTGTCGAGACGATTACGCCGTCAAGGTCGAAGATAACAGCTTTAATGTTCATATTTTTTCTTCCTTTCTTTTAGTTTCGTTCGCCTCCCTTCCGGCGAACGACCTTCTTTTGTCCCGCGACAAAAGAAGGCAAAAACGCTCCACTCAAAAGGAGAGATGGCTCGGTTGAGGTTAGATATAGTACAAATTTGTTCGCCTTGACCACGGGTGGGGTCAAGGCTCAAGATATTGATTGACCCATTATATCAATCTCAACCTCCGCTGACTTCTCTCCTTTGCCGTGGTGGCTTACCACTCACACTTTTTGTGCGACACCAATGCTTGGTGAATAGATGCAATTTCCCGTGTATTTGCTGTCGGGCATCCCGACCCGTGGCGGCTTACCACTCACACTTTTTGTGCGACACCAATAATTGGTGAATGGATGAAATTTCCCGTGTATTTGCTGTCGGGCATCCCGACCCGTGGTGGCTTACCACTCACACTTTTGTGCGACACCTATAATTGGTGAATGGATGAAATACCCTGTGTATTTGCTGTCGGGCATCCCGACCCGTGGTGGCTTACCACTCACACTTTTTGTGCGACACCTATAATTGGTGAATGGATGAAATATCCCGTGTATTTGCTGTCGGGTTTTCCCAACCCGCGGCGGCTTAACTCCCCTCATTTTGTGTGGTGCTAAATTACATTTTTACTATTAATGAATTTGTCTTGCTAACTTCAAGTTCCTTGCCTCTGAACACAACCTTTACGGATGTGTCACTGTCGGAGGTAAGCTTGTATTCATCACCTGTCATTTGGGCGGTGAGCTTTATGCCGTGATAGAGGAAATTAAACTTAACGCTGTCCCACCAGGGCATCATATGAGGATTGATTTCGATTTTATCTTCTCTGCAGACGATACCTGCAATACCTCTGAACACAGCCATCCATGCACCAACCAGGCATCCCGAATGAACGCCCTGCCATCCGCAGTGGTGGATATCGTAAACGTCGATGTAAGCTGTTTCAATAAGGTAGTTATACGCCGAGAGCATTCTGCCGTTATCGGCGGCACAGATTGAATGGGGTGCAAAAGAAAGCGAAGAGGAAGATTCACACATCTTTTCATAGTAGTCCCAGTTTGCCGCATAGTCTGCGCCTTCGGGCTTCATATTGAGATAGCTGTAGATAAGCATAACGTCAGGCTGCTTGATAACCTGGCTCTTATGGTAAAGACCCGAGGACTTCATCTGGAACTTCTTTGCATCGCTTCCGCCTGCTTCTTCGAGTGATCTTGAAAGGTTAAAGTAGCCGTCAAACTGGGGAATCATACCGCCCTTTTCAAGGGGAAGATAGAGCTTGGATGCAACTTCTGTATAATCCTTATCTATTCCGTACTTCTTGCAGTATTCGCTTGTCTTTTCAAGCACAAACTTTACAAGGTAGTTTGTATATGCGTCATTATTTACATAAGGATGGTGCTCGTCTGTACCGGTTACACGTTTGATATGATATTTGCCGTCAACAAGTTCTACCCTGCTCTGCCAGTAGTCGCAGAGTTCTGTCAGCATTTCCATACCGTAGTTTTTATGAAATTCTTCATCGCCTGTTACTGTATAGTAGTGGATAATACCCCAACAGATATCGGCATTGATATGAATCTGCATAAACGGATGTCTTGCGTATTCCCATACACGTTCATCACCGTCAACAGAGGAACAGAAAGCATATTTTGCACCCTTGAAGCCTGCTTCAAGTGCATTCTGCTTAGACTTCTGCAATCTGTCATAGCGGTACATAAGTGCCTTTTTTGCGGCATCGGGACAGGTATAGATGAATACGGGAAGCTGATATACTTCGCAGTCCCACCAAACAAAGTTATTATATCTTTCGCCTGTAAGACCTTTGGCGGAAAGTGAATGTATACTGTCATTTCTTGCTGCCGAGATTGCAGAATGGTAGTTTGCAAATCTTACGCCTGCATCCGCCTTTTCGTCACCCTCAATTTCCATATCGATAAGGTCAAAAACTTTTCTGTATGCCTTAAAGTGGGCGTCATAGTATTCGTCGTATCTCTTTTCGAGAGCGACAGGTTCTTTTACATCGCCTTCACGGGATGAAATAATGTATACAGACTTTTCAACGGTTACCTTTTCTCCCTTTTTGGAGTTATATTCCGTTACATTATAGATAAGTCCGTCTTTATTTTCGCACTTCCAATCGGATGCGGGATAAATATTTGTAACGGTAGTAACGGCAGTTTCAAAGCCGTACTTCTTGCCCATGCACATTCTTACAAAAGTCTTGTTATCCCATGCCTTTTCGTCAAGTACGCTTGTAATCTTCTGACCGCCTGTTTTTACTCTCTTATCTGTACCCGACATAACCTCAATTCTCTTCGAGTGATTTACGGGTGTGATTTCAACTTTGATGCAGTATGTATGGTCATTATCAAAGGATGAAAATCTTTCAAAACGGATATCTGTAATATCACCTTTAAAGTTTTCCCATGTAACTTCTCTTACAAGGCTTGCGTTTGTCATATCAAGATATCTTGTCCAGGCGTGGAGCTTGCCTTCCCAGGGGTAAAAGGTTTCACCGTCAACAGACACACGCATAAGGAGGAAATCTGCGTTGTTGATAACAGAATCCTGATATTCAAAGTGCTTGAGCTTATCCTCGTCGATATAATATTTTTTCATATATTCATTATCGGCAAAGGGCTCGATAACCTCGATTATCTCGTCAATTACACCTCTGATATATGCACCTTGAATACGGATTGAGCCATATTCCTCGTAGCTTCCCCTGACACCGATATAGCCGTTACCGGTAGTAAAAAGCGAAGCGTTTAAGGACTCTTCTTCTATTCTGTATTCTTCTTCAATAAATCTTTTGGATGTTGCCTTTAACATATCATTTCCTCCAAAAATTGCCAGTTTATCATTTTATTGTATTTTATCACATAACACATTATTTGTCAATCAAAACAACGGCAAAATAACACAAAAAAAGCCGAGGCTTTTGCCTCGGCAATTATGCTTTTTTCTTTATTCAGCAACAGCTATTGAAGTAATATGTGTGTTAGGTCCTTCATACCAGTAAAGGAAGCCTTCAACGTCAACAACGTCGCCCTGTTCGAGTGCGCTTACTGTCTGATAAACTTCGGTTTCTGTACCTGTGAGGTAGAATTCAACGCAGAATTCATAGTTTACGCCGTCCTTGGAAAGTGTAACGTAAATATCATCGCCGGGCTGGTCGTTCTTGAATGAAATGTTTTCAACTGTCATGCCCTTGAAAGATACGAGTTCATTCTGGTGCTTGATAAGCTCATCTGTGCCGAGCCATGCTGTTGCATCAACTGCTTCTGCAACAAAATTACCTTCGATAATTTCAAATGTTGCATCAACGATTTCAACCTCGCCTGACCATTCAGCCTTATAGCCCTTTACCTTGATATGTGTACCCTTTTCGAGAAGAGCATAGTCTTCTTCGGAGCAAGCCATTTCATATGCAAAATATGCGCCCTCTTCATCCTGAAGATATACTGTAGCCTTATTGTCCCACCAGGACTGCTTGCCCTGAACGTATGCATCAACAACAACATCGTCATCAAGAGCAGCTGCTACATATTCAGCATGTGTCATAACCTTTTCTTCGGGTTCCGCTTCAACATCTGCTTCGCCTTCTTCAACTTCATCTGCTTCAAGATTTGCATCACTTGCATTTTCGTCAACATCTACATCTGCAACGCATGCAACAAAAGCAAACACGCACATGAGAAGGGCAAGAATTAAGCTTAAAAACTTTTTCATAACAATTTCTCCTTAATAAAAATGTTTGTTTTTTCCTACAATGCTAATTATACACTTTTTTCCGGTTTTGTCAAGAAAAATGTCATCTGCGCTTCTTTGAAGAAGCTACGGCATAAACTATGAGAATAATCCATACCGACACAAGGCTTATTATCAAAGCCTTAGCTCCTGTCGGAAGCGGTCCGAAGTCCGCCTTTTTCGGTGACGACAAGCCCGGTTCTATACTTTCAAGGCGGTAGAGAGACGAAGCTTCATCAAACACGCCTTCGATAAACTTTTCATTCACCGTCTGTCCCCTGCGCACCGACTTTGTGACAATTTCAATCATCTCTCCTGCGGCACTTCTGAGGTCAGCCGAGCCATTGAACACGGGAGTAGTAAAGGTGTTATCGGTGTTTTCCGAAAGAAGTTTTGCCGCCTTTATCTTTATATCATAGTAAAGGTCGTTATCTTCGCCCTCTCGTGAAATATAGTCACTGTATTCGGAGCTGTTCTGAGCCATATGTGTAACAGGCACATACCCCTCCGTCTGAGAATAGGCAATCTGCACATCATTTGTCAGAAGGAACTGGGTAAACAGCCACGCCGCTACCACCTCGCCGTCATCCTCTTTATTGAAAACGCACACCGAGGGACCCTGAGAGATCATTTTCGGATTTTCCGTATCATACTGAGGCACAGGCATTATAACCGTTTCAAAATCCACAATATTATCTTCACTTATATCACAGTTTGGTGCATCCTTACCCATCCATGTCGCACCAGCCGTCGAGTCAACGGCAAATATACATTGACCTGCATTGAGGAAGTTTGCAGGATAGCTTGAGATTTTAAAGGTGGAAAAAGCACGGCTGTGTGCATGAGTTGCTACATCCATGAGAATCTGTTTTGTATAATCGTTAAAGACAAGTACTTCGCCGTTTTCCGAAGCATAAGGAGCCGACTGCTGGTAAAGCATCTGAATCATCATATTATCGGTTGATTTATAGATAAAAGGTATCATTACCTTCTGACCGTTGACGGCGAAATTTCCGTTATCATCCTTTTGCATTGCCGCCTCGGAAACATCCCACACAAAATCCCATGTGAGATTTTCGGGAATTTCAAAGCCGAGCTTTTCAACAAAGGTTTTATTTATGTAGCATGCCTCTGTCGAACGCATAAAAGGAAGTGCGTACTGTGTACCCGAAATTTTACCCTCTTGCAGAAACTTTTCTACAATTTCATGCTTTTGGGGTGAAACAAACCTGAGCTTCTTTCCTCCGAGTCCGTAGTTTTCATCTGCCATCAGAGCATCGAGCGGCACAACCGTATCACCGCCCGTAATATAGGTTGCAATATGGTCGGGGTATGTGATACAGACATTCGGGGTTGTATCCGTTGCGATGTTTGTAATTACGTCGTTATAAATCCGCCTGTAATCAGTATACGGTTTATACTTTACGGTAATATTGGGATAGAGCTCTTCAAAATCGGCTATGGCTTTTTCGTAAATAGCGGTCTGAGCAACGTTTGTGTCATTTTTTGCCCAGAAGGTTATTTCATAATTTTTTTCTTCATTAAAGCTTCCGGTATCAACATGAAAAGTTTCGCCATCATCGGGCACGCCCTTTTTTCCGTGGCATCCCGAAAACACAAGAAGTGATAGCAGAAGAAGAACAAAAAGTTTTTTCATCATCCCTTTGTTCCCCCTCTCGCAACACCTTCCATAATCTTTTTGCGGAAGATGAGGAAAAGCACAACAAGCGGAACAGATATAACAACCACCGCCGCCATCATGGCAGGTATATTTTCTCTGCCAAAGCCGTTTTCCCTTATTTCCTGTATGCCGTTTGACACAAGAAAATAGTTCTTTTCATCAGTAACAAGTCTCGGCCAGACAAAGCTGTTCCAGCATTCGATAACTTTAAGCACCGTGATTGTAACAACGGTGGGTCTGCATATAGGCAAAAGCACACGCATCATATACTTGAAATCACTTGTGCCGTCCACCTTTGCGGCATAGTACAGCTCATCGGGGACCTGCGAAAAGCTTTCCTTGAGAAGGTACACATAGAAAACCGACATAACCGACGGAAGTATAAGTCCCGTAAAGGTGTTTCGCAAATCCATGTTTGTTATTGTAACATAATTTGTGATAACAACCAGCTCATTTGGTATCATCATAAGCGAGAGTATAAGAGTAAAAAGAAAATTCTTGCCCTTAAAGTCAAGTCTTGCAAAGGCAAATGCCGCAGGAATTATAACAATAAGCATAAGTGCCGTTGTTACAAGTGTAAAAATGAGGGTATTTAAAAAATACAAAAGCAGAGGTACTGCGGTAAAAGCCTCGGTATAATTCTCCAAAGTAGGCGAAAGGGTAAAGAATGCAGGAATATATTCATTACTGTATGCGCCGTAGTCCTTGACAGAAGTGAGAACCATCCAGTAGAACGGGAAAAGTACAATTACTGCCCATACAAAGAGGAAAATATATGTAACTGTTTTAAGTAAAGATGCTTTTTTCATGTTTACACTTTTTCCTCCTTCTTAATAATGCACATTTTTCTTGCTGACGGCAAGGTTAATACATGTCACCGTAAGGACAATTGCAAAAAGAATTATAGCCGCCGCCGAGGCATATGACGGATATCCGCCGCTATTGCCGTAGAGCATATCGTAAACATAGCCTACGATGGTGTTCATGCCTGCGGCATTCAGGTCTGTACCGAAAAGTGCGACGGCATCGCTGTATGCCTTGAATGCGCCGATAAAGCCGGTGATTACCAGATAAAAAATCATGGGGCTTATCATGGGGAGCGTAATCCTGAAAAAGGTTCTTGCCTTACCTGTTCCGTCAACCCTTGCGGCATTATAATAGTCCTTATTTACGCTTGCAAGTGCGCTTGTGAGTATCAGCACCTTAAAGGGCATTACTACCCATATTGTATAAAAGCAAAGCACAAACATCTTTGCCCAGTAGGGACCCGAAATAAAGTCAACCGACTGTCCGCCGAACAGATTTATAAGAAGATTTACAAGTCCGTCACTATAAGCTGTGGGTTTGAAAAGAATCATAAACACAAGACCGACGGCAAGGGTATTTGTCACATAGGGAAGAAAATACACAGTCTGGAAAAGGTTCTTTAGTGTCTTTATTGAGCTTAGTCCCACCGCAATCACAAGTGCAAGTATAGTAGACAGAGGCACTGTGATTATTACGAGGATGAATGTATTCTTGAGTGCCTGAAGAAAATACGGGTCATGAAGCACATAGGAATAGTTATACAGTCCTGTGCCAAAGCTTGTACCCGAAGCAAAATTGAAGCCTTCCTCAAAGGAATACACAAAAACATCAACCAAGGGGTATACAAGAAATGCACCGAGAAACAAAAGTGACGGCAAGAGGTAAAGCAGTGCCTTTGGTGATTTTTTATCCATTGCTTCTTACCTCGGCTTCTCGGAGACGTTTTCCGCTTTCTCTATCAAAAACATAAACCTTCTCCGGTTTAAGGTCAAAGCATACCCATTCCTTCGTTACATCCACTTTGTTATCCGAGCCGATTATGGAGCGAATTTCGCCGCTGTTACAGTTTTCGTTTTCGGAAATGACAGTGATGTCGCGTCCCATGACCTCTACTCGTTTAAGGGAGCATCGAAAGGCACCGTTTTCCTTTAAAACATAACCTTCGGGACGTATGCCGACAGTGACCTTTTTTTCCTGACACGAAAGTCCTTCAAATACAACATCGTCTCCTATATAAAGTGTGCCGTTCCTGACCTCGCCGTCAAAGGTGGATATGGGAGGTGTACCGAGGAACTGTGCAACAAAGAGATTTTCGGGGTTATCATAAACCTCCTGAGGAAGTCCCGTCTGCTGCAGAACTCCGTCCTTCATTACAACAATCATATCAGAAATACTCATAGCTTCATCCTGATCGTGTGTTACGAAAAGAGTTGTTATTCCCGTTTCCTTCTGGATACGTCTGATTTCCTCTCTTGTCTGCAGTCTGAGTCTTGCATCAAGATTTGAAAGAGGTTCATCAAGAAGAAGCACCTTTGGCATTTTGACAAGTGCTCTGGCTATGGCAACTCTCTGCTGCTGACCGCCCGAAAGCTCAGACGGTTTTCTGTCCATGAGGTTATCAACCTGAACGAGCCTTGCTATATTCTCAGCTTTTTCGTTCATTTGGGATTTTGACATTTTTTCCTTTCCTTTAAGGTTCTGCAAAGGGAAAAGAATATTTTGTCTTACAGTCAGGTGAGGATAAAGGGCATAGTTCTGGAACACAAGTCCCACTCCCCTTTTCTCTGCGGCAAGGTCTGTCACGTCCTCGTCTCCGAAAAGTACCTTTCCGTCCGTAACCTTCAGAAGCCCGCTTATGAGATTTAGGGTTGTACTCTTTCCGCAACCCGAGGGACCGAGAAGGGCTATGAGCTTTCCGTCGGGAAACTCCAATGTAAAGTCATTTACGGCATATACGTCGGGTGTGTTTTTTGTCCTTGACGGGAATTTTTTTGTTACGTTTTTGAGTGTTACGTTCATGAAAATCTTCCTTTAACACTGAACATTATTGTTTTGCCATATTATAGCATACGGAAGTGTAAAAGTCAACGAGGCGGGAGGGTACAAAAAATAAATCCCCGAGGATAATCCTCGGGGATTTGGCAAATCACCCGAATATTGATACAATGCACCGGGCGGTGCATTTTATGTTTAGTTAAGTTTCATTGTGGAAAGATAAGTTTCATTGTGAGGGAGATAAGTTTCGGAGTGAGAAAGTTGAGTTTCATTGTTAAATTTTACAACACTTTTATATGTTGTAAAATTCATTGCTTGGAATCATTTTTAGTCTATTTGCATTTATTCCTTGTTCTAATAACGCTGATTTCATTGTTTCTTTTTCTTCTTCAGAATAATAGTATACATTCCAAATCAACTGCCTTTTGGTGTTATCATCTATACGCTTAAAATATGGCAAATCAATTCCCGCTACCGAATGACCAACAACAATAATTTTCTCGAAATCATAACTATCTAATCTGTTTAGCTTATAAATGTATTTGTTAATGTTTTTGAAGGTAGTTTCATAGTATTCCTTTAGACTGGATGCGCGGGGATTCCTACTATGACTTATTAAAAGGGAGAATTGATTACAACAATAGTAAGCGTAAGCGAGGTTAGGCTAATGTAAATACAGAAGCACGTGGTTTATTTGACGATATTGAATCGAACGTTAGGTTTAAATATGTTAAATTCAGCAAGTGTTACAATGATATATTATCGTATATTCTTAAAGAACAGGGGCTAGAGGAAGCAATTAGTTCTATATCGCCATTACATTTATATTTAGAGTTGGGGCTTCATCTATGACAATGATAAACCTAATTGGAATGGGCATTTCTAGGACTGTGGCTTCTCAAATTTCGAAAGTTATGTTGAACTCCGCTATGACAACTAAAGAAATACGTGCATGGTTAAAGAAACAAAACTTGTATGCACTTAACTTGCCTAATAGTATTATTGCCGAGGTAGAAGAAGTTCTGTGATTTTCCTCTGGACTTTCGCAAACTCCTGTGGTACTGTTGTGTACTGCAAAGGAGGTGCGAATATGGCACAAATAACGGTAGAAGAAGTTTACAGAGGCGAAAAGTACGGCGTGATGAGCGCGGCGATGGCGGAGTATCTCACCAATGGTCATCCAGCAGAGTATGACGAGCGGACGTGGGTGGAGATGCTGATTGTCAAGCATGCGCTGATCGCAGCGGACAAAATGAAATTAGAGGGCGACTCGATATCGGGAATGACCGATGCTGAGTCG
>JAGAUT010000053.1 GCA_017620655.1 Clostridia bacterium | reverse complement strand
GGTATGGCGGAATTGGCAGACGCGCTAGATTCAGGTTCTAGTGGGGCAACTCGTACAGGTTCAAGTCCTGCTACCTGCACCATGAAAAAAGACTATCCATCAGGATGGTCTTTTTTTTCTGATAATTTGACAGGACTTGAACCTTATTTGTCATGCAAAAAAGTATGATATATGTAAAATATCATGAAAAAATCGATAATCTCTTGAAAAAACAACCTTAAGGTTATATAATAAATCTAGCATATAGTAAAGGATGATGAATATGGATAAAATTCGAGTTGGTGTTGTAGGTCTCGGTCACAGAGGCAGAATCATGTTCAAACTGGCTGCTGACGGTTTTGACTTTGTAGTTCCTGCCGCAGCCTGTGATATACTTCCCCATAACTGGTATGAAAAGCAGTGGCTTATGCCCGATGCACTCAGCAATATTTTCCCCGATACAGAGTTCTATGAAAGCTATGATGAAATGCTTGAGAAGGCAAATCTTGACGTTGTTATCGTTGAAACGGGTGCTGATATTCACGCAGAATTTTGTGCAAAGGCACTTGAAAAGAATATAAATGTACTTTCGGATATTCCAAATGTAGCATCCCTTGAAGAAGCTGAAATGCTCTGGAAGGCGGCACAAAAGTCGTCTGCTATGATTTCCACAGGTGCAAACCCCAACTATCAGAGATTCGCTTTTATGCTCAAGGATTTCTGCGATAGAGGACTTCTCGGTAAGCCCTACTGCATGGAGGCTGAATATATTCATTGGTCGCTTCCAAATAGTGAAGAACATGTTCATCTCAATGAAAACGGCGACTGGAGAAAGCTCCTGATTCCGATTCGTTACTGCACTCATTCACTCGGCCCGCTTCTTGCTGTTATTGACGAAGAGCTTCGTTATGTAAGCTGCTTTGGTACAGGTTCTCACGGCGAAGACGGTGCATTTGGTGAAAGTGCAAATTCCTTCAAAAAGGATGACATGATGTGCGCTCAGTACAGAACTGAGTCGGGTGTAGTAATAAGACTTCAGAGAAACGGCAGATGCAGAGCTAAAATCGGTCACCATAACTATAGAGTATTCGGTACTGAAGGCTATATGGAAAGAATCGACAGATTTGATAAGCCTGTTATCCGCTATAACTCCTTTAAGCTTGAAGATACTTCTTTCCAGGAAGTTGAAGGAAGATTTATGCCCGAAGCATACGAGGATAACCCCAAAGCACAGGGACATGACGGTATGGACTATGCCATGCTCGACTATTTCTTTAAGGCACTTCTTAACGGTGAAGAACCACCCATTTCACTTCGTGCAGGTCTTGCAATGACACTTCCCGGACTTTATGCCGAAGAATCCGCAAAACGCGGCGGTAAGGTTCTCAGAATGGTATATCCTTGGGACGAGGATTGGACAACTGAAATTGAATAATTTAAAGAGCAGTGCATGTGCACTGCTCTCACTATTTATATAACCTTTAAATCTTTAAAGCATTCCTTAACAGCGGGAAAAATATTCTTATATACACCGTAGTACTTCATGTACTCACTGTGCTTTTTCATATTTGCTGAAATGGACGAGCTTTCTTTGACTGCCTTTTCACAACCATCTGCAACCGATGAGTATACACCTGCCGCAACGCCGCCTAAGATTGCAGCACCAAGAGAAGCCCCCTCGTTTGAAAGCATGGTCTTTACGTTCTTGCCATAAACGTCTGCAATCATTTCGTGCCAGAATCTGCTCTTGCCACCGCCACCGCAAAGAGCCATGTCGTTTGTTTCTACTCCTACCTCGTCGAGAACTTCAAGACAACTGTAGAGAGAATATGAAACGCCTTCAATTACGCTTCTTGCCATGTGGTACTTTGTGTGCATAGCTGAAAGTCCAAAGAATACACCTCTTGCATCCGAGTCAAGAATGGGTGTTCTTTCACCCATAAGATAGGGCAGATATATAAGCTTTTCACAGCCTATCGGAAGTTTTTCACACTCCTTGTCGATTTCGGCATAGGAAACATCACTTGCTAAGTTGTTTCTGAACCAGTTAAGTGAAAGACCTGCCGCCTGAGTAACACCCATGACGTGCCATTCACCGGGAACTGCTGCACAAAATGTGTGAATCCTGCCTTTCGGGTCTATCTTAGGTGAGCTTGTGTGAGCGAATACAACTCCGCTTGTGCCGATTGTTGTAAATGCCTTGCCGTTTTTGCAGACACCTGTTCCGATTGCCGCACACGCATTGTCACCGCCGCCACCTGCAACGGGTGTACCTTCAGTCAGACCCGTTACTTTTGCAATCTCTGCTGTTACTCTACCCGTTACTTCGCAGGATTCATAGACATTTGCAAGCCAGTTCATTTTGACTCCAAGCTTTTCGCAAACTTCTTTGGACCAACATCTGCCTGCAATGTCAAGTAACTGCATACCGGAAGCATCAGAAACCTCGGTTGCAAATTCGCCTGTGAGTTTGAATCTTATAAAGTCTTTTGCTAAAAGAATGTGTTCAATTTTTTCAAAGTTCTCAGGCTCGTTGTTCTTTACCCACATGATTTTTGAGGCTGTAAAACCGGGAAGTGCAGGGTTTGCTGTTATTTCAATAAGTCTATCGCGTCCTATAATGCTCTCAATTTCCTCGCAATCCTTTGCTGTTCTCTGGTCGCACCAAAGGATTGCGGGGCGTATTACTTCGTTGTTCTTATCAAGAAGCACCAGTGAGTGCATCTGTCCCGAAAGACCAATACCTGCAATTTCACCGTCAGTAGCCTGTTCGGTTACTTTGGCTAATGCTGCCTTTGCGGCATTCCACCAATCGTCGGGATTCTGTTCAGCCCAACAGTTTTGCGGCTGATACATTGGATATTCTTCGGTACAGGATGTTATTGCATTGCCTTCTAAATCAAAAAGTACGCATTTTGTACCCGAAGTACCGACATCAATGCCGATTAAATACTTTTTACTCATTTATATCACCTTAGGAAAACATAATGGAATTGAGAACATTTTCGAGATATTCCTGCTTACCGCTGATGTTGGTAGATACATCACCCATATTAAGAGCATATTCTTCAAGCTCAGCAATGGTTGCAGTTCCGTCAATTATCTTTTTGCCTATGCCGCTGTTGTAGCTTGCATATCTGTCAGCCACAAACTTGTCAATCGTGCCGTCTTTAATAATCTTGTCTGCCATTCTGAGACCGAGTGCAAAAGCATCCATACCTGCAATGTAAGAATGGGAGATGTCCTCGAATGTATTTGAGCCTCTTCTTGTCTTAGCGTCAAAGTTGAGACCGCCCTTTGTAAATCCGCCTGCCTTGAGAATTTCATACATACACATTGTAGTGTCGTAAACATTGGTGGGGAACTGGTCTGTATCCCAGCCGAGAAGCATGTCGCCCTGGTTTGCGTCGATTGAACCGAAAGCGTTGTTATCGGTTGCAACTCTAACTTCGTGCTGGAATGTATGAGCTGCAAGTGTTGCATGGTTCGCTTCAATGTTGAGCTTGAAATCCTTTTCAAGTCCGTACTTTCTGAGGAATCCGAGAACTGTTGAAGCATCAAAGTCATACTGGTGCTTTGTGGGTTCTTTGGGTTTGGGTTCAATGTAGAAATCACCCTTAAAGCCAATTGAGCGTGCATAGTCTCTTGCCATAGTCATAAGGCGTGCCATGTTGTCAAGCTCAAGACTCATATTGGTATTGAGGAGAGTTTCGTAACCCTCTCTGCCGCCCCAGAACACGTAACCTTCACCGCCGAGTCTAACTGTAATCTCAATCGCCTTTTTAATTTGAGCTGCAGCAAAAGCAAATACGTCAGCATTTGGAGCAGTACCTGCACCGTGCATGTATCTCTTGTTACCGAAGCAGTTTGCTGTACCCCAGAGTACCTTTTTGCCGTGTTCTTTCATGAGTTCTTCAAGTAAATCGGTGATGACATCAAGTCTCTGGTTTGTCTCTCTTAAAGTATCAGCTTCAGGAGCAATGTCTCTGTCGTGGAAACAGAAATAGTCAATATCAAGCTTATCCATAAGCTCGATAGCAGCATAAGCCTTTCTCTTGGCGCTGTCCATGGGATCGCTTGAGCCATAGTTTTTGTTTATTGTACCTGCACCGAACATATCGGTTCCCTCAGCGCACATTGTGTGCCAGTAGCTCATAGCGAAGCGAAGCTGTTCTCTCATTGTTTTTCCCGCAATAATTTCATCGGGGTTGTAAAACTTAAATGACAGGGGATTTGTGCTTTTTGAACCTTCGTATTTGATTTTTTCTATGCCTTCATAAAACTTCATTGCTATTCTCCTTTTTTGGTTGTATTTGTATTTAATATAATTCTATAATATTACAATTGACAATTCCCGCCAAATGTAGTATAATAAATGGACAAAATTTAACATTGAGATTACAGAGGTTTTTTATGTTTTATCAAAACCATTCATCGCTTGCTACCGAAGGATTGAAGCTTGAAAACGGAATTGATTTCAGCTTTCCCATGCATCTTCACTCAAGCTTTGAGTTTATTGTTGTTACAGAAGGCGTAATGAACGTTATCGTTGACGGGAATGAATATGTTCTTGAGCAGGAAGATGCAATGCTTATTTTTCCCAATCAGCTGCACCAGCTCAAAACAGAAAAACACAGTTGTCATTTTTTATGTATATTCTCTCCAAATCTCGTTCAGGCATACAGTAAGATGTTTATGTCTAAGGTGCCTGTTAACAACAGATTTCGCCCTGATTTTTCATATGTTGAAAAACTTGCATCTCTTACAAAAAATGACAGTATTATTAAAATCAAGGGATGCTTGTATTCGTTGTGTGCGCAGTTTGATGAGGTTTCCCAATATTCTGACAGAAGTGCTGCTGTTGACGGATTGATTTCAAAAATATTCAAGTTTGTCGAAGAAAACTTCAATTCCGACTGCTCACTTGAAGCGCTTTCAAAAAATACATCCTATCACTATGTTTACCTTTCAAAGTACTTTAAACGCTGTACGGGAAGCTCTTTTACCGACTATGTTAACAGATACCGAATAAGCGAAGCCTGCTATATTTTACAGAATACATCTCAGACTATTCTGCAGACAGCTTATGATTGCGGCTTTGATTCTCTTCGCAGTTTTAACCGTAATTTTAAAAACATTATGGGTGTTACTCCCAGCGCATATCAGATGTCATTCTGAAAGGAGATTATATGAAGATTTTTCATAAGCTTAAGATGAATACGGTTCAGATTCTATGGCTTTTTTCATGTTTTGTGTTATTGTTTGCCGGCATTTTTGTGATCAATAAGCCCGACAGTGTGCTGTATAACATTTCTTGGGAACTTGGGCTTTGTATGCTGATTTCAGGTTTGGTAAATATTTTTATTTACATAAAAAATAAGCACCGACTTCATGGCGCAAGGTGGCTTTTGGCAGACGGTATGATAACCGTTCTGATTTCGATATTTCCGATAATACATGATGCCGTTCTTCCTCAGGTAATTCCGGTTTTTTTTGGAATATGGGAATTAACTCTCGGTGTTATGAAGTTTATAGAATCAGTTGAACTATATGATGAAAAAATAAGCGGGTGGTATTTGTTTACTATTCTTGGCATCTTCGAAATGATTTCAGGTGTTATTTCGTTAATTGAACCGATTGATCATGCGATAGGGCATAATCATGTTATTGCAATAATCTTTTTTGTTCAATCTCTTGGCTTTATTTTTAAAATATCTATGTATGACAGAATGTGTGATAAAGATGATATTTACTGTGATAAATAATGAAAAGGACTGCCGGAGGCAGTCCTTTTGATATTACTTGCAGAAATTTTCTATATAGTTTTCAATGGCTTGCTTAATGACTTGAATTGCAGCACTTCTTCCGCTGACTTCATTAACAGCGGTCTCTTTGTGTTCGAGGTTTTTATAAACCGTGAAAAAGTGTCTCATTTCATCAAACACATGGGGAGGGAGCTGATCAATGTCTGTATACATGTTGTAGTTGGGGTCATTGAATGGAATAGCAATTATTTTTTCGTCGTTTCTGCCGTTATCTATCATTGAAATTACACCGATTGGATAAGCACGGACAAGAGACATGGGCTCTAGAGGTTCTGCACAAAGAAGGAGTACATCAAGAGGGTCATTGTCATCGCCGTAAGTGCGAGGGATAAAACCGTAATTGGCAGGATAGTGGGTGGATGTATAAAGAATTCTGTCAAGCATAATGTAGCCGGTTTCTTTGTCGAGTTCATATTTCTTTTTACTGTTTTTTGAAATCTCAATCACGCAGATAAAATCTTCAGTATTAATTCTCTTGGGAGAAATGTCGTGCCAGATGTTGGACATTGTTATCAACCTTTCATTAGGAATATGTTAATTATATCACAAGCATTTTACGTTTTCAATAGATATAAAAAAATTTATTATCATTATATTGACATTGATGAATATCTCATCTATAATAACTATATAAACTATTTTTATCTAAGGAGGATAATTTTATGAGTAAATATTCTGGTACACAGACAGAAAAGAATCTTGAAGCTGCATTTGCCGGTGAATCCCAGGCAAGAAATAAGTACACATATTTTGCTTCTGTTGCAAAGAAGGAAGGCTACGAACAGATTTCGGCACTCTTTTTAAAGACAGCCGATAACGAAAAGGAACACGCAAAGCTTTGGTTCAAGGAACTTGAAGGTATTGGCGATACAGCTCACAACCTCGCTGAAGCTGCTGCCGGTGAAAACTATGAATGGACTGACATGTATGCCGGCTTTGCTGAAACTGCGGAAAAGGAAGGCTTCAAGGAGCTTGCTGCAAAGTTCAGACTTGTTGCTGCAATTGAAAAGCAGCATGAAGAAAGATACAGAGCTCTTCTTAAAAACGTAGAAACTGCGGCTGTATTTGAAAAGAGTGAAATAAAGGTATGGGAATGCCGCAACTGCGGACATATCGTTGTTGGTACCAAAGCTCCTGAAATTTGCCCCACATGCGCTCATCCCAAGTCATACTTTGAAGTTCACGCTGAAAACTATTAATTATTTATATGAAAAAGAAACTGTTCCGTTCAAAGAAGGATAAAATGCTCACGGGACTTTGCGGCGGTGTTGCAGAATATTTCGGTATAAATTCCGGTATCATACGGCTCATTGTGATTTTTTTGAGCGTTGGTAGTGTAGGCACAGGCATAATCGTGTATTTTATCGCATCCTTCATCATTGCTGAAGAGGGAACAGACCGTATTGAGGCCGAGTTTGTCGATGCAGATGATAAGCAGAATAAATAAAGAATTGTTTAATATGCAGGATTTAGCCTACCGTGATTTTCACAGTAGGCTTGTTCCTACTTTGGATAAAAATACAATTATCGGTGTCAGAACCCCTTTGTTGAGAAAGTTTGCAAAACAACTTGCAAAAGAAGGAAGCGTCGAAGAATTTTTATCAGCTCTGCCTCACAAGTATTACGAAGAAAACAACCTTCATGCTTTTATTATTGAGGATATTAAGGATTTCAAAACGTGCATAAGTAACCTTGAAAGATTTTTGCCTTATATTGATAATTGGGCAACATGTGATTGTCTAAGACCCAAGTGCTTTAAGAAGAACACAGATTGTCTTATTGACTATGTTATTAAATGGATTCTGGATGACAGAACATATATAAAGCGTTTCGGGATCGGCATGCTGTTAAGTTACTATCTTGATGATGAGTTTTACAAAAGTTATTTAAATATTGTTTCACAGATTCGCTCAGATGAATACTATGTCAATATGATGAAAGCGTGGTATTTTACAACAGCTCTTACCAAACAGTATGATTCTGCTATAGAATATCTTACTTTGAATAAGCTTGATAAATGGACACATAATAAAACCATTCAAAAGGCGGTTGAAAGTTACCGAATACCTGAATCGCAAAAAGCTTTCCTTAAAACATTGAAGAGATAAAAAATCTCCCGTGGAATTTCCATGGGAGATTTTGTGTTATAAAGTCAATTAACCTAAGGTTACCTTGTGGTAATCCTTCTTACCCTTCTTGATGATAACCTCATCCTTGAAGAAGTCCTTGTCATAAGCTGCTGCAAAGTCAGTTACCTTTGCATCGTTAACTGAAACGCCACCCTGCTTGATAAGTCTCTTTGCTTCGCTGTTGGAGGGGCAAAGCTCTGTCTTAACAAGAAGAGCAGAAAGGGTAATCTTGCCGTCAATGAAATCTTCGTCGGAAAGGGTTGTTGTGGGCATGTTGTCCATGTTGCCGCCTGCACCGAAGAGTGCACGTGCGGATTCGAGAGATGCCTGTGCATCTTCTTCGCCGTGAACGAGTGCTGTAAGCTCGTATGCGAGCTTTTCCTTAGCCTTGTTGAGTTCGCTTCCTTCAAGCTTTTCGTATTCTGCGATTTCTTCTAAGCTGAGAAATGTGAGCATCTTCATGCACTTGATAACGTCAGCATCAGATACATTTCTCCAGTACTGGAAGAATTCGTAGGGTGTTGTCTTGTTTCTGTCAAGCCATACTGCGCCGTTTGCAGTCTTACCCATCTTCTTGCCTTCTGAGTTGAGAAGAAGTGTGATTGTCATTGCAAATGCATCCTTGCCGAGCTTCTTTCTGATAAGCTCTGTACCGCCGAGCATATTCGACCACTGGTCGTCACCGCCGAACTGCATGTTACAGCCGTAGTGCTGATAGAGGTGATAGAAGTCGTAAGACTGCATAATCATGTAGTTGAATTCAAGGAAGGAAAGGCCTTTTTCCATTCTCTGCTTGTAGCATTCGGCTCTGAGCATATTGTTTACAGAGAAGCAAGCACCTACTTCGCGAAGAAGCTCAACGTAATTGAGGTTTAAGAGCCACTCTGCATTGTTAACCATCATAGCCTTGTCTTCTCCGAATTCGATAAATCTTGACATCTGTTCTTTAAAGCAGTCGCAATTGTGCTGAATCTGTTCAGCAGTCATCATGCTTCTCATGTCGGTTCTTCCCGAAGGGTCGCCGATGTGACCTGTACCGCCGCCTATAAGAGCAATGGGACGGTTGCCTGCCATCTGAAGTCTCTTCATAAGACAGAGAGCCATGAAGTGACCTACGTGAAGCGAGTCAGCAGTAGGGTCAAAGCCTATGTAGAAAACAGCCTTGCCGTTGTTGATAAGTTCTTTGATTTCTTTTTCGTCTGTTACCTGTGCAATTAAGCCTCTGGCAACCAATTCTTCATAAATCTGCATTAATATTGCCTCCAATTGAATGAGTGATGTGTCATTCATAAATACTCATCATATTCTACCATATTTAAGAAATGATGTCAAGCGTTTTAGTAAAATATATGCCCGACTACCGATATTACCCAATCCACCATTCCGGGCATAAATCTTTCATTTTCATAATTCTTCCCGAATCAAAGTCCATCATAATTTCGATTTTGCCGTATGTCTTAGGCATAAGCTGAACCATAAGCTCGCGGCAGGCACCGCAGGGAGCACCGCCGACCTTGCCGTCGGGCATTATGCAAATTACCTTGTCTATTTCCTGCTCGCCATTTGTTATCATGTTGAAAATTGCATTTCTCTCGGCACATATGCCAAGGGTTGAACAGGTGTCAATGCACACTCCTGTGTAAATTCTGCCCGACTTTGAAAGCACCGCCGCCGATACTTCGCCGCAGGTGACGTAGTCGGAGATTCTTCTTGCGTTAAAAACTTCTTTTGCCGCCTCGTACATTTTATTCCATATCTTGTCCATGTCTATTCCTCCGTTGTCAGTAATTTTATCGCATTGTAAGCAAACACCTTGCACCCGACTTCAAGTGCCCTCTCATCAAAGGTAACCTTTGGGTTGTGAAGGGGAAGTGTGAAGCCGTCTTTTATGCTTCCCGCCGCTATTGCAACGCTCACCGACGGCATAGCCTGACTGATATACGCAAAATCCTCCGAGCCTTGAATTTTTGATTTTGTATCTTTGATTTTAATTACATTGTCTTCTCCCAGAAGCTCTGTCATAAATTTTGATGTCTTTTCCAGCAGTCCCGCATCGTTAACAAGACAGGGACAGCAGGAGGTGTAATTGATTTTGCATTTGCACCTGAAGGCTTTGGCAATGCACTCCGAGATTTCCTCAAACCGCTGTTTGTAAAATGTTCTTGCGCTTTCATCAAAGCACCTGAGGGTTCCTCTTAGAGTAACCTCGTCGGGGATGGCATTTGCACTGTTGCCGCCTGAAATCTGACCGAATGTGAGAACAGCCTTGTCGTGTATTCCGAGTTCATACGCTTTGATGTGCTGTAAATCTGTTACTATTCTGCATGCACAGCTAATAGGATCAATGCCAATGCTCGGCGATGAGCCGTGACAGCCCTTGCCGAATATCTTCATTTCAAAGAAGTCAGCGGACGGAGCAGAAGGGGAGTCGTAGGAGAGAAGTACACTTCCTGTCGGAATGTCGCTCGCTGTCATAACGTGCAGTGTCATTGCATAATCAACGCCGTTAAGAACACCGTTTTCGATTGCCGCCTTTGCACCCGACAGAATTTCCTCTGCAGGCTGAAATAACATTCGTATATTTCCGTATAGTTCATTACCCATTGATTGCAGTATTTCAGCTGCACCAAGAAGCATAGCCGTGTGCATGTCGTGACCGCAGGCATGCATATTTCCATGCTTGCAGGCATAAGGAAGTCCTGTTTGCTCGGTAATCGGCAGAGCGTCAATGTCGGCTCTTAAAAGAACGGTTTTGCCGTTTTTTTCGCCTTTTATATCTCCGACGACGGCATTTTCCCCTAAAAAACGACACTCTACGCCAACGGAGCAGAGTGTGTTGTAAATATATTTTGAAGTTTTAATTGTGTTAAAGCCGGTTTCCGCATTTTGGTGAAGATACCTTCTGTGTAAAATCAGCCTTTCTTGTATTTGTTTGAGAATTAAGTTAGTTTTTTCAATCAATTCTTTTCACCTTTAATTATTCTTCTCAGGTAATGCCTGATTCTCTGAAGTTTCTTCTTGAAACTACTGTGGAAACATTTTCCGTCAGCGTAAATTTTGTTCTTGTCAAAAATTCTGCCGTCATCTTTTCTGATTTCTTCTACAACTGCAAGAATCTGGTCACGCTTTATGCCTTTTTCGAAAATGTACTGATTGTCTCCGCACATAGTATAGTTTCCGTTTTTGACCTTCATTATACGGTGCAGAACAAACTGACCGCTTAACCGTTTGTATAAAACAATATCGTACTGTTTTGGTTCTTTCAGTTCTGTCAGAACAACGCAGTCTTTACCTTCATATATGGTGGGATTCATGCTTGTGCCTCTGGGATAAAGGACAAACTGACCACCTTCCTTTATTGATGCTTCAATAAACGGATAGACTTCTTCCATTTTAGGTCTGTTTGATAAATTAATCATTGCTTTTCATACCCTCATAGGCAACGTGTGCCGCCTGTATATCCATATTACAGCCGAGACTGTAGAATTTGACCCTGTCAAAAATTACATTCAGCATACTGAAGAATTTGTCTGTCTGCGCTTCGCTATCGGGCAAAAGAAGCTGGGTGAAAATTCTGGGAAGGGCCGTGTTCGGGTCAATTCTTTCAATGCTGTTTTCCTTTGCTCTTGAAATAAAGCAGATTGAATAAAGCTCAGCCTTGGTATTGGCATTATAGCCTTCTTTACCGCACCAGGGAGTGCCGTATGCATAAAGCTTTCCGTCAATGTATCGGATAAGCGGTTTGTCACCATTGACAATCTTCACTTTGTCGCCGAATGCCTCTTTCCAAAGACGGATATGGGTTGATTTTCCCGTGCCGCTGGGTGCGGAGAAGGCATAAGCCTTGCCGTCAACCGAAATAACTGCCGCATGAAGAATGATTCCGTCGTATTCCAGAAGCTTCTTCGCTATCTGCCTGTAAACCGAAATTGATTCAAGATACCCGTCGGAATAGCCTTCGAGACATTCCTTGTCCTTGTCGTAGTCGTCGGGGCTGGCAGATACTTCAAAATCTATTTCTGCATCCTGATTCTCGTGGAGGTAGTTTCTGCACAGCTTTGTAAGATAATCGTGCTTATGATTGATTTTTATGTTAAGGTCAGCAATTCTGTAAAGAGCCATAATGTACCTCGTGTTTGGTTGTTATAATAATTATATAACGAAAATATGTCTGTGTCAATGTCTTAACATACGTGATAATTGTTTTTGACTAAAAGTTGTCTTTTTGTATTGCAAAAAATACACCTATATGGTAAAATATAATAAACTATTTTTATATTGTCGGAGGAAAGAAACATGGATATTCTTCTTAAAAATATTTCAAGCCTTGAAAAGGTCAGAAGCGTGCCTGAACTTATGGCACTTAATGAAGTAAACTCTGCAAAGGTGCTTGCAGGCGAAAACTATTCGTATCAGGTGTGCGGTATCTTTACACAAAAACCCGACCCAAATAATCCTTATACTCCTTATAAGGCTGATACATATGTGTTTGTCGATTCACCCTTAAAGGACTATATCAATGCTTACTGCATAAAGGATGCAGTTGCCGACTGTGTTGTTCCTCACGATGACGACGTTATTATGACAGGGCCGGGTATTGTTCCCGATATTCTTGTACCCCTTGATATGCAGAACGGCAGAATGGCAATTTCAAATACAGTAACTTCTCTCTGGATTGAAGTAAAAGTGCCCTCATATATGAAAGCAGGCACATATCCCATTACAATCAGAATGGAAAGTAACCTTGACAGAAGCGATGTGATTGAAAAGAACTTTGAAATCGAGGTTCTTCCTGCAAAACTTCCTTCCCAGTCCACAATCTTTACCCAGTGGTTGTATGCCGACTGTATTGCAACGGCACACAATGTTGAAGTTTATTCCGAAGAGCATTGGGAACTCATTGAAAAGTATGTAAAGCTTGCAAGAGAAGTGGGCATTAACATGATTCTTACTCCCATTATCACACCTCCTCTTGATACTGAAACAGGACTTAAGAGAGTATGCGTTCAGCTTCTTAAAATAGAAAAGTGCGGCGACAAGTATTACTTTGACTTCTCACTTCTTGACAGATGGATTGACATGTGCAAGCGTTGCGGCATTGAATACTTTGAAATGGCACATCTCTTCTCCCAGTGGGGACTTCAGTACACAGCCAACATCAAGATAAAGGAAAACGGTGTTGAGGACTATATGTTCGATACCCGTGTAAAGTCAACCGACCCCGAATACGGCAATTTCCTCCGCCAGATGCTTCCTGCACTCGTTAAGTTCCTAAAGTCTAAAGAAGTGTTCGATAACTGCTTCTTCCACATCTCCGACGAGCCTTACGACGGCCACCTCGAGGCATATCAGTTCGGAAGAGACATTCTTGCACCCATTGTAGGAGAAGAACGAATGATGGATGCCATGAGCAGGGTTGAGTATTATGACAGAGGTCTTACAAAGCTTCCCGTTGTTTCCATCAATCATATGCCCGATTTTCTCAGCCGAGACATTGAAAACAGATGGGGCTACTACTGCTGCAGTCAATGGGATAAGGTAAGCAACAACTTCCTTGCTATGCCCGGATACAGAAACAGAATTATCGGTCTTCAGATATATAAGTTCAATCTTGTCGGTTTCCTTAACTGGGGCTTTAACTATTATAACAGCCAGGTGTCCCGTTATCTTATCAATCCTTATATGACATCCTCTGCCGATAAGGCTTTTCCCTCGGGTGACGCTTTCAGAGTATATCCAATGGAAAAAGGACCCGTTCCTTCTATGAGAGCTATTATTTTCAAAGAGGCACTTCAGGATGTTGACGTATGTAAGACACTTGAAAAGTATATCGGTAAAGAAGCCGTTATCAAGATGATAGATGAAGAAGCAGGAATGAATGTTACTTTCTTTGACTATCCAAGAAACAGCGACTATATTCCAAGTCTTATGAACAAGATGAAGGAAATGATTGCGCAATACGCTTCAAAATAATTTGAATAGCAGATGGTATTGTAATGGATAATATTTCAGATAAAAAAGCAAAGATGCGGATTATTTCAAGTCTTGATAAAATTCGTGATAAAGACGATTTGAGGGATTATGAAATTTCATCTCTTACGGCACTCAAGGGCGAAAATGTCAACTTTCAGATTTACTTTGAGATGCCCGACAAGCAGACGATGAAGCCGGTGCTTGAAAGTGACCTTTCGGAGTATATTACTTTGTATGAGGTACGCAGTGTCAACATGGATTATATATGGCAGACGGATAATGATATTATCACCGATAAGCCCGGCATTATGCCCGACCTTCTTATTCCTATTAGTGATATTGACGGATACTTCAGCGCAACTCGCTTCGGAAATACTATGTGGGTAAATGTCAGACTTCCCGATGACATAGAAGCAGGGGAGTATGATATCAAAATTTCTTACTGGGATAACAGCGTGACGCTGAAGTTGAGTGTCATTGATGCACTTCTTCCAAAGCAGACAGTAAAGTTTACCCAGTGGTTTCATGTTGACAGCATTGCCGATTATTATAATCTTCCCATGTACAGCGAAAGGCATTGGGAATTGATTGATAGTTTTATGGTTATGGCAAGAAGACTCGGCATAAATATGATTCTTACACCTATTCTGTCCTATGACCTTGATACTTGGGGAGAAAACTCTTTCCGCCCTGTCTGCCAGCTTGTTGATATTAACCTGGATAACGGTGTATACAGCTTCGGCTTTTCAAGACTTGACAGGTTTGTTGATATGGCGCTCAAAAACGGTATGGAGTATTTTGAAATATCACATCTTTTCCATCCGAGAGGCGCTGAGTTGTGTAATCAGGTTGAAATGGTTGTTGACGGCGAAAGAAAGATTGTCTTCAATATGACTAAAAAGGGAGATATTCCCGAATACGTCGAGTTTTTAAAGAACTTTGTACCTGCCGTTGTCAGATATTTAAAGAATAAGGGAATATTTGAAAAGTGCTACTTTCATATTTCGGATGAGCCTGTTGAAGAGATTATTCACTACTATGAATATGCTAACAGCTATATAAGACCTCTTCTTGAAGGCGGAAAGACCATTGATGCCATCTCCAACTCCTCTTATTACTTACGAGGACTTGTGGATGCTCCCGTTCAGGATATTGACAGAGCCTGCTTTAAAGAGTTTGAGGGCATTGAACTTTCGTAAAAATGGTGTTACTATTGCTGCGGAAACTACCTTGACTGCACTAACAGATTTTTAAATATGCCCCTTTACCGCGACAGAATCCTCGGACTTCAGATGTATAAATACGGCTTTAACGGCTTTTTGCATTGGGGCTTTAATTTTTACTATTGCGGCTGTTCTTACTATAAGTATAACCCTTTTGTATCAACCTCCGGTAACTTTTGTTATCCGTCGGGCGACCCATTCTCGGTATATCCGGGTGATAACGGAGCCCTGCCGTCTATACGTGCACTTGTTTTCAAGGATGCGCTTGAAGATATACAAATCTGTCAAAAGCTTGAAGAATTTGTCGGTAAAGAAGCAGTTATAAAGCTTATTGATGACGAAGCAGGAATGAATTTAACCTTTTTTGAATATCCGCGAAACGCAGAATTTATCCCGAATCTTATCACAAAGATGAAGGAAATGATTGCAAAATATTCAGCAAAGTAAATGAGTATGGGCGGCTTGTGCCGCCTTGCTTTTAAGGAGAAAATTATGGATACAAACCTCGCACAAATGAAAATAGTATCAAGCCTTGACAAAGTGCGTCTTGGCGACGATGTTTCAAATCTCGGAGTAACAAAGCTTACTGCCCTCAAAGGCGAAAGCATCAATTTTCAGGTTTATGTAAAGGTGGATCTCAGAGCAACTCTGCCTGTAAGAGTCGAAAGTGCTCTTTCTGATTTTTCCACGCTCTATCAAGTTAAGGATACGATTATTGATTTTATCTGGTTTAATGATGAGGATGTTATCACAGATAAACCCGGAATTGTGCCCGATATTCTTATTCCGCTTTGCGATCAGAACGGATTTTATTCGGCATCAAAATACGGCTCATGTATGTGGGTAAATGTAAAGGTGCCTGAAGATTTTAAAGCAGGCGAATATGATTTTACCGTATACTTCGGAGAGGATTCCGCATCTTTAAAAATTGAGATTGTTGACGAAGTTGTTGAGGAAAATACCCTTAAATATACCCAGTGGTTCCATCCCGACTGTATTGCGTCCTGTCATAATGTTGCCATGTATTCTGAGGAACATTGGAAGCTTATTGAAAATTATATGCTTCTTGCTAAGGAAACGGGCATCAATATGGTGCTGACTCCCGTGCTTCCTTTAAATCTCGATACAGACCGCGGCTTTAATGTAAAACGCCCCGACTGTTCGCTTACGGACATTACCGTAACAAACGGCACTTATTCTTTCGGATTTGACAGACTCGGCAAATATATCGACCTTGCGCTCAAATGCGGTATGCAGTATTTTGAAATATCCCACCTTTATCATGCAGGCGGAGCAGAATGGTGCATAAATATTGAAGCTGAAGTTGACGGCGAAAGAAAGTATATATTCGATTCGTCAATGCGTGCTGATACCGAGGAATATGTAGATTTTCTCAAAGCCTTTGTTCCTGCACTTACTTCTTTCCTTAAGGATAAGGGTGTATTTGATAAGTGCTACTTCCATATTTCCGATGAGCCCAACAAGAATAATATCGACATCTATGAATACGCAAACAAGCAGATAAAGCCTCTGTTTGAAGGCAGACCTCTAATGGATGCACTTTCCGAGGTTGACTTTGTTGAAAAGGGACTTATGGACGTTGCCGTTGCGGAAATTGCTCACATTGAAGACTTTATCAATAAGGATTTCGAAGAGAAGTGGTGCTACTACTGTTGCGGTGACTGGGATAAGGTCAGCAACAGGCTTCTGTTTATGCCCTCGTACCGTAACAGAATTATCGGTCTTCAGATGTATAAATACGGTTTTGACGGATTTTTGCATTGGGGATATAATTTTACCTATGTTTCAGGCTCAATGTTTGATATAAACCCCTATGTTTCGCAGTCGTCAAGTTATATGTTCCCGTCGGGTGATGCGGCGAGTGTTTATCCGTCAAAGAACGGTGCTTATCCTTCAATAAGGGCACTTGTTTTCAAGGAAGCTATAGAGGATATTCAGATTTGCAGAACACTTGAAAAATATATCGGTAAAGAAGCCGTTGTAAAGCTTATCGATGAAGAAGCAGGCATGAACCTGACATTTAAGGAATACCCGAGAAATGCAGAGTTCTTACAAAGCCTTGCCGACAAAATGAGACAAATGATCAAGGAGCTTTCAAAATGATAAATAAAGTATATAACCATCCCTATTTCGGCGAGTTTTATTACAGTATAGACATTCCCGAACAGTTCAAGGGTGAAGAAAAGTCACCTCTTCTTTTATTTCTTAACGGAGCGGGCGAGAGGGGACATGACTATGAGGTGCTTCGCAGAATTGCCGTACCGAGATTTCTTCACGAAGGAAAAATAAAAGTTAATGCAATTACCGTTTGCCCCCAGTGTCCGGAAGGTGTGACATGGGTAAACCTTACATATATGCTTGTCGATTTCCTCGAATATGTGATTAAGGAATATAAAATCGACAGAAGCAGAATCTCAATGACCGGTGTCAGCATGGGCGGCTACGGCACATGGGAAATGGCAATGTTTGCGCCGCAGTATTTTAAGAAGATTGCCCCCGTCTGCGGCGGCGGTACACCCTGGAGAGCAAATCTCATCGAGGCAGACATATGGGCATTCCACGGAGACTGCGACACAACCGTTCCCACAAGCTGTTCTTTGGAAATGGTAGATGCTGCTCTTAGCTGCGGCAAAAACGCAAGACTTACGCTTTTCCATAACGTATACCACAATTCGTGGGATGAGGCGTATCTTGACAGCCGTGTTCTTGAATGGCTGACGGAGTTTTAATGAAACAGAAAACGCATAGCGGTCTGCTATGCGTTTGTTTTTGTTCAATTGTACTTGAACGTCTGAACCCTTGTATTTAAAATGTCAAGATAAAGTTTTGCTTCACTCTTTGCTTTCTGTAAATCAAGTGTCCTGTAGTTTCCACACTCAATTTCGGAGTTTCCGAAAACGTCGCCGTCGTGAGAAATTATGTCTGACAGTACCTTCTTTGTTACTTCAAGCACCTTGCCGTTGTCGGCATTTCTCACAAGGAGATAAAAGCCTGTCTGACAACCCATGGGACCGAAGTAGATTACATCATCTGCAATGGATGAATTTCTGACATAAGTCGCAAACATATGCTCAAAGGTGTGCATCGTGGAATGGTCCATGAAATCCGTGCCGTTGGGCTTTCTTGTGCGTAGGTCGTAGGTCGTAATGTCACCGTCAATTCTTGAAACGTATATGCCTGTTTCAAGTACCGTGTGGTCAACCGTAAATGAAGCTATTTTTTTCATATAATCACCTATACGTTGCGGATTGTTATAAATGCGTTGTTTGTGTAGCTTACTCCAAGCATAACATCGCTCTTGTCCTTGTCAACCAAGATAAATATGTCGTGGTTTACATATGCGTGGGTAACAGCACCGGGAAGTGTAGCGGAGACCATTCTGTATCTGTGCTGAATAAAGTGTTCAAAGTTCCAAACCTGATTTTCTTCGCCTTTTTCACGAAGAACAAGGTAGTATCTGCCGGTAGCTTCGTGCTTTACTGCCGTAATGTATCTTCCGTCGGAAGCTTTGATGTAGTATCCGCCGTCTGTTTCCTCTAATGTGAATACTTCTTTTACTCTGTCGCCTCTTACGGGGGTGAGGTAATCCTCTAAAACTGAGAAGAAGTTTGTGCCGTTGTTGAGGGTTACGGGTTTTGTAAAGTCGGGTGTCCAGTAATTCTTCATGGGCATCCATACAGTCATTACAGACTTGTCGTCCCATGTTTTGCCTGCACTCGAAAAGTCGCAGACGGTGAAGTATGTGCCGTCTTTGTTTGGTATCTTGTACGCGCAGAGGTTGTCAAAACCGATTTGTGTTTCTACTGCATCTACAACCATGTTTTCGTCGTACTTTATGTCAACAAGACTGTAAACCTTTTCGCCAAAGCGTGCATCCCTTGCAAAAACAAGCGGACCCTTCTGAAGTGCGATAAGGTACTTTGAGTTTTCGTCGTATCCGCCGAGAGGAGGTAAAACTGCAAGCATGGGCATATCAAACACGAGTGTAACCTTGTCACAGCATTTCCACTTGCGTGAGATTTCTGCATATGTACCGCTCTTGACTTCAATCTTTTCACCGCAGACGGTCATTTGGGCGTTTTTACACCATGAGGGAATTCTGAAACCGATTGTAAATTCTTCTTCGCCTGTAGCCTTTTGAATAAAGATGTTTACTGTGTTCTTTACGGGATATTCTGTGTCGATCTTGAGATTTATGTCAGTTCCATCCGGTGTCTTTGCGCTGACAGTGCCGGGAATGTAGAGGTTCATATAAAGACCGTTCTTAGCCTGCATAACGCTTGAAAGACCCATGAGAGCCGTGCCTGCCGAAGCGATACATGCACAACAGCCGTAGCCGGTAACGTCGCCGTCCATTGGCTGATAACCGCCGCTTCTTACTGCTCTTATGTCAAGATATAAAGGAGCATAGGAGTCAAAGGCAAAGCCGTTGAGGTTGGTGGAGCCGTATGAATTTACCGAGCCTAAAAGTGCGTTGTAGGTTGAGGTTTCTATGGCATCTGCAAAGTGTGAGTCGCCTGTTACAGAGAGAATCTGGTGGCAGAACTTCATCCAAGTAACAGAAACGCAGGTTTCCTGCATAACGTCAAGATGGTCAGATGCGGTCTGAGTTTTCAGAGAGTTGTCGAAAAGCTCGTGAATACAGCCGCTGCAACCGATGATTGTTATATCTGATTCAAGCACCTTGTTTGCAAAGTTTACAACCGCTGTCTTGTACTTTTCGATCTTTGTAACTCTGTAGTATTCTAAAAGTCCTTCAAAGCAACTCATCATTTCGTATGCTTTTGTTGTGGGGTATTCAAAGGGACAGAGCTTGTTTTCATATGCAAGCTCAAAGATGTTGCCCTCGGAAATACCGCCGCAATTTACGATGTAGCCGGCAAAGTCAAGATACTTTCTCTCGCCTGTAAGATTGTAAAGACGAACATAAGGCTCAAGGATTGAGGATGAATTGAGACCTAACCAGTAAGTTGAGGTTGAAGTGATTTCCTTCTTGCCCTCTGACGGTGAACCGACGTGCTGCATTATATAGTCGGCGTGCTTTTTCATGACTTCTACTATTTCAGCACTGAGAGTATCGTCCTTGCAGATGTCAAGGAAGTATTGGAAGCCTAAAAGTACATACTTTCTGCACCACATGTCCCATCCGTTGAATTCGCCTTCGACTGTGTATGTGCTGATTCTTCCGAGTTCATCCTGAGTTGTCATAAGGTTGCGTACGGTATCGGTAAGGATAGAGTACAATTCTTCATCCTGCGTGTACTGATATGTAAAGCATGCGCCTCTCATCATTTTGCCCCAGTATTCACCGCGCCAAGCCTTCATTTCTGAGTCGGGATATGTTCTGAACTGCTCGACAAAAGCTCGCCAGAAGTCTGTGCGTTTGAGCTGTATATTTTCAATGTATCTGATTGTTGAATCAATAATTCCCGAATACTTGAAAGAGCCGTCGGGCATCTTGAAAAGGACGTCGGTTTCGGGTCTGTATTTGTATGCACTGTTTTCGGGACATACCGATAAAATGTTGTTGTTCATATTATTCGCCTTTCAATGTTGATTTTACCTATAAATGATACCATTAAACAGATGGATTTGTCAACCGATATGGGAAGTTTTAACAAAAAAAATATATAATGAAGAAAATTTCAAAAAACACTTGATTTTTTTTATATCTTGTGTTATATTACTATTGTAAGTTTATAGAAAGGTTAAAGAGCGGTCACACGGATCGCTCTTTAATGTTTGTTTACGACAAATTATGTGAGGTGATTGTTTTGCAGGAAAAGAAGAAAGGTAACATTGCAAGCAGAGTCGCGGAACTTGTCAGGGAAACGGTTGAAGAATGCGGATGTATGCTCTGGGACGTTGAATTTGTAAAGGAAGGTCCAGACCACAATCTCATTATCTACATCGACAAGCCTGAGGGCATCAGCCTTGACGACTGCGAAATGGTAAACGATGCGGTTGAACCCATTATCGACGAAGCAGACCCAATTGAAGGAAGCTATTATCTCGAAATTTCGTCTCCCGGTCTTGAAAGAGAACTCAAAACAGCTGAGCATATTAAGGCTTTCATCGGTGAAAGAGTGCTTGTAAAGCTCTATACCGCAAAGGATGGTAAAAAATCCTTTGACGGTAACATTTCCTCATACGATGAGGAAAGCGGCGTTGTAACTCTTGATGTTGCAGGAACAAGCGTTGAGCTCGGTCCCAAGGAATACTCAAGCATTAAGACTGTCTGCGAATTTTAGTAAATATTAAAATTAACATAAATATTGGAGGAATTAAAAAAAGATGAATAAGGAATTTTTTAAGGCACTCGACCTTCTTGAAAAGCAGAAGAATATTCCTAAGGAATACATGCTTTCAAAGGTTGAAGCTGCACTTTTTAGTGCGTTCAAAAAAGACAACGGTTGCTCTAATGTAAGAATTGTTCTTGATCCCGTAAAACAGGATGTTAAGGTTTACAAGCAGCTTACTGTTGTTGACCCGGAAGGATGGGATGAAATCCCTGAAAGATCAGAACTTACAGACGAAGAACTTGAATCAATGGAAGAATATCCTGAAGAAGTTCTTGATGAGGAACCCGAAGACGTTGATCTTGATCTCGAAGATGATTATGATGAAGAAGACGATGAAAATATTAAGTACGAATATGATGAAGAAGGAAACGTTGTTAAGAAATTGAGAAAGCACGTTTTCAACGAAAAAACAGAAATCACACTTGAACAGGCTCGTGAAATCAAGAAAGGTTATAACCTCGGTGATATTGTTGAAATCGAAGTAAAGACAAAGAACTTCGGAAGAATTTCTGCTCAGACTGCAAAGCAGGTTATTATTCAGGGTATAAGAGAAGCTGAACGCGATATCATGGTTAAGGAATATGAAGGCAAGAAAGATGAAATAGTAACTGCAATCGTTTCCCGTGTTGATCCTGTTACAGGGAACGCTGTTCTTCAGCTTGGTAAAAATGAAGTTACTCTTTTCAAGAATGAACAGATACCCGGTGAAAGACTTGTTGAGGGAGATAAGATTAAAGTTTATGTTACCGTTGTCAAGAAGGAAACAAAGGGTCCCTCCATTGTTCTTTCAAGAAAGCATCCCGGTCTTGTGAAGCGTCTCTTTGAACTTGAAGTTCCGGAAATTCAGGATGGTACAGTAATTATCAAGTCCATTTCGAGAGAAGCAGGTTCCAGAACAAAGATCGCTGTCTACTCGAGAGACAATAATGTCGATCCTATTGGTTCTTGTATCGGTCCCAAGGGCATCAGAAAGAACAATATTACAGCCGAAATCAAAGGTGAAAAGATTGATATTATCAAATACAGCGAAAACGCTGAAGAGTTTATCAGAGCATCACTTTCTCCTGCACAGGTTGTTTCTGTAAAAGAAACAGGTGAAAGAAGCTGCTATGTTCTTGTTGAAGACGATCAGCTTTCACTTGCTATCGGCAAGGAAGGTCAGAACGCAAGACTTGCAGCACGTCTTACAGGCTTTAATAAGATTGATATCAAGAGTGTATCTGCTGCTAGAGCTGCAGCATTTAACGATATCATGGAAGGCAAGAAAGAAGCATCAGGATCTTTCGGCGGAAAGCTTGCCGAAGCTCTTAAGCTTGTTAAGAACGACGAAGAATAATTTGACATAAGTCTTTGTGTATTTTGTTATGAAAGGACTCACCCAAAAGGTGCTGTGAAAAATGTCTAACGCTATTAAGAGAATACCCGAGCGTAAATGCATGGGATGTAATGAAAAAAGACCCAAGAAAGAACTAATAAGGGTGGTACGAACCCCTGAGGGTGATGTTTTGCTCGATTTAACCGGAAAGAAATCCGGTCGTGGTGCATATATTTGTCCTAAAGTTTCATGTTTTGAAAAGGCATTGAAATCAAAGCGGCTTGAAAGAACGCTTGAGGTTGAAATTCCTGATTCTGTGTTTGAGCAAGTTAAGTCAAGTCTCTCTGAGGAGGAATAGAAATGAATAATGAATTTTTATTCACATCGGATGAAATTGATATATGCGGAGATAGAATTATTAATGCTTTTGGTCTTGCAAAACGTGCAGGTAAATGTGTTATGGGAACCGAAATGTGTGTTGAAAATATACGCAACAGAAAAGCAAAGCTGGTAATTGCTGCATCAGATTTGTCGGCAAACACAGTGAAGCGATTGTCTGATTCCTGTAGTTTTCACAAAGTTGAGCTAATATTCGTTAATGCAGACAAGATGACTTTGGGGCAGAAACTCGGAAAGAAAAACGGTACATCAAGTGCAGCGATTCTTGATGAGGGTTTTGTTAACATTTGTCGTAAAATTTATAATGAAGTACACAAGGTAAATACGGAGGTGCAGCAGTAATATGCCAATAAATACAAAACTAAAACTCAGTAATTTCGCAAAAGATATGGGTGTCAAGAGCAAGGATTTGGTTGAGCTTTTGAAGGATAAGGGCTTCGACGGCAAATCCGCATCTTCGACACTTGAATATGAAGAAACAAGCATTATACTTCAGCACTATACTATGCAGAGCACAGTTGACGATATTGCTTCTTATCTCACTCCTAAGAAGGAGGAACCCAAGAAGGAAGAGCCAAAGGCTGAAGCTAAAGTAGAAGCTAAGGCTGAGGAGCCCGCAGCAAAGACGGAGGAGCCTGTAAAAGAAACTCCCGCGGCTGAAAAGAAGCCCGTTGTCAAAGCTGAGGTTAAGGCTGTTGATAATAAAGTGGATGAAAAGAAACCCTTTGAAAAGAAGCCTTACGTTGAAAGACCTCAGGGACAGCAGGGCGAAAGAAAAGCTTTTGATCCCAACAAGAAGCCTCAGTTTGGTGAAAGAAAGCCGTTTGATCCCAATAAGAAGCCCTTTGAGAAGAAGCCTTACGGCGACAGAGCTCAGGGACAGCAGGGCGGTATGTCTTACAATGAACGCCAGATTGAAAAGCAGATCGGTAAGATAGCAAAAGAGGGTGCAGCTCTTGCAAAGCAGGAGGGCAGACCCGTTGAAAATTACCCCAAGTTTGATAAGAACGAACGCTTTGACAAATATGCTAACGTAAAGTTTACAAAGGATGGCTTTGTAAATGTCGATACACCAAAGCAGGCTCCTCAGAAGCCTAAGTTCCAGAAGAATTCCTTCAATCAGAACAGAGATAAGGATGACGAAAACCAGTCGGTACGTCAGCCCAGCCTCAAACCCGTATACGATGCTGACGGCAGAATCAGAAGTCGTTATACAGGCACAAGAATTGAAGGTGCAGAGCATGAGGTAGACGCAGAAGGAAAGGTAGTAGTTGACATCAGAACAAGCGAGGTTGACCTTTCTAAGTATGATGAAAGACTTGACAATCTCGTTCCCGATGCTCTTGACAACGAAAGAGGTCCCAAGGGCGGCAACCAGAAGAAGGCACAGGGACCCCAGAAAGGTGTTGGCGGCAAGAATATCAGAAATGAAGCTGCCGCACGCGACTTTATGCCTGCCTTTAACGGTAAGGGTAAGAAGGGCAAAAATAAAGGCCAGCAGTCGGCACCTACTCCTACCGTTAAGTTCACAGGTCCCATTACCGTAGGCGAAGACATTATGATTTCTGACCTTGCATCTAAACTTATGATTACAACCGGTGAAGTAATCAAAAAACTTCTTATGATGGGACTTCCTATGGATGCGGTTGGTGCAAATAAGATTGTTGACTTTGATACAGCATACCTTCTTGCAGACGAAATGGGTATTGTCTGCGAAAGAGAAGTTGTTCTTTCCATCGAAGAAAAGCTCTTTGGTACAGAGGAAGAACAGGCTGCTGAAAATGAGTCTGACCTTGTTGAAAGAAGCCCTGTTGTCTGCGTAATGGGTCACGTTGACCATGGCAAGACTTCGCTTCTTGACGCTATCAGAAACGCAAATGTTACTGCAGGGGAAGCCGGCGGTATTACTCAGCACATCGGTGCATACCGTGTTCGAATCAACGATAGAGATATCACATTCCTCGACACCCCCGGTCATGAAGCGTTTACCGCAATGAGAGCCAGAGGTGCGCAGGCAACAGATATTGCAATCCTTGTTGTTGCTGCCGATGACGGTATCATGCCTCAGACAGTTGAAGCTATCAACCACGCAAAGGCTGCAGGCGTTTCCATCATTGTTGCAATTAATAAGATAGATAAGCCCTCGGCTAACATTGATAATGTTAAGCAGGCTCTTGCAAACTACGAACTTATTCCCGAAGAATGGGGCGGAGATACTATCTGTGTTCCCGTTTCTGCTATCCAGCATAAGGGTATAGACGAGCTTCTTGAAATGGTACTTCTTGTTGCTGACATGAAGGAACTTAAGGCTAATCCCAAGTGCGATGCAAAGGGTATTGTTATTGAAGCAAAGCTTGATAAGGGCAGAGGTCCCGTTGCTACTGTTCTTGTACAGCACGGTGTACTTCACAGAGGCGATGTTGTAATTGCAGGTACTGCAATAGGACACGTTCGAGCAATGACAGACTATAAGGGCATGACAGTAAAGGAAGCAGGCCCTTCGGTTCCCGTTGAAATCACAGGTCTTTCGGAAGCACCCGAAGGCGGTGACGAATTCAGAGTTGTTGCCGATGAAAGAATGGCAAAGGCACTCGTTGACGAAAGAAAGATGAAGGCTAAGGAAGAAATCTTCAAGGCTAATGCCAAGGTTTCTCTCGACACTCTCTTTGACCAGCTTAAGGAAGGTACAAAGGAACTTGCAATCATCGTCAAGGCTGACGTTCAGGGTTCTGCCGAAGCCGTTAAATCAAGTCTTGAAAAGCTGTCTAATGAAGAAGTACGAGTTAAGGTTATTCACTCGGCTGCAGGCGGTATTACAGAAAACGACGTAATGCTTGCTTCTGCTTCAAATGCAATAGTTGTCGGCTTTAACGTAAGACCCGACAAGGCGGCTGTAGATTCTGCTGAAGACCAAGAAGTTGATATAAGAACTTACAGAGTTATCTATGAATGTATCGAAGAAATCAACGCCGCAATCAACGGTATGCTTGCTCCCGAATATAAGGAAGTTGTAATGGGTAGAGCACAGGTACGTCAGACCATTAAGGTTCCCGGTGTCGGCTTTATCGCAGGTTCTTACGTTCAGGACGGTAAGATTACAAGAGCTTGCCAGATAAGAGTAGTTAGAGACGGTGTTGTAATATTTGAAGACAAGATTGCATCTCTCAGACGTTTCAAGGATGACGTTAAGGAAGTTGCTACAGGCTATGAATGCGGTATCGGTCTTGAACGCTTTAACGATATTAAAGAAAATGATATCCTTGAAGCCTTTATCATGGAAGAAATTAAAAGAGGTTGATTATGCCTGTTAAAAAGAAAATTGTTCACCATACGGACAGGGTGAACGAAGAAATTGCAAGAGAGCTTATGTATATTCTCAAGGACGTTAAAGATCCGAGAGTATCAAAGTGTTTTATAAGCATTACAAGAACAGAAACAACCGCCGACCAGAAGTACTGCAAGATTCATTACAGCGTAATGAACGGCGATCCTAAGGAAGTAAAGGCTGGAATAAAGTCTGCTCAAGGATTTATAAGACACGAGCTTTCATCAAGACTTAATCTCAGAAATACGCCCGAGCTTAACTTTGTTTATGACGAAGGTATGGAGCACGGTGCAAAGATTGCAGAAATCTTAAAGAACATTTAAAAGCAAAGCGGTGCCGATATTTGACACCGCTTTGTATAAAAGGAGGTATAGGCATGAGATTTTCTGAAAAAGTGCAATCTATAATGTCTGGCGTTGAAGTAATACTTGCAGGCATTATGTTTTTCGTCATGCTTATTTCCTGTGGAATGTATATTAACATAAAACTGAACGGAAAAGTTTCAAATCTTCCGCCGTTATCCGAAAATGACACAAGAATGATTCTAAGGTCTTCAGGAGTCAGCGATGACGACTATAGCGGTACTCTGCTTGAACCGCTGTTTGTTGGCATAAAATCAGGGGATAAAATGACTGCTGTTATGCCTCAGTATGAAGTAAGAAAATCCGTTGAAAATCGAATTTCTGAAGCGCTGAGTGTTTTGTTTGAAGGGACATATAAAACGGTCTCTTTTGATTCCGAGCATGATTTGAGCAACTATATCGAAAAGAAAAAGTATAGTAGCGATTATATGTTGCTTGGATTTTATAATGATTTACCCTCATCAGTTGTATTGCCGTGCGTTGTGGATAATTACAGAGATGAAAGCCTTCATGAGGTATTTCTTTTCAAGTATATTTTTCTTCTGCCAGATAAGAAAGGCAATTTGTATGCCAGTGCAATTGCGGAAAGCGGAGAGGTTACAGAATTGTTTCCTAGTCAGGAAATTCGATTTGACAAAATTGTAAATGATTCATATGATGTTAGTGATGGCTGGACTAAATTTGACTATTCTGAGCTTAAAGCGTTATATCCTGTATTTACATCATCACTCGTCATCGAGAATTGCTCTGTTGCCTCTTTTGCTGAAAGTTTTGGCGTTGATTCTGATCAGAAATGGATAAATGAGTTGTTCGAAATATTTTCGATTAATGAAAATCTTGTGAGAAGCTTTGTATCAGGTAATGGTTCGGTTGTTAATCACGTTGAAGAATCAGGCGAGCTTGTTATAAGAAATGACGGAACGGTTTCATATAAAGCTTCTGAAAACTACGGTATTTCTCTAAATGAGTTTCTTGGTTATATTTCAGATACCGGTACGAAACTTTCTCTTTCGGATAAGCTGTTTGCTTTAAAGAAAATTATTAACCGTACAATACAGGAAGATGAATTATCATGTTCGATAGTTGGTATTAATATCAATGAAACGGATGGAGCAACGAAAGTCTATTTTAAATATTTGCATAACGGTGTGTTCCTTTATCCTTCTGCTTTTGATGCTGCATTTGAAATAAAGAATGATTATATTATTAATGCTAACTTCAAAATGATGAAGCTTACTTCTCTTGATACTTATGTCGTTGTTTCTCCTCAGAAGTATGCATCAGTTGCGGCTTCATCTGAAGTGAATTTGTTTTATGATTATAATTCCGATGCAGATAATTTTTCAGCTGTCTGGGGATGCTCTTCAGAGGAGACTTCGGAGGTGAAAAATAATGGAAATTAAAAAGACCTGCAGGTTTTTAATCCTTGTTTTTTTAGTGTTATCTTTATTGTTTTATTCGTTGTATCTTGCAGAGATTGAAAACAGAACAAAAATACCTGATGAATTGATTTACGGTGTTGTTGAAAATCTTAGTAAAAGCGGTATTGAAATCAACAGCTCAATAATTGATGCAAATATGCCAGAAAAAGATATATATTATTTTGAAATCGAAAGTCTTAAGGAATATAATATGAAAATTGCCGAATCAATAAGCTTCGGCGTTTTCGGAAAAGACATATTGACTACAGAGTTTGATACACCTGAGGGTTCTGCAATAGGAATTCTGAATGGGGATGATTCAAAAAGAGAGCTTGGAAGAATTTTGTTTTATGAAAACGATTCATCATTTGCCTTTTCAAAAAACGGAGTCAATATGCAATATGGTGATGAACCGATTATTAACATGCAAACTGATTCTATTGATGAAGTGTTGCTTTCGGATATTGATAGGATTATCTCGGGGATGGCTGATGATTCTGAACTGGGATATAGAATTTCAGGCAGCTCCTCTAGCGATGATTTTATTATTGTTACTGCTATGCAGACAATTGACGGATACGATATTAATGATTCGTTTATAAACTTTGTTTATAGTAATGATAATTTAGTAATTATGCGTGGAAAGTGGATTATGGGCAATCCAAAAGCAAAGTATCATAACACATTACTTGATGGTGTAAATGTTCTGTATAAATTGAATCTTGAGCAAGTAAAATCAATTTTAAGCGAAGAGGTTGTTTATTCGTTGAGAATATCAGAAAACGGAAAATGCTTTATTCTGCCTTGCTGGAGAATTGAGTATACAGATAAAAATGATAATATTAAAACTTCATTTTTTGATGCGTTATAATATGTATAAATTTACAAATAACTGTTCAATTATAATATCGTATATGGTATACTGATATCATAGTTTGAGTTTCAAATAACTTCTATTGGAGGAAAAGCGTTAATGGATAAGATTGTCATAAAAGGCAACAAGCCATTGCACGGTGAAATTGAAGTAAGCGGAATGAAAAATTCTGCTGTTGCGATAATTTTTGGTACTATTCTTACTGAGGGTAAGTGCGTACTTCATAATATCCCAATGATTAGCGATGTTACTGCTTCTTTTGATATTTTAAGAAGTATGGGTGCTTCTGTTAATCGAATTGATAAGACTACCTTTGAAATTGACACAGTCAATATAGTTCCCGGAAGCGCACCATTTGAACTGGTAAGAAAGATGCGCGCATCATATTACATATTAGGTGCTGAGCTTGGCCGTTTTGGTCATGCAAAAGCAGCATATCCCGGTGGATGTGAAATCGGGGCTCGCCCCATTGACCAGCACATTAAGGCTTTCGAAGCATTGGGTGCAAATGTTGTTTGCGACGATGATACAAAATCAGTAGTCATTTCGTCTGGCAAAGATGGATTGCGCGGTGATTCGGTGTTTATGGATATTGTTTCTGTAGGTGCTACGATCAACGCAATTCTTGCAGCCGTCAGAGTTCCCGGAACAACAATTATTGATAATGCTGCCAGAGAGCCTCACGTGGTTGACCTAGCAAACTTTCTGAATGCTGCAGGTGCTGATGTCTCGGGTGCGGGTACTGATACTGTTAAAGTACGCGGCGTTTCTGAACTTCACGGTGTTACATATGAAATTGTTCCCGATATGATTGAAGCAGGAACGTTTATGATTGCAGCAGCTGCAACCAAAGGAGAGTTAAAGGTAACTAATGTAATTCCTAAGCACCTTGAGTCTATCACAGCAAAACTTCAGGACATGGGTGTAGAGGTTGAGGAATATGACGATGCTGTTCGTGTTAAGTACATCGGCGAAATAAGCGGTATCAATGTAAAGACACTTCCTTATCCCGGTTTTCCCACTGACATGAACCCTCAGATGGGCGTGTTAATGTGTATTGCAAACGGTAAGAGTACAATGCGTGAAGGCGTTTGGGATAACCGTTTTAAATACTGCGACGAGCTTTATAAAATGGGTGCGGCGATCAAGGTATCTGATGGAAAAATGGCTGAATTCCTTGGTGGTGCCTCTTTGAAGGGTGCTCAGATTACTGCTTGTGATTTGCGTGCCGGCGCAGCATTTATTATTGCAGGTCTTGCGGCTGAAGGTGTTACGGAAATAGATAACATTAGACATATACAGCGAGGCTATGAAGATATCTGCGGAAAACTTCGTAGAGTCGGTGCGGAAATTGAACTTGTTTCTGAATAGTATAAATTTGGGTGGTCAATGTGGCCGCCCAATTTTTGTTTAAAATTTCTTGTTTTGGGCATAATTATATCAAATATAAAAGGAGGATACAATAATGATGGATTACAGTAATACTAAAACAAGAGAGAATCTTGAAAAGGCATTTGGCGGTGAATCGCAGGCAAGAAACAAGTACACATATTTCGCTGAGGTTGCCGAAAGTGAAGGCTATCATCAGATAGCTGAGATTTTCAGAGTTACGGCAGAAAACGAAAAGATGCACGCAAAGCTTTGGGCGGCAGAGCTCGGTAAAATCGGCGGCACGACAAATAACCTTAAAGCCGCCGCCGAGGGCGAGCACTGGGAATGGGCAGAGATGTATGAAAGTTTTGCAAGGGATGCCGAGGAAGAAGGATTTCCGCATCTTGCCGAAAAGTTCAGACGTGTCGCAAGCGTTGAAAGAAGCCACGAGGAACGATTTCTGGCTCTTTTAAAGAACATTGAGACAAATCAGGTGTTCTCAAAATGCGAGGAAACAATGTGGATTTGCCGTGTGTGCGGTCATATTGAAATAGGCAAGTCAGCACCGGATCACTGCCCTGTGTGTTTTCACGACCAGGGATATTTTGAAGTTGAAAAAAAGAATTATTGATTTATCAAAGAAAGCTCATCCTACTTGGATGAGCTTTTACTACATACTTCTTTTTTATTCATTATCTTCATCTTCAAAATCAGTGTCAGGTTCAAATCTTGCCATAAAATCTTTCAGAGCAACTTTGTTAGCACCGTTTACAATTGCTGTATGGTAGTATTTTTTTGCGAGTGCCTTGTTTCCTTTGTATGTATAGGCGGCTGCAAGAATTTCATATGGTTGGTGCATTTTGAAATCGATTTTTATAGCGTTTTCAGCGCACTCTATTGCTTTGTCGATTTCAAAAAGTCTGATGAGTACAAAAGCTGCGTTATTCCAAGCATACGCATTATTTGGATTTGTTTCATTTGCTAAAGTATAGTACTTGATGGCATTTTCTAAATCACCAGAGTTAGAATATATCAAACCAAGGTTAGAATAAATAGTATCATTCTTTATTTCAAGGTCATTGATAAGATGTTCGTAAATCTCTTTAGCTCCCATTTCATTACCCAAATCAGATAAAATAAGCGCCTTGAATGTTCCGACCGCTTTCATTTCGCTGATTGTTTTACAACTATTCCACAGTTCATTTACTTTTGCGAGACCATTTTGCAAGTCGTCTTCAGCATAGCACTTTGCTACTTCAAGTAAACGTTTTCGAGATGTTTTGTTATTATTAAATGCATCGTCTAATATATCACTATATATATTCTCATATTGGTAAAGTGCCTTTGATGGATTAATACGAGCGGAAATCTTTATAATTGACGCGGCCAAACCGGCCAAAACAATAAGTGCTTTTAATAAAGTACTTGTAATAATTGCTCCTGATGAAATCATGCTAAAGATAAGAATTCCTATTACAATGGTTGCAAGCACAACGAGAATTATGATTTTTAATTTATTTGACATAGTTTATTTCACCCACACTTTTAATTACATCAATTGTATCACAATTAATTATGTTTGTCAATGAATAAATCCCCGAGGATTTCCTCGGGGATTAGTGTTAGTATTTAATTAGTACTGAACCTTAGGTCTTGCAACATAGGAAGTATGGAGATACTCGTGAGCCTTGTGGCTGCCGGGTTCGCCAAAGTATTCCTTGTAGATAGTCTTGATGTCTTCGTTTTCGTGAGAAAGTCTGACAGGAAGATTCTTGTCGTCTTCGTAAAGAGCTGCTGCTCTGAGAGCCTTGAGGTCAACAAAGTTTCTAACAGAAGCAGGCTGAGTAGGCTGACCGCCGCCGTTTACGCAACCGCCGGGACAACCCATAATTTCGATGAAGGTGTAATCCTTTTCACCGCTCCTTACCATGTTGAGAAGCTTCTTTGCGTTTGCAGTACCGGAGCAAACAGCAACCTTAACTTCAACGCCTGCAACATTGTATGTAGCTTCCTTGATGCCGGCAGTACCTCTGACTTCTTCAAATTCAACCTTTTCGGGGTTAGAACCTGTGAGCCAGTAAACTGCTGTTCTGAGAGCAGCTTCCATAACGCCGCCTGTTGCGCCGAAGATTGTACCTGCACCGGAGCCGAGGCCCATGGGTGAATCAAATTCTTCGTCGGGAAGAGCTGTGAAGTTAATACCTGCACGCTTGATCATTCTTGCAAGTTCTCTTGTTGTGATAGCTACATCTGTGTCGGGAACACCTGCCGCTGCCTGATCGTCTCTGCCGATTTCAAACTTCTTAGCTGTACAAGGCATTACGCTTACTACAAAGATGTCCTTGGGGTCAAGACCCATCTTTTCAGCGTAGTATGTCTTGATAACTGCACCCATCATCTGCTGAGGAGACTTGCAGGAAGACATGTTGTCGATCATATCGGGGAAGTAGTGTTCGCAGAACTTAACCCAACCGGGTGAACATGATGTGATCATGGGAAGCTTGCCGCCGTTCTTTACTCTTTCGATAAGCTCGTGTGCTTCTTCCATGATTGTAAGGTCAGCAGTAAAGTTTGTATCAAATACCTTGGCGAAACCGAGTCTTCTGAGTGCTGCAACCATCTTGCCTGTTACAACAGAACCGATAGGCATGTCGAAGCATTCACCGAGAGTTACTCTTATTGAGGGAGCTGCATGAACAACTACGTGCTTTGTAGGATCAGCAAGAGCTGCCCAAACCTTTTCAGTGTCGTCTCTTTCCATGAGTGCGCCTGTAGGACAAACTGTGATACACTGACCGCAGCCGATACAAGCAACATTGTTAAGGTTGAGTTCAAATGCCTGACCGATGTGAGTCTTGAAACCTCTTTCGTTTGCACCGATAACTGCAACTTCCTGGTTCTTGTCGCAAGCAGCAACGCATCTGCGGCAAAGAACACACTTGTTGTTGTCACGGATAAGGTGAGGCATTGATGTGTCGATGTCGTAAACGGGTGTTTCACCGTCATACTTGTGTTCGTCTTCTACACCGTAGTCACGGCAGAGCTTCTGGAATTCGCAGTCGCCGCTCTTTACGCAGGAAAGACACTTCTTGTCATGCTGAGAAAGGAGAAGCTCGAGAGTAGCTTTTCTTGAAGCCTGAACTGCGGGAGAATGTGTGAGAATTTCAGTACCTTCTCTGTCAATGGGGTATACACAAGCAGCAACAAGGCTTCTTGCACCCTTAACTTCAACAACGCAAAGACGGCAAGCACCGATTTCGTTAATTTCCTTTAAGTAGCAGAGAGTGGGGATTTCTATGCCAACGCTCTTACAAGCCTCGAGGATTGTAGCACCCTTCTTTACGCTGTAAGAATGACCGTCGATAATTACATTAATCATTTCCATTTTATGCTGCCTCCTTATTCCTTGATAATTGCCTTGAAGGCACAGTTGTCAATACAAGCACCGCACTTAATACACTTGTCCTGATTGATGATATGAGGCTGCTTAACAGCACCTTCAATAGCACCAACGGGACAGTTACGTGCACACTTAGTACAGCCCTTACACTTATCTTCAATAATCTTGAAGGAGAGAAGTTCCTTACATACGCCTGCTCTACACTTCTTGTCAACGATGTGTTCAATGTATTCGTCCTTGAAGTACATAAGTGTGGAGAGTACGGGGTTAGGAGCTGTCTGACCGAGACCGCAGAGAGCACTTGACTTGATGTAGTGGCAGAGTTCTTCAAGCTTGTCGATGTCTTCGAGCTTGCCCTGACCCTTTGTGATTCTGTCAAGGATTTCGTAGAGTCTCGTTGTACCAACTCTACAAGGAGTACACTTACCGCAGGATTCATCAACTGTAAATTCGAGGAAGAACTTAGCAATATCAACCATACAGTTGTCTTCGTCCATAACGATAAGACCGCCGGAACCCATCATGGAACCGATTGCGAGAAGGTTGTCATAGTCGATAGGTGTGTCGATAAGGTGAGCAGGAATACATCCGCCGGAAGGACCACCTGTCTGAGCAGCCTTGAACTTCTTGCCGTTAGGAATACCGCCGCCGATTTCCTCGATGATTTCGCGTAAAGTTGTACCCATGTGAACTTCAACAAGACCTGTGTTGTGAATCTTACCGCCGAGAGCAAATACCT
>JAGAUT010000052.1 GCA_017620655.1 Clostridia bacterium | reverse complement strand
GCCCATAGGACCGTTCCAAACTACTGTGCCTGCACCCTTGATGTTTTCACTGAAGAGTTCGATTGTCTTAGGACCGATATCAAGACCCATCCAGCCTTCGGGAAGGTCATCGGAGGGAACAACCATGTTTTCTGTATTTTCGTCGTATTCCTTACCAACTCTGTTATCAACAGGGATGAGGAACTTAACGCCCTTAGCTTCTGCCTTTGCCATGAGTTCCTTTGCAAGATCAAGCTTGTCGTCTTCGCAGAGAGAAGTACCGATCTGGTGGCCGAGAGCCTTCATGAATGTGTAAGCCATACCGCCGCCGATGATGAGTGTGTCAACCTTTTCAATGAGGTTATTGATAACGCCGATCTTATCGGAAACCTTAGCACCGCCGAGGATAGAAACGAAGGGACGCTTAGGATCGGAAAGAGCCTTACCCATAACTTCGATTTCCTTCTGGATGAGGTAACCGCAAGCTGCTTCTTCTACAAATGCTGTTACGCCTGCTGTGGAGCAGTGTGCTCTGTGAGCAGAACCGAACGCATCGTTTACATAGAGGTCGCAGAGAGAAGCGAATTCCTTGGAAAGGCTTTCTTCGTTCTTTGTTTCTCTTGCGTCAAATCTTACGTTTTCAAGAAGAACTGCCTTGCCTTCTTCGAGGGCAGCAATCTTTGCCTTTGCATCTTCGCCAACGATATCAGAAGCGAATGTTACAACGCCGCCGAGAAGTTCGTTGAGTCTGTCAGCAACAGGACGAAGAGTGAACTTTACGGGGTCATTCTTCTTAGCTTCTTCAAGGAGCTTTGCCTTTGCTGCTGCCTGTTCTTCTACGGGAAGTGCTTCAACCTTTTTCTTTTCCTTCTTATCGAGACCGAAGCCTTCTGTGAGAACTGCGTGGGGCTTGCCCATATGGCTGCAGAGGATTACCTTTGCGCCGTTGTCAAGGAGATACTTGATTGTGGGGATAGCGGAAACGATTCTCTTATCACTTGTGATTTTGCCGTCCTTAAGGGGTACGTTGAAGTCGCAACGTACGAGGACCTTCTTGCCTTTTACATTAAGATCTTCTACTGTCTTCTTGTTTAACATTGTTTTCTACCTCTCTTGTATATAATAATTATTTTTTTAACAATCTTTTGCCCTTGTGATTATATCACATAGTTTTACTCAATGCAAGTAAAATATTACAATAAATATATAAATTTACATTTATTACAAATTGATCTGTGTCACACGGCATTCGGTTAGTCATTACGCACTCCGAACTTGGCATTCCGCATTTATTTCGAAAAGCTACCGTTTGATTTTGATGCTTATTTCTCCGCCGCAGAGTTTTTGCGTATAGCCTTCTTCGGTACGCACAAGAAGCGCGCCGTCTTCGCAGATGTCAAGAGCCGCAGCTCTTATATCCCCGTCCCGGCGGACAATCCTTATTTCCCTGCCGATTACGATTGAACGGCGTTTATATTCAACAAGGGCATCATCTTTTGAAAGTGCAAACACCCTTTCAAATTCTTCGCAGATAAAACAGGCAAGCTCGAATTTATCGTAAACCTTTTTTGTGATATCATAAAGGGACGTAACAATACTTCTAAGGTCCTTTGGTACCGAGCTGTTCGAAAGGTTGACATTTACTCCCACGCCTGCCACAACATATGTGTTGCCATCGGACGAAACGAAACGCTCACACAGAATTCCGCACAGCTTTTTCTTGCCGAAATAAATGTCATTTACCCATTTGATACCCACACCGCTGTTATTGTCGGTTCCCGTAAGTCTGTCAATGGCACGGCACACTGCAAGGCAGATTCTTGCTGTAAACAAAGAATCATTTGCAATATCGGGATTCTTTATGAGAAGGCTCATATAAAGTCCCTCGCCGTTTGGCGAATAAAAGCTCTTGCCCTGTCTGCCTCTGCCCGAGAGCTGCTCGTGGGAAATGCACACATGGCCGTCGGGAAGAAGATCGGAATGCTCCTTTATGTAGTTATTGGTGGAGTCAACCGAAGACAGAACCGTCAGATTCTTTCCGCAAATCACAGCATTACTGCCGAGAACAGTCCTTGTATTATTCATTGACGCCACCTCCCTTAAAATACAAATTTTACCAAATGAAATTGTACAACAAATTTATGGATATGTCAAGTTTTTTTACGATATTTCAGCAAAAATAGGACATATTGCCATTTTTTTGACAAATGGCAAAAAAACACTTGCATACCTCTATATTTTATGCTAAAATTATAAATGTGATTTTATGGCAAGGAGTGATATAAATGTACACATCAATCCTTAATGTTAAAGATACTCAGGTTGCAATAAAGGCATGCAAGGACTATTTTGAAAAAGAGCTTGCACTTTCCCTTAATTTAACCAGAGTTTCTGCTCCCCTTTTTGTAACCCCCGAATCGGGACTCAACGATGCTCTCAATGGCACAGAAAGACCCGTTCAGTTCGACATACTCGAATCGGGCAAGGATGTTCAGATAGTTCAGTCACTTGCAAAATGGAAGAGATTTGCCCTCGGCAAATACGGTTTTCTTCCCGGTGAAGGTCTTTACACAGACATGAACGCAATCCGCCGTGACGAGCAGACCGACGCAATCCACTCCCTTTACGTTGACCAGTGGGACTGGGAAAGAGTTATCGAAAAGCAGGACAGAACAATCGAAACCTTAAAGAAAACAGTAAAGAAGATATACAGAGTTCTCAAGAGTACGGAACAGCATATGTCTTATCATTTCCCTGCTCTTGCGAAAGAATACCAGAAGAGCATGCTCCCCGATGAAATAACCTTTATCACAACGCAGGAGCTTGAGGATATGTATCCCGACCTTTCCAGCAAAGAAAGAGAAAACGCCATAACAAAAGAAAAAGGTGCTGTATGTCTCATGCAGATTGGCGGAGCACTCAAATCCGGCAAAATGCACGACGGCAGAAGTCCCGACTACGACGACTGGACAATGAACTGCGACATTCTTTTATGGTATCCCGTTCTTGAGATTGCACTTGAAATCTCCAGCATGGGTGTAAGAGTTGACGAGGAGGCTCTCGACAGACAGCTCACTATTTCAGGCTGTGACGACAGAAGAGAACTCGAATTCCACAAGGCAATTCTCGACGGAAAGCTCCCCTACACCATAGGCGGCGGTATCGGTCAGTCAAGGCTCTGCATGTTCTATCTTCGCAAGGTTCACATCGGCGAGGTTCAGGCATCTGTATGGCCTGACGAAAAGGTTAAGGCGCTTGAAAAGGAAGGAATTGTGCTTTTATAAATGCGGAATGCGAAGTGCGGAGTGCGGAGTGCGGAGTGCGGAATGTCACAAAGCAGTCACGTCATTTGCAACATTTTTCAAACAGCGGTTATAATTGAATTATAATAAAAAATTATCATAAACAAAAAGGAGAAATCAAAATGTTAGTTTCTGCAAAGGAAATGCTGACCAAGGCTAAGGAAGGACACTATGCAGTAGGTCAGTTCAACATCAACAATCTCGAATGGACAAAGGCTATTCTTCTCACAGCTGAAGAAAACAAGTCTCCCGTTATCCTCGGTGTATCCGAAGGTGCAGGCAAGTATATGTGCGGCTACAAGACCATCGTTGGTATGGTTAACGGTATGATCGTGGGCCTCGGCATTACCGTTCCCGTTGCTCTTCATCTTGACCACGGTTCTTATGAAGGTGCTCTCAAGTGCATTGAAGCAGGCTTCTCTTCCGTAATGTTCGACGGTTCTCACTACCCCATCGAAGAAAACATCGCAAAGACAACAGAGCTTGTTAAGATCTGTAACGAAAAGGGACTTTCCCTTGAAGCAGAAGTAGGTGCTATCGGCGGCGAAGAAGACGGCGTTGTAGGTGCAGGCGAATGTGCAGACCCCGCAGGATGCAAGATGATTGCAGACCTCGGCGTTACAATGCTCGCTGCAGGTATCGGTAACATCCACGGCAAGTACCCCGAAAACTGGGCAGGTCTTTCCTTTGAAACACTCGCAGCAGTTTCCGAAGCTGTTGGCGACATGCCCCTCGTTCTTCACGGCGGTACAGGTATTCCCGAAGACATGATCAAGAAGGCAATCAGCCTTGGCGTATCCAAGATCAACGTAAACACAGAATGTCAGCTTTCCTTCGCTGCTGCTACAAGAAAGTACATCGAAGAAGGCAAGGACCTTGTAGGCAAGGGCTTTGACCCCAGAAAGGTACTCGCTCCCGGCTTTGAAGCTATCAAGGCTACTGTTAAGGAAAAGATGGAACTCTTTGGTTCTGTAGGCCGTGCATAACTTACTTTTTTCTTTGATAAAAAGAAAAAAGTAAGCAAAAAAGAAAATGATTTAGCACCAACGCTTTTAATGGTGCTAAGTCCATCATATTTGCTCGAATACAGTCAATCCCCGACACCAAACAACGGCGTCGGGGATTTTTTGTCGGGAAAGCCCGACGGCAAAAGTCACGTGAAACCTTTTTTGCGAAGCGAACAACATCAATCGCGTAAATAGCCTTTTGTTGCTGTCAACCAGCAAGACAGCAACAAAAAAACGGCACTGACAAAGTTCTCGGTGCTGTAACAATTATTATATCACGATTGGACAATCCCTCGTACCAAACATCGGCACGAGGGATTTTTGCTATTTTATGTGAGATAAATTGGAATTTAGTTGACTGCTCAATAAATAATTAAAGCACCATTACCATAGTTCCGGCTCCGATAAGTATACAGCCTATTAACGACTTCGCTGTAAATTGCTCGTGTAAAAACACAAATGCCAAAACCAATGTGATCACAACGCTTAATTTGTCAATTGGAATGACCTTTGATGCATCACCTAACTGTAGCGCCCTATAATAGCATAACCACGAAGCACCCGTTGCCAAGCCCGATAAGATTAGAAACAACCAACTCCGTTTGCTTATTTCATCAATTCCGCTTTGTGCATTTGTGAGAAACACCATTCCCCAAGCCATAACGACTACAACAACGGTTCTTATTGCCGTTGCAAGATTTGAGTTAACTCCTTCTATGCCGACCTTAGCCAGTATAGAGGTAAGTGCTGCAAATATCGCAGACAGTAATGCGAGCACAAACCACATACATTATTACCTCCGTCAAATTCTTATTTATCTATCCATTTATAATTTTTCGTCAAACTTCCTCTCCTTAAAATAATACTCTCTATCATGCTCACCGATTTCTCTTATAACTCTGCAAGGGTTACCGACGGCAACGACATTTGCAGGTATATCCTTTGTAACAACGCTTCCTGCACCGATAACCGAGTTATCCCCTATTGTCACGCTCGGAAGAACTATTACACCTGCACCAAGCCAGCAGTTTTTACCTATATGTATCGGCATATTGAACTGATACTGCTTTTCACGAAGCTCAGGCAGTATCGGATGACCCGGTGTTGCAAGGGTGACATTGGGTCCGAACATGGTATAGTCACCCACATAGATATGTGTATCGTCAACGCAGGTAAGGTTGAAGTTTGCGTAAACATTTTTACCGAAGTGGCAATGCTTACCGCCCCAGTTTGCATGAAAAGGCGGTTCGATATAACAGCCTTCACCTATTTCTGCGAACATTTCTTTCAAAAGCTTTGTGCGTTTTTCATATTCCGAAGGTCTTGTTGCGTTAAAATCATAGAGTTTCTCAAGGCATTCAAACTGGATTTTTAAAAGCTCTTCATCACTGCAACAGTAAACCTTGCCCGAATGTAACATTTCGTAGGGTGTCATAATTCTTCCTCTCTTTCTGATATGAGTATACTACATACTTTCAAAAAACTCAAGTTTTTCACAAAAATCCATTGACAAATCAAGTTTTCGGGCATATAATAAAGCTGACGATTGAATGATTGTTCAATCGTTATATGTATAAAAAGGAGATATAATTATGAAAAAGAAATACAACATTGAAGTTGACTGTGCAAACTGTGCACAGAAAATGGAAGATGCAACAAATAAAATCGAGGGTATAAAGTCAGCCGTTGTAAGCTTTATGGCACAGAAGATGACTGTTGAATTTGAAGAAGGAGCAGATGAGAAGGCTGTAATGACCGAAGTTCTCAAGGCTTGCAAAAAGGTAGAACGCGACTGTGAGATTGAGTTTTAACACAGCACAAATGTGAGTAGTAAGCCTCCACGGCGAAGGAGAGAAGTCAGCGGAGGTTGAGATTGATACGAAAGGCTAATCGATATTCCGAGTCTTGACCCCCATAGCGGTCAAGACGAGCAAATTTGAATTATGCTGAATCCTCAACCGAGCCATCTCTCCTTTTGAGTGGACGGTTTTGGTTACTTTTCCCGTGTGAAAAGTAACATAATACCGTGATTCAGTCATAAAAATACGACAGGTGATAGTTGATATGAACAAAAAACAAAAAAAGACTCTTTACAGAATAATCATTTCGGCTATTCTATTGATTACAGTAAACCTCATACCCGTCGAAGGATATTTAGCGTTAATTCTTAATCTTATTCCCTATCTCGTTATCGGTTACGACATTCTTATCAAGGCTTTTTTCGGAGTCAAGAACCTGCGACCCTTTGACGAGAACTTTCTCATGGCTGCAGCCACCGTAGGTGCGATAATACTCGGCGAATACACCGAGGCTGTAGCGGTAATGCTCTTTTATCAGATCGGCGAGCTTTTCCAAAGTGTCGCCGTGGGCAAAAGCAGAAAGAACATCTCATCCCTTATGGACATTCGTCCCGACTATGCAAACCTGCTATTTGAAAACGGTGAAACACAAGAAGTCGATCCCGACGAGGTTGAAATTGGAAGCGTAATTGTCATAAAGCCGGGCGAAAAGGTGCCGATTGACGGGATTATAGTAGAAGGAACGTCAAACCTTGACACATCAGCACTTACGGGTGAATCTCTTCCAAAGCAAGTATCGCAAGGTGATGAAATAACAAGCGGCTCTGTCAATCTTTCGGGACTTATAACTGTTAAAACTACCAAAGAGTTTGGTGAATCCACAGTATCAAAAATCTTAGAGCTTGTGGAAAACGCTTCTTCCCGAAAATCAAAATCCGAAAACTTTATCACAAAGTTTGCACGAATTTATACCCCTGCCGTATGCTTTTCGGCGCTTACTCTTGCGGTAACACCGCCGATTATTTCCATGTTTCTCGGAAATGCTCCCGAATGGAGCATATGGATTTACAGAGCACTTACATTCCTTGTTATAAGCTGCCCCTGTGCCCTCGTTATATCAATTCCTCTCGGATTTTTTGCCTGCATAGGCGGTGCGTCAAGTGAAGGAATACTTATTAAAGGCTCAAATTTCATTGAAACATTGGCAAACGCAAAATACGTCATATTTGACAAGACGGGCACTCTTACAAAGGGTGTATTTGAAGTGACGGAAATCAGTCCTGTCGGCATCTCACAGGAAAACCTACTCGAATATGCGGCGATTGCCGAATGCTATTCAAGCCACCCAATCGGCGAAAGTCTTATCCGTGCCTATGGCAAGGATATCGACAAGGGCAGAATTTCTGACGTCAAGGAGATAAGCGGCAAGGGTGTGTCAGCATTCATTGACGGAAAGAGAGTATGTGTCGGAAACTCAAAGCTTATGCAGGAAATCGGTGCTGCGTTTTCAGAGTGCGACAAATCAGGAACGGTGGTTTATGTCTCTGTTGACGGTAAGTATTGCGGTTACATTCTCATCTCTGACGTAATAAAAGAGACAGCTGAAAGTGCTGTCAAATCACTCAAAAGTTCAGGGTTCAAAAAAACGGTTATGCTGACGGGTGACAACAAAAACACCGCTTTAAGTGTTGCAAAAGAGCTTTGTATTGACGTGGTTCACGCAGAACTTTTACCGCAGGACAAGGTTTCGCTTGTCGAAAAATACATTGCCGAGAAGCCTGACAAAGATAAGTTCATTTTTGTTGGTGACGGCATAAACGATGCACCTGTACTTGCCCGTGCCGACATCGGCATTGCCATGGGCGGTATAGGCTCGGATGCGGCTATAGAAGCGGCAGACGTGGTACTGATGGACGACAATCCCGAAAAGATTTCAAAAGCGGCAAGGATAGCAAAAAAGTGTATGGGTATAGTCTATCAGAACATTGTTTTTGCTATTGGAATAAAGCTTCTTTGCCTTATTCTTGCGGCACAGGGATATGCTGATATGTGGATTGGAATTTTTGCAGACGTAGGTGTTATGGTAATTGCCGTACTTAACGCTGTAAGGACTTTGAACGTAAAGAATTTTTAGGAGAAAAACATGAACAAAGATAACGAAAAATGCCTTTGCAAGGCAAGAGAAATACACAGAGATTTACTGGGCAAGGTTTTACAAAAGCTCCCGTGTGAAGACGATATTTTCGACCTTGCCGAGCTTTTCAAAATCTTCGGCGACTCAACACGAATGAGAATTTTATTCGTGTTATTTGAAGAAGAAGTATGCACCTGCGACCTTGCCGAAATTCTCGGCATGACTTCCTCTGCCATTTCCCACCAGCTTGCAATACTTCGCAAATCAAAGCTTGTAAAATGCCGCAGAGACGGAAAAACCGTATTCTATTCCCTCTCAGACGAGCACGTCAGAACCATTATTGAAATGGGACTTGAACACATAAACGAGTGACTTACTTTTTTCTTTGATAAAAAGAAAAAAGTAAGCAAAAAAGAAAATAATTTAGCACCAACGTTTTTAATGGTGCTAAACCAATCATATTTGCTCGAATAGGGTCAATCCCCGACACCAAACAACGGCGTCGGGGATTTTGGTTATTCATATGAGTTTGCATCGTTGCGTTTATGCGATGCAAAGGCGTTTGTTAAGCGACATCCTCGGTTTGTTCTTCGCAAGAATTTCCCGTTGATTTGCTGTCGGGCTTCCCTGACTGGCGTTTTTGCATCCTTTTCCAGTTATAGAGTCCATACAAATCATTTGCAAGGAACATCACAAAACACATAACCATGGGGATATACGATATTTCCGTAAAGCAGGCAATTGTCCAAAGCACTATCAGCACGATATCATTTGCCGCATATGCAAGGGCATAATAAGGACTTCTGAAGTATGTAAGAGCCACAGCAAGGAAGCTTGTGGAAATTGAAAGGGTACTCGGGTAAATATTGGGGGTATTAAGTACTTTTAAGATAAAGTAGAATACTACCGTTACAACAGCGGTTGATATCCACATAAGAGCCGTTTGTCCCTTTTTCATTTTGGCGACCTTGACTTCGTGGGTATCTTTATAAGGGTTTTTAATCCACGATATGAGGGCAAAAACATCCATGGGAAGTGTCATACCCGCATAGGTTATAAGTTCTCCGTAGTATCTGAAATGAAGTGAGATAAGTCCGTAGAAGGCGGCGAAGATTATGCAGAGAGTCATACCGAGAACATGACCTTTTGCAACAAATATCAGTGCCGTCACCCCGATAAGCGAGCATATGGTATTGGCAAGTCCCTCAAAGCCCGACAGCACATAGGACAAAATTACAACGACAACAGACGTCAGCCAAAGGCATTTTTCAAATTTATTCAAAAGCTTAAAAGGGTTTTGCAACATCATTTTTCCTCCGTAAAAAAAGCATCCGAATACACATCTTCAAAGACCTAACGATGCATACACGAATGCTTATTTTCAGCAATTCCCTACCCGGTGGCAGGATAAAATATTTACTTTACGGATGTGAGTATATCACATTCGGTTTGTTTTGTCAATATGTTTTATTTTACGTTTTCCTTTGCAGCAGCCTGTGAGAGCTTTCTGTACTTTTCCTTTTCAAGCTTCATTTCTTCAACTGTTTTTTCTTTGAGTGAAAAGCCTGTATAATCCTTGTGCTTTGGTGGATTTTCAGCTAGTCTCACCTTTGCTCTTTCAATTTCTTCCTTATACTGAGGAAGCCATTCGGCACCGGCAACAAGCATTTCATCAATCATGCTGTCGATTTCATCGGGTGTACAAACCGCACCCGTAAGGGGATCCATGAGTGCCGCTTGTCTGAGAAGATTAATATCCGCACTTACTGCCGCTTCAACACTGAGTCTCTGCACCCAGATACTCTGTGAGCAGATTGCCGCACAGCCGAGAGGAAGGTCGCCGATTTTGGGCACAGATATACCGTTTCTGTCAACAAAACAAGGTACTTCAACAACACATTCATCGGGAAGATTGGAAATACATCCGTTATTCATTACATTGAAATGACCTCTGTAGGTTCTTCCTGTTTCAAGTCCCTCAATAATTCTGCTTCCGTGTTCAATGGATCTGTTTTCTTCTTTATAAACATTTGCAGGAGCTTTAAGCCAGTTGGGGAAATCTGTTTCAAACCAGTTTCTGCCTTCCTTGCAAACTCTTAAGTATCCTGCCGTTTCGCCCTGTTCCCACTTTGAAAAGTCAATCCATGAGCCGAGATAATCTCTGTTCTTTCTGTACCACATAAGGTATTCGGAAAGGTGACCGTTGGATTCTGTGGAGAAATAGCCGAAGTGCTTCATAACATCAAGTCTAACGCTTTCGTGCGGTGCTCTTTCGTGCTTCTTCAAAAGCTCATACAGCTCGTCTTTTCTTTCAACGCCGTCTGTTTTTACGCTGATATACCATGTCTGATGATTGATGCCGGCACAAGTAATGTCAACATCCTTTTTATCTCTGCCGAGAGCCGAAGCAATAAGCGTGTGTCCGTTCTGAACACCGTGGCAAAGACCGAGAGTAGGAACCTTACCGTACTTATTGCACGCCCATGTGAGCATGGCATTGGGGTTTGAATAGTTGAGCATCATACAGCCGGGGGCGGCAACTTCGCGTATATCCTTACAGAAGTCGAGAATTGCCGCAATACCTCTTTGTCCGTACATAATACCGCCAATGCAGAGGGTATCGCCTACACACTGGTCGACACCGTATTTAAGAGGAATTTCAACGTCTGTCGCAAATGCCTCAAGCATACCGATTCTTACTGCACAGATAACGTACTTTGCATCTTTGAAGGCTTCACGTCTGTCGAGAGTTGCGTGAATTTTGATGTCAAGTCCGTTTTCGTCAATATCTCTCTGGCAAAGTTCGGTTACCATTCTGAGATTATCGGGGTTGATATCGGTAAAGGCTACTTCGATGTCACGAAGTTCCTCTACAGCAAGAATGTCAGAAAGAAGTCTTCTTGTAAAACCGATGCTTCCTGCGCCGATAAATGCAATTTTAAAGCTCATTTTTTATCCTCCGTCCTATTTTGGGTAATTTTATTATTTACTTTTTCAAAAATATGTGCTATAACAATTACATAATATCGCACATTTTGCTACTTTTCAATGATAATTTTATGATATGGGGGGTATTTTTTTGATATCAAACGTCATTAAAAAATACAGATTCGATTTTCTTTCGGGAATAAAAAATCCACCGATTAAGCTTTTGACGACGGGAATGGAAGAAATAGACAGTGCATCTTACCATCTTGACAACAGGCACAGAGAGGATTGTTATCTTTTTCAGTATACTCTTTCGGGTTCGGGAACGGTGGTTATCAAAGGAGAAAAGCACATTGTAAATGAGGCAAGCGGTTTCTTTTTGAAAATACCCGATGATGACGAATACTTCTTTGACGAAAAAGAAAATCTTTCCCCTTGGAGATTTATATACATCAAATTCTGCGGCGATGGATGTCTGCCATATTACAACCTTATCAAAGACAGTGTCAGAAACGTTTTTGAAATAGGCGGCAATTCAAAAAGCATTCTTGCCCTTTCCGAAATATATAGACGTGCAACGCTCGGTCTTATTTCCGATTCTTTTACGGGTGAACGTCTCACCTTTGATTTTCTGTGCAAGCTGTGCTCTGACCTTATCAATGACGAAAATCATTTTTCGGATATGGTGGTAAAGGCAAAAAAAATTATTGAAAATGAGTATATGACAATCGACGGAATCTATGACATTTCCCAAAAGCTCGGAGTTTCGCAAAGTCATTTATCGAGGGTGTTCTCAGATGAGGTTAAGGTCTCACCCATAGAGTATCTGACAAAGGTAAGGCTTCAGGAAGCTGTAAACCTTCTGAATGAATCGAGCGAATCTATTGAAAGCATAGCTTCACGGTGCGGTTTTTCCTGCGGCAACTATTTCTGCAAGGTGTTCAGAAAACATATGCACATTTCACCGAGCGAATACAGGTTTAGAAACAGAGAATTATGATATATAAAAAGCACGGCAAAACGCCGTGCTTTAATGATTTATAAGGAATTTTCCTTTGTATACTTAATAATATCGTCAACCGTTGTAAAAGCAAGACCTACAGATGTATCTGCACAACCGTAGTAGATAGCAATTCTGCCTGTATCTGCATCAACAAGAGAAGCACAGGGGAATACAACTGTATGTACATCACCCATGCATTCATAGGGTTCCCAAGGCTTAAGAAGGAACTTCTTTGTGCGGTACTTAACCTTCCAGGGTTCATCAATATCAAGTATTGCCGCACCCATACTGTAAACAAGACCTGCACAGCTACCCATTACGCCGTGGTAAATGAGAAGCCAGCCTTCATCCGTTTCAATGGGAGCAGGACCGGGGCCTATCTTATTGTTCTGCCAGCCTAAGGAAGTGGGGTGCATTACATCCCTGTGATGTCCCCAGTATTCAAGGTCGGGACTTTCGCTATACCATATCGAGCCAAGACCGCCGCCGGAACCGGGGTTTGTAGGAAGGGACAGCATTGCGTACTTTCCGTTAATCTTTCTCGGGAAAAGTACACCGTTTCTGTTATATACAAGAAAAGGGCTTTCAAGCTGGTAGAACTTTTCAAAATCTTCTGTATATCCAAGTCCGATTGTGTGACCGCCGGGTACGCCGTTACACCAGCAGATATAATACTTACCGTCTTCGTGCTTAATTACTCTGGGGTCATAGCCGTATTCGTAGCCAATATCGGGATTTCTGTCTGTCCACTCAAGGTTATCGTCGGAAATTTCCCACTTGATACCATCACGACTTTTACCTGTGCGAAGCATGGGGAGCATATCATAGGAGTCGATTCTGAATACGCCTCTGAAGCCGTCACCGAAAGGAACTACCGCACTGTTGAAAACAGAATTTGCTTCAAATGCATCATTTCTTGTGATGATGGGGTTCTTGCTGTATCTCCAAACTGTGTCGGTACAGCCTTGTGGTTTATCTTCCCAGGGAAGATTGGGTATTGATACACCGTTTATTACCTTTGCCATAATTGGTTCTCCTTTTCTATTGTTTGTTTTCAATTATAAGGTATCATGCCAAGCAGAAGTAGGTAAGACTTTTTTTGCTTTTTATGCGTCACTTTTTGCTTTTTGCGTATTCTGCCGGAGATACACCGCAAAGCTCTTTAAAGCGTCTTGAAAAATTCCTCTCACTTGTAAAGCCGCATTCATAGCAGGTATCAATTACACGTTCACCCGACATAAGAAGCTTTTTCGCATAGTCAATACGCTTTTCGGCAAGGTAGTCAACAAAGGTTTTACCTGTCCTTTTTTTGAAAGCCCTGCTGAAGTAGGAGGGCGACAAACCAAAAAGCCTTTCTATCGAATTAAGGTCGATTTCCTTTGTGAAATTTACATTTATAAAGCCTATTGCTTCGGAAAGGCTGTCGTTGGTATGAGGCATATCCTTTGAATTGTCAAAAATATCCGGCATGAGTTCAAGAAGTATCAGTTCGACAAGGTTTTTTACTTTGACATCCCTATTATTTGCATTTTCATCCATGAAAATTTTATGTGCAATATCAAAATAGGTCTTTGTTACCTGATTTACTCCCCTGAAGATTCTGTTTTCACATATCGGCAGGACTTTTTTGAACATCGGGCTTAAATAGGTTGTCGAAAAATGAAGTGTTATTGTTCTGAAAAGGCAGTTTTCAAAGCCGTGTCTGTCCATGGGTGTGATAAAAACAACGTCCCCTTTTGAAAGCTGTGTACTTTCGCCGTTGATATTATGGACAGCCTCTCCGTCAAGGATAAGCTCAAGCTCATAATATTCATGCTGGTGCACACTGTACTTTTCTCTGACAAGGTTACACGAAACCGAGAACTCATTTATATTCTCAAAGGTTTTTGTTTCATAGTATTTAGGCATAGGCATTCTTTTCATAATGTCACCTGTGCTTTCTGTAGTAAATATACGAATAAATCATCGGTACAATCACCATTACGGCAATTGGAATAAAGGTGGTATAAACCACGGCATCCTTGAAAAATGCACCGACAATTATTACAACCGAGCCGAGTGTCCATATAAAACCTGCAAGTCTATGGGTTTTATTCCAGTTTTCTTCGTCATTCAGTGTCCACGGAATTTTTATGCCTATGGTATAATTCTGCTTGCATTTGGGAAGATAGTTTCCGATAATAAGGAAAAGTACGCCCATAAACAGCGGGATTATAAATTCAACCTTTACATCAAAGCCGAGGGCTGCGGCATAGGTTGCCGTCATACACAGCAGTGACAGTATAGGACAAATCCAAAGCACAATCCCGAAAACTTTATTATTGAAATTATGCGTTTTTGGGTCACAGCTTGTTGCAATCGTGCAGATAAGATGAAATCCGAGCATAATCAGCGGAATGCAAATTACGGCAAAGGGTTTACTTGACCAGCCGTCAATCACACCTTCAAAGTTCCAATGTGTAGGCAGTTTTTCGGGAAGCTTATTCCAAAGAACAAAGCCTGCAAGCATAGGTAGAATTGTGACAATCGAACTTATTATTATAGTTTTCAAATTCTTTTTAAGCATCCTTTTCATCTCCTTTCAAGTCGGCAATCCAAAGCATTATTTCTTCCAGCACCGAGGCGTTTAATTCATAGTATATGTATTTACCGTCCCTCTCATCACGCACAAGGTCTGCTTCTTTCAGCACCGACAAATGTCGGGATATTGCCGCATCCGTGATATCGAATCTTTCGCAGATTTCCCCTGCCGACATTTTTCCTTTCTTCAGCATTTCGAGAATTTCACACCGTGTGGAATCCGAAAGTGCCTTCATTGTTGCCTGAAACGACATTTTGCCGCCCCTTTCATTTAACATTTAACTTAATTGTTAAATGTATTATAACATGATATTTTGCTTTTGTCAATAGAAAAAGGCGGTGAAAACACCGCCATGTTTTGCTGTATCAGACAGATATCGACTGTTTCTTTTTTGGAATAACAAAGCTGAATGCATCGTGCAGAATTTCAAATTTGGTTTCACCTGCGCTTGTTATTTCGCCGTCGGTGCAAAGACGCATTTCGCCGTCAATAGGACGAACCACAATCTTTTTGCAGCCAACATTGCTGATAATCTTTTCAATGCCTTTAAGCTGTAAATGCGTACCCTTCATATAGTAAGGCAAAAGCGTTATAAACTTCAGCCTTGAAACGTCATTTATAATGTTCACGTTCATGAGTCCGTCGTGTACCGATGCAAGAGGATTACTTTTGACACCGCCGCCGCAGAAGCATCCGTTGGCAATGGAGGTGAGAAGAAGCTTTCCGTTGTGAACCGCTTTGCCGTCAAGCTCTATTTCAAGGTTCGCTCCCTTTTTCTTCACAAGGGTTGTGAAGATACCGAGAAAATATGCAAGAGGACCCGAAAAAACCGTCTTTTTCTTGATGTTCTCCATAGCGTCGACAACATTGCAGTCAAAGCCGATATTGAACATATTGGCACAGTAGCCTACCCTTTCGCCCTCAGCGGTTTTAGTTGTATATCTTATGATATCGCATTTTTCACTTTCAGACGTTATCTGGGATTCGATATCGGAAAAGTTGCCGTCAAAGTTTTTGACAAAGTCGTTGCCCGTACCAAAGGGCATAACTCCCACCTCGGCACCGTCAAAAAGTACGGCACCGTTGACAACCTCGCCGAGAGTTCCGTCGCCGCCGCAGGCAACAAAACGCGCCTTACCGTGTTTTTCGCAGAATTCTCTGACAAATACAGTCGCATCGCCGACAGCCTTTGTTTTGTATATTTCAACATCCGCTTCAAGCTTCTCTGCTGCCGCTTTGATTCTTTCCGTAAGGCTTTCTATGTTATTCTTTTTTCCTGCTTTGGGGTTTACTATGAATACTGTTTTCATGGTTACTCCTGCTTGCTGATTTTTTTACATTCTATCACAAATTCTTTCAGAATGCAACACATAACGACAAAAGGAACGGCAAAGCCGTCCCTTTCGCGGTACATATTTTACAGGAGAAAACACATTTAACTTGCATTTACGTTGAAATCAAAGAGTTCGTCCATTGAGACTCCGAATATCCTCGCAACCACCGGAAGAATGCTGATGTCGGGCATATTCTTGCCGTTTTCCCATTTGGATATCGCCTGAGAGGTGACACACAGGGATTTTGCAAGGTCTCTCTGGGTAATGTTATTCTTTTTTCTTAAAAATCTGATTTTCATTCCGATTGCCACTGTATCTCATTCCTTTCTGCAATGCGGCTATTCTACCATATGAAGTCGGATTCAATGGTTATTTCGTTGTGTAGTTCCCCGTCTTTTTCCTCGGAGCTTTCAGCCTCGGGCATGACGGTGGTTTCTGTTATTTCCGGAGGTTGTGTCGCTTCCGAAGGTTGTGCTGTTTCCGGAGGTGGTGTTATTTCCGCAGGCACTGTTGTTTCCGTCGGCTCTGTTATTTCCGCAGGCACTGTTGTTTCCGTCGGCTCTGTTATTTCCGCAGGCACTGTTATCTCTGTTTCTTCCGGAACAGGCTCGGTTTCGGGCAGTTGTGTTTCTTCCGAAACGGCGTTTTCCAAAGTAGAGGCGTCGAAAACTTCTTCATTTTCGGTTACGGGAGGCGTCCCCTGTTCGGGGGGCTGCACAGGTTCGGGTTCGGGTACAGGGTCGGGTGTGGGTTCATCCGGAATGCTGTTCAGGTAAGAATCTATTTCTTTGCTTTCGGGAGAATCAACACAAAGCTCATAAACAGTACCTGAGCCGTATTCTTCTTTATAGCTCTTTACCTTTTCCGCACCTGTCACGGTAACCGCTTCTTCGTCATAGACGACTATTCGTTCTATAAAGCTGTCGCCTGTTTCAAGATTCTGAATACAAATGATTCGTATTCTCGGTGCATGAAAACTTGGATAATACAACGATATTCTTCTGTGTTCAATGCTGCCTGCCACAAACACAAAATTCTGAGGTTCTTCCCATCTTTCGCTTGTAGGGAAATATGATGTAATCTCTTCTGTTCTTGTATCCTGATTGAAAGTAAAGCCGTCGTAGGTCAGAGAAAATTCCTGTTGGGTGTTTTCGCTCTCCGCCTTGACATCATTTTCCTCGTTTTTGTTTTCGGCTTCGACTTCATTATCGACAAGGGTTTCGGTTTCGGGAATGTCACTTTCACCCTGCTCATCCCCCACGGGATTCGTCAGGAACAACACGCCGATAAGAACCGCAATCAGCACAATTACAATTGTCCATGTATAATGCGGCTTCTTAAAATACGCCATATACTTAACTCTGCGTTCAACCTCTTTTTCGCCGTTCTGAAGCGAGGTTGTACCTGCAATAAAGCTGTTCTTCCTGAGGGCAGTTTTGACAAGAAGTGCGGCATAATCCTTTTTGCTGTCAACATATTTCAGCACCCTCTCGTCGCAGTAGACCTCAACATCCCTGCGGAAAGTGAAGAAGCAAACCCAAATAATCGGGTTATACCAATTTAGGCACAGAACAATCATGGCAAGCCACAAAAGGTAAATATCTCCGCTTTTGAGGTGGCAAAGCTCATGTATGAGTATATCCTTCTTCTCAGATTCTGTATAGCCGTCGGGAAGAATTATGGTAGGCTTAAACAGACCCATAAGCATGGGGTTATCGCCGTCATTTACTATGTAAACACGTCTTTTTACGCCAACTTTTTTCTTACATTCCTCAAGAAGTGCCAGCGTCTCTTTGTCTTCAAGTCTCGGCTTGCCCGAGTTCTTGCGTATACAGATAATATAAATAAAGACAAAATACAGAAAAATCACAAGAGAGACTGTATATACCGCATTTCTGATTATTACACCTGCGTTTGTTTTATTAACCTGCGTTTCGGGAGCATCCTGCCCTTGCTGTGAGTAATCGGGAGCTGCGGGTGGCAGTTCTTCCGCATCATCACGGACAGCCTCATCCTGTGAAGGCTTGACGTCGGGTGTCGGGTTTTCATTTACATCGGGTACAACAAAAGACAAATCCCCGTCGGTTTGTTTTACCCCCTCCTGCACCTGTGCCTCGGAGTCGGGAATGTCAAAGGCGTTAAAAATTGAAAGCGAGCTTTCGGGAAGCGACGGTAGTACAAGTCTGAGGGCAAGCAATGCCCATATCAGAACATGCCATTTTGCCGAAAGCTTATTCTTGAATATCCATTTGAACAACAGTACTGCAAGAGCCGTGACAGACAGATAAACGGTTGATTCCAGTAAGCCTGTCATTAGTCGGCGTCCTCCATTTTTGAAATGATATCCATGAGCTTTTCTGCTTCATCGGGTGTAAGATTGCTGTCATTTACAAGATTTGTTACAAGCATTTTTACAGAGCCGTTATATATGCGGTTAATGAGGTTCTTTGTTTCTTTCAGGCGGCAGACATTTTCCTCGGCAACGGCATAATACTTGTTGCTTCCGCCCTTTTCCTCAAAGCCGAGTGCCTGTTTTGCCACGAGGCGGCGTATGAGCGTCTTTATTGTAGAGTCGCTCCAGCCTGTGTCGCAAAGGGCGTTTTTGATTTCGCCAAAGCCGACGTTTGGTGTCTGCCAGACAACCTCCATTACCTTCCACTCTGTTTCAGATATATTGAAATCCTTTGTCATTGATATTCTCCTTTCGTTTACATTTGTAAACCTCGTATATAGTTTACACTTGTAAACCGCATTTGTCAATAGTTTTTTGAAAAAAATTTAATATTGTAAAATTCATGCCGTTATGATATACTGAAAACTGAGAAAAGAGGGCGGAAAATGATAAGAGAATTAATACACGACGACATTTTTCTTTCACAGAAATCGGCTCCTGCAGCAAAAGAAGACAAGGCAATTGCCAAGGATTTACTCGACACGTTAATTGCCCACAAAGACGGCTGTGTCGGCATGGCGGCGAACATGATAGGACAGCTTAAGTGCATCATCGCCTTTGAAAACGGCGGAAAATACATGATAATGTACAACCCGAAAATTATCGGCACATCGGGCGGTTACGACACCGAAGAAGGCTGTCTTTCCTACACGGGAGGTCCCAAAAAGGTCAGGAGATTCAACAGCATACAGGTGGAGTTTCAGGACGATAGATTCAAGAAATGCGTCAAAATATTCACCGGCTTTACGGCACAGGTTATACAGCACGAAATCGACCACACCAACGGAGTACTGATATGAGTAAAACAAGAATAATGTTTGTCTGCCACGGAAACATCTGCCGCAGTCCCTCGGCGGAATTTATAATGAAAAAGCTTGTTTCCGAAAGGCATTTATCCGACAGATTTGAAATATCCTCCTCGGCAACAAGCACCGAGGAAATTTACGCCGGCATCGGAAATCCCGTCTATCCACCGATGAAAAGGGAGCTTGAAAGCCACGGCATTGACTGCTCGGGAAAAAGGGCGGTACAGCTTCAAAAGAGCGATTATGACAAGTACGACTACTTTATCGGCATGGACAGTGCCAACATACGAAACATGCACAGAATACTCGGCGGCGACCCTGAGGGAAAAATTTCAAAGCTGATGGACTTTACAAAAAAGGGCGGCGATGTTGCCGACCCATGGTATTCTGAAAGATTTGACATTGCGTACAGGGATATTTTGGAGGGTTGTACGGCATTGCTTGAAAGATTGATATAACACAAAAGAACCACGCCGAAGCGTGGTTCTTATTTATTGATTATTAAAGTTCGCCGTAATCGAATTCGATATCATTGCTGTTTTCAAGAACAGTGTTGATAATTTCATCGACATAGGCTTTTGTCTCATCATCACAGCCGATATAGTCATTATTCTTTACGGCAAGTGCTGCGTCGAACATACTTCTTGCCCAAGGCTGACCGTAATAAGTCTCGCCACCGACAACCATATAGGGTCTTGCAACAAGATTTTCAGTAAGCTGTTCGGGTTTTGTGAGACCGTAAACTACCATAGTTATCATTATGGTCTCGTCATTTGTAAAGAAATGCTTTCTGCCATCATCGCCCTCTTCGACTATTTCATAACCGTAGTTCTGACCGGATGCCACCTTTACACCTTCCACTTTACTCGATTCCTTTGTGAAGCAAGTGGGGCTGATGCCTGCATTTACAAGCATGGATTCTCTTGTGACAATCCAACCGTATTCGGTTACTGTATCACCGTATGCATAACCCGGTTTTGTCTCTGCCAGGAAGCGGATACCCCTTCTCTTATCATTGGAAGAATATCTTATAGCATTCTTTTCCTGTGTTACAACATAATCGTGAGTATCATCACCCCAGATGATTGTATATGTCATTTCGCAGGGGATGATGAGTTCTGCTTCAAGGTCAAGCTCAAATCCGTCTTCATCAACAAGACCTACCGCTGTCTTACCTGCCGCCTTAAAGTGATCTGAAAGCTGGTCGAGAATATCCTGTGCAGTGTTTCCACCTGTTGTGCTGATGTTTTCAACGGTATGTACACCGAATTCTTCATATTCACCGGGAAGAAGCGTGATTGTTGCTGTGTAGGGCTTGAAGTAGAGATTGTAGTTGTCGAAGGATACTAGTTGATCAAACTCAGTCAGAGAGAAATAAGCACCGGACATAGGAATAATGCCGCCGTCAGAAATTTCATATCTGTAAGCAAACTGATTCCATTCATCAGGCTTATATTCCCACGTGGAATTTTCATATGTGAAGAAATCTATCTCGCGTGTTTTGTAATCTTTGTCAGTATTTGTAGTCATAGAAGTATGTACGTCAAAATCACCGTCCGGACCGCTAACTTCAACAAATACAGTATAAATACCGTTTCCTGCAGCAATTTGTGCATTATTCACAATAAACATCTGAGGGTGTTTTGTACCGTTGATGGTGTAACCGTTATCATTCGTACCATCTTTACCGTTTGTACCGGTCAGGAAATGGTCGCCATTCTCGTCGCTGGATATTTCAGCTTTAAAGGTTTCTTCATTTCTGTCGTTGGTAAGGAACCTGATTCTGAAATCCTCTCCGTCAAAAAGTTCTGTATCGTAGAGTGTAGCTACATCCGAAACGAGAGCACCCTTGCCCCATTTGAGGTCTCCGTCCAAAGCAGAGTCTCCGTTCCACGCTAAACCTTCCTTTTCAAAGTCAACCGCAAAAAGGAGCTTACCGAGCTGCTTATCACGCATTGGGTTTTCGTTACCTCTTTCCCAGATCATATAAAATGTTCTCTGGTACTTGGGAACAAACTTTGTTTCAGGGTCAAGAACTGCACCTGTAGGTGTATCGGCAATACCAAGAAGCTCGTAGTCAGAATTCTCGGTATCAATTATATCAAGCATTTCCTGAACGGTAATACCGTCTGTTGTGCTTACAGGAATTTCAAGAGTATCTACTTTGGGATTACCGCCGTTCTTTACCGTAAATACAGTTTCGTCTGTCTTGAAGAAGAGCTTGATATTATCTACAGAGATTTTACCACCTACATAGCTGTCTTTACTGCTGATTCTCGGAGCGAAGTAAAGGTTGCCTGTAGGACCGTTACCATAGTCAATGCTGGAAATTTCGCCTGTATACTGATATGCTACAGTATCCCATACATTTTCATTTGAGGTCTTGTCATCAAGAAGGTTTACATTATCTGATTCATTATTTACATGATAAGCAAAACCGGTATAAGTCTTATCTGTCTTAAAATCTGCAACGAACGTATATGTACCGTTCATCCAATCGACTTTACTTTCCTGTTCAATAATCGAGAAATAGGTGTAGTACTCAAAGTCTTCTAAATCAGAGAAATCAGCTCTGAAATATTTGTTTCCGTTTTCTTCCACAATTTCTCTGTTGTCAAGAGGATTGCTTGCGGTTTGTTTGCCGGCAGAGAACATTATGTTATTGCCGAAAACAAGGTCTTTATTATATACTGTTGCAATATCCTTTACGGGAATTCTTGACTCACCCTCAGGGAGAGAAATGCCATCCTTTTCAAAGTCAATCTGGAAAAGAAGTGTGCCGTATTCGGATTCTTCATATTCCCAAAGAGCGTAAACAGTCATATTGTACTTGGGAGTAATCACATAATCGGCAGGAAGAGCTTCACCGTTTTCTGTGAGGGAAACACCTGCACAGCCTGTCATAAGAGCGGCAAGTTCTCCGGCTGTAATGCTTTCGCCGTTTTTCACTTTGGCATACTTATTGGAAGCACCGCCGTTATGACCGTTTTTATCAACGGTAACAGTAAACTCTGCATTAGTTGCAGGTTCAAAGTAAAGCTTTACGTTGTCAAAGCCGACTTCTGTTGCAGCTTTGTCTGTAAAGTAGATTGTCATGTCGTTTGAACTGCCGTACCACTGACCTGCAACAAGGTCCCACTTATTGTTTTCGCCGGAGAAGGAGTCAATAAGTGCTCTTGATGTTGTTGCCGTTACACCGGTTCCGTTGATATTGGTTTTCTGAACAGTAGCAGAGATAATACGCTTTTCCGAACCGAAATCGATTACACTTGCGACAACAGTATATGTACCATCGGGCATAGGAGCCGCTGCGTCATTATAAAGGTTATTGATAATCCTGAACTGTGAGTAGCCCTGACCGCCTCTGATATACTTATTTCCGCTATCATCAGCAATCTTGTTACCGTTTGCATTACCTACTTCCCAGTTGATAGTGAATTCGCCGTTGGTTAATGCATCAGCATCATATTCTTCAACAGTCTTGTCATCGGGAACAACATAACCTGCATCGTACTGCTCAAAATCAATTTCAAAAAGCTTTGTGCCGTACAAAGATTCGTCTGCTTCCCATATTGCATAGAGCGTCTGTGATGTTTTTATGACGGTATTTTCGTCAATAAGTGCACCTGTCGCACTTGTAGAGAAGCCGAGAAGCTTTCTTGATGTTAAGCTTTCTTTGTTGAATTCAGTAATAATCCGACCTATGGTAAAATTGTAACGAGGGTCAATGTTTTCAAGCACTACATCCTCCGTGAAGTCCTTGTTACCATTGGGCTTAACCGTTACGGTAAAGCCGTATACTGCGTACACTGTCTTGTTGTACAAAGGTGTAATGGTTGAGTTTTCGTCAAGAGGAACAAAGCTGTTTTCGCTCTCAACAAGATACATACAGCCGGGCATCGTTGCCTTAAGGTCAGCTACACTGACGCTTTGTTTTGCAGCAACCGTTACATTCTTACTTGCCGCAGAGCTGTTACCGATAGCCTTTACGGTTACTGTAAATTCTGCATCGTCTGCGGGCTGGTAATAAAGCTTTACGTTATCAAAGCCGACATCTGTAGTTGCACCGTCTGTGAAGAAGTAGGTCATATCCTTATGATAAGCATTTTCGTCCCACTCAGCTGCAATATCGTCCCAGGAGCCAACCTTTCCTGCCCAGGGGTCAAGAACAGTTGCATCAACATTTATTGTCTTGCCGTCTGCATCAGGTACACCCTGTGAAATGGGCTTGAGAATTCTCGAAGCAGTACCGAAATCCTTTGCTTTTGCAACAACAGTATAAGTACCCTTAGGCATTTCAGTCTGATTATTCTGGATTCTGAACTGTGACCAGCCCTGACCGCCTCTGATATACTTGTTTCCGTCGTTATCAACGGCAATCTTGTTACCACCTGCTTCCCAGTTGATGGTGAATTCACCGTTGGTTAATGCATCCGCATCACATTCTTCAACAGTCTTGTTATCGGGAACAACATCGTTTTCGTTGTACTGCTCAAAGTCAATTTCAAAAAGCTTTGTGCCGAGTGTGGACTCATCAACGCCGTAAACTGCGTAAAGTCTCTTATAATACTCAACGGGAACTGTTGCATCTGCAGAAAGCTTGTCGCCGCCGGCTGTAAGGGAAAAGCCGACAATTGTAGAATCCTGTTCCTTTGCCTTTGCAAGAAGCTCACTTACAGAAACACTGTCGTTAGCCGTAAGGCCTGTAATTTCAAAGCTTGAGCTGCCTTGCTTACCGTTGGGGTCGATTACCACGGTTGCTTCAGCTGTGTCTGCAGGTTTGTAGTAAACCGCCCAGTTATCGTATGCAACTGTGCCTGCTGCTGCATTTCTGGGAGTCACGAAGAAGCCGTAAAGACCGCTGTCAACATCATCGTCGCCGCTTACAACATTTGTTGTCTGATAAACAACTGTCTGCCAGTCACTGCTTGTTGTGCTAAAAGGCAAAATGCTTGTAATATCAATGGCTGTATCATTACACTGTGCCGCAAGTTTGTTTGCCTGACCTGCAGGAACCTTGATGTCTACAGAGAATGTATACTGACCTTTGGGCCAAGGGTTTGTATATTTTGTCATTCTGAAGTAGCCGTCATAACCTGCGTTAACATCACCCTTGATATATGTATTACCGTTTTCCGTAACAAGAGCCGCATTTGAAAAACCGTCGCCTGCAGCATTTGTATATGTTGTTACATTGGAAAAATTGAAGTCGGGGTTGAGATATGCAGCTATAGGATTGCTTGCGAGCATTGCATAAGCTTCAGAAAACTTAGCTACATTAAAGTCTGATCTTTCAAAGTCTACGGAATACACAAGTGTACCGTAATCCGACTCTGCCGAGAGTTCTGCCGTTTCATTTTCAGTAGTTACTTCTGTTGTTTCATAAACAACATTTGCGTCTGTCGCACTGTCAGCTACAGTTACAACTGCAGGTGCTGCGAAGCTTACTGTTGACACTACCATCATCAACGCAAGCAATACGCTTAAAAACTTTCTCATAGTGTTCTCTCCTTTTTTGCTTTGGTTATTTTGCTTATCTTTTCGATTAACCGAAAAGATCACCGCCGTCGACAAATACTTCTTCATCACTTGCTGTAAGGATATCTTCCGTACTTGTCTTGATAAGCAGGATTTCGGGTTCAAAGTAGGTCTTTTTCAACTCTTTTCCTCCTTATAATAAAAAGTTTTTAGTGCTTAACACTATACACCAGTTTTCTTTAAAAGTCAATGAAAAAATCAACATTCCCCGAAATTTTGTACGGTAAAACAAATTGACATGTTGTATTATCCTTTTTTTGTGAAAAATCACAACAATTAACAAAAGAACCACGCCGAAGCGTGGTTCTCATGAATTAATATGTATTTTTTAGATAGCGTCTGCGATGATCTGGTCAATATACGCCTTTGTTTCATCATCGCAATGGGGATATCCATTATCTCTTAAAGCACAAGCTGTATCGTAAACGCTTCTCTGCCAGGGCTTACCGTAGTAGGTTACACCGTCAACTACAATGTAAGGTCTCATGAGGATTTCGTTCTTGTAGTTGGCAGGCTTAAGACCGTAAACAACTGCTGTGATAACTACATGGGTGTCATCTTCTTCAAGATGCTTTCTGTCGGCATCTTCGTCGCCGGTTTGCTGGTAGCCGTAGTTCTGACCTACGATTACGGGCTTATCAAGCACTGAGTCCTTTGTGAACGCATAGGGGCAAAGTCCTGCTTTTTCAAGAAGCTCGGGACGTGTAACAATCCAGCCGTATTCGGTAACATGTGTTCCGTCCATATAGTCAATCTTTTCCTTATACATGTTTGCCGCAAAACGAAGTCCCTTGGTGTTTTCGTTTATGGAGTATCTGACAGAGTTGCTGTTCCATGTTTCGGGAGCAACTGTATCGACATTTTCCCAGACGATTGTATATGTCATATCACCGGGGATTACAAGCTTTGCATCAAGGTTGATCATGTCGCCGTATTCGTCCATAAGACCTGCAAACTTAACGCCTGCCTTTTCAGCAAGGTCCAGACAGCCCTGAATGCCTGCAACGATATCGTTACCTGTATGCTCACCTGTTGTGCTGATGTTTTCAACGGTATGAACGCCGAAATATTTGCTCATTTCTTCGCCGGGCTCAAGTGTGATTGTTGCATAGAAGGGCTTGTAGTAGAACTTGAAGTTATCAAATGCAACTGTATAACCCGCATCGACATGATTGAAGTAAATCTCAGGGTCGGGTATTTCTTCACCGTCATGCACTTCAAATGAAAGGCCGTATGTTTTCCATCCGTTTCTGACAAAATCCCACCTGCCGTCGGAGTTATCATCACCTTCTACAAGCTTGACATTGTCACCTGCATAATGGTAGCTGATTCCATTTGGTCCTGTTGACATTGCGTCTACATACATTGTGTAGATACCGTCTCTGAGAACAAGTTTTTCATTTTCATTGTTTATAAACTGTACTTTTGGATATGTTTCGGCAGAGGTTGTACCTTCAATATAATGGTTGTTATCATTCTCCGCGTCCACTTTGATGCCTACAAGATCGTTTTCAGCAGTTACGCCTGTATTAATTCTGACTAAGAATCTTGCGTTTCTGTCTTTAATCAAATCATGTGTATAGGTTGCAACGTTTATAAATCTGTCACCTGCACCGGGATTTGCTGTGTTATCAAGCTCTGCATAACCGTTCCAGTTTGCATCAACAACATCCTGTCTTTCAAAGTCGACAAATGCCAGCATATGACCGAGATAGTTATCAACATAGGGGTTGTCGCCAATACCCTGCCACTTCGCATAGAGGTAAATGGGGTACTTGGGAACGATAACTTCAGCTGTATCAAGAAGCTTACCTGTGGGTGTCTTTGCGATACCGAGAAGTGTGCGGCTTGTTGACTGCTTATTTACTTCTTCGATGAGCTTTGCTACGGTAATACCGTCTGTTGTGTCAACATTTACCACTGTATCCGTGATTTCCATGTTACCGCCGTTTCTTACGGTAATTGTTGTTTCATCTGTCTTGAAATAGAGCTTGATGTTATCAAGGGCAATGGTTGTGCCTGCAGCTGCTGCGAAACCGAATGTAACCGAACCGTAAAGTTCACCGCTGTCATTTGCGGTATTGGATACAGCGCGGTTAAGCTCATAGGTTACTCTGTCCCATTTGCCTTCTTCATTTGCAAAGCTGTCAACGGCAGTCATGTTGTCATAGGAAGCATTAGCAGATGCACCCATCTTTACGTCGGCAACAAGGGTATATGTACCGTATGTCCATTCAAAGCCTGTTTCAAATTCGTTGATGTTAATCTTACATCTGTCATCGAGTTTATTTGAAGAAGCAAAGTATGTATTGCCGTTTTCACTTACAAGACTTGTTTCATTCAATCTGTCGAGAGAAAGCTTGATGCCGTCGGGAACAAGGTCGGAGTTGAATATATCTGTAAGAGTATTTATGGAAGTGGAAGAACCGTTTTCGGGAGCCTCAATACCGTCCTTTTCAAAGTCGATGTTGAAAATGAGCGTACCGAGCTTTGTTTCATCAACAGTCCACATGATGTAGAGTGTCTTTGCTTCCTTGATTACGGTATCCTTGCTGAGAAGCGCACCGTCGGCTGTTTCGGAAAGACCTCTTACAAGTCTGTCTGTATCGTTTTCAATCTTTGAAAGGAGTTCTTCTACAGTTACGCCTTCCTTGGAGTTGAAGCCTGTGAGGTTGATATCAGCGAATTCCTCGTTGTCGTTAGCCTTAAGTGTTACGTCAAAGCCTGCAACGGCATAGAGTGTTGTATTAACAAGAACGTCGATTGTTTCATCACCCGAGAAAACTTCACCGTCTTGTGTCTTGCTGAAGCCTACGCAGGTGGGAATGTCATCCTTTACAAGGTTAACAAGCTCGCTTGCTGTATATGTGCCGGGAGCAACGGAATATGTTTTACTTTCGTTAACGTTTTCAACAGTTAAAGTAAGGTTGCCCGAGGGCTTGAAGTAGAGTGCAATATCATCAATGTAGTATGTACCGGGTGCAGAGGAGGCGTACATTCTGAAATAGTCGTTACCTCCCTGATTTGCAATATTAACGGTATATGCAGTCTGAGTGAAGGTTGAATCAACGGCTGTTGATGTAACACTACCGCCTGTATAACCCGAGTGAATGGTGAAATTTGTATCAGCGTTATGGTTAAAGACGAGGGTATATGCACCGTCACCGACAAAGGGATTTGCAACCATTACGGAAGATCTTGTTGATGTTGTGTGCTTAAAGTACTTATCGTCTGTACCTTCAACCGTAGGTGTTCCGCCGTCCTTGAAGGAATACTTCATAACGGATTCGTAACCTGAAATTGAAGGGTTAAATCTGCCGATTTCTTCTACATAAAGACCTTTTGCACTATTATTATCATTTGTTCCGTCAATTCTCTCTTTAAGCTTTGAAAGATCGGCTGTAAGATAGTTTGTATCGCCGTCGAGATCGATGAAGAAGATTCTTGTACCCATTTCCGCATCTGTCCATTTATTAGCAAGGGATTCTGCACCCCAGATCATATAAAGGGTATCGTCACTTGTAATAACTGTGCTTGTTGCAAGAACATCACCGTCAGCAGAGGTCGAAAGACCGAGAAGTGCTCTTGTGGAAGAAGATACATCAATCTTAGAAATAAGTTCAGCAACCGTGATACCGCGTCTTGAATCAATTCCGCTTACTGTAAGGTCCGTTACATTTTCGTTGCCGTTGGCAGAAACAGAAGCATCAAAGCTCCACACAGCATAAAAAGTCTTATTGGAATCTATTGTGATTACTGTATCAAGGGGAAGAATTTCACCGTCTGCAGTTTCTGCAAAACCGATACAGCCGGGAAGCTCTGCACTTACCATTCCCATAACCTGCTGCATTGTAACAGTTGTGCCTGCAGGAACGGGAATAACCTGATTTTCAAGGTCATCTCTGCCGGAATATACCGTTACATACTTCTGACCGACGAGTGTGTCGTAGTCGGCAGTTGTGTCGTAGTACCACACCTTGATATCATCGAGGTAAAGCTTATCGGATGTGGAATAGTTACCAGCACCATAGAAAATAATTCTTGAGTATGAAGGAATTGATGTTACTTCAAAAGTTGCAGTTTCTGTCACCCATGTGTCAAAGGTATAAGCGTCTGTGCCGCCTTCAACAGGTGTAAGTGTATTATAAGTTATGTTTTTTGCTGTGGTTGCACCTGTTGACACGAGCTTATACTTATATTCAAACACATATGTACCTGTCTTTGTATAGGTATTACCGAGGTACAGTGAAATCTGATTACTTCCGCTTGAATTAAGGGAAAGGTACTTATTACCATTATCATCACCAATAGCAGCCGAACCGCTTGTGGTGTATCTAAAGCCTACATCATAGTTGCCCGCAACGTCAGGATTAAGTCTGCCGAGTTCTGAAACGAGTTCACCTGCGCCTGCGGAATACGAACCAAGGGAAATGCCGTCATAGGCAGAAGCCGCAACTGCATTACCGCTGTTGTCTTCGTCAAAATCCATGTTGAAAAGAAGTGTACCCTTTGTCTTGTCATACCATGTATCATCTGCAAAGAGTTCCAATACTTCGGTAGTTGTTTCTGTTGCTTCATAAGCAACATTTGCGTCTGTCGCACTGTCAGCTACAGTTACAACTGCAGGTGCTGCGAAACTTACGGTTGACACTACCATCATCAACGCGAGAAGTACGCTTAAAAACTTTCTCATAGTGTTTTTCTCCTTTTTGAATGTGCTGTTTTTTTGCTTTGTCAGATTAATCGAAAAGGTCACCGCCGTCGACAAATACTTCTTCATCACTTGCTGTAAGGATATCTTCCGCACTTGTCTTGATAAGCAGAATTTCGGGTTCAAAATAAGTCTTCTTCATATTTTCCTCCTATTATAATACTATCAAATAATAAGCTATGTTAATTTTACTCCTTTTGAAAGAAGTAGGCAATGTCCAAAGTTCAGTTGAATTATAATCGTTAAAATGGCAAAAGCACACCAAAAACGCACGCCGATTTTTGTGCAACTTACAACAAAAAAACACGCATTTTACAAAGAAACACGTGTTTTTTCGTTTTATTTTCAAAGCCTCACATCTAAACTTCGGATAACGCTCCTGATTTTCAGCACCTCTGACGCAGGCACAGACAGCTCGTCAACCCCCATTTTTATAAAGGTTTCGGTGAGCGAGGTGTCGGCGGCAAGATCTCCGCAAATACCTGTCCACGCACCGTTTTTACGTGCGTTTTCGCTGGTGAATTTTATAAGTCTGAGAAGTGACTCATGATGGGTGTCACAAAACTCTTCAAGGTTCGGGTTCTGTCTGTCGCAGGCAAGGGTATACTGGGTAAGGTCATTGGTGCCGATGCTGAAAAAGTCCACCATGGGGGCAAGAACATCGCTTATTATTGCCGCCGCGGGGGTCTCAATCATAATGCCGATTTCGGTTGTTTCGTCATAGGCAATGCCGCACTCTTTCAGTTCGCTTTTGACTAGGGTACATATTTCAAGCGTTTTTTCCAGTTCCCATTTGTTTGTAATCATGGGAAACATAATGGCAAGGTTCCCGTAAACCGACGCCCTGTAAAGTGCCCGAAGCTGTGTTTTGAAGATTTCAGGCCGTGAAAGGCACAGTCTTATGCCGCGAAGTCCCAGAGCGGGGTTTTCCTCGTTTTCAAGGCAGAGATACTCCGCCTGTTTGTCTGCACCGATGTCGAGGGTGCGTATCACAACCTTTTTGCCCGCCATGCTTTCAAGCACCGTTTTATATACCTCAAACTGCTGTTGCTCACAGGGGTAGTCGTTTTTCTCGAGATACAGAAATTCGCTTCTGAAAAGCCCTATTCCCCCTGCATCGTTATACAGCACATCGCCTATGCTGTCAGCCGAGCCGATATTGGCATATACATTTATCCTTGTGCCGTCAAGTGTTACGTTATCCTTACCTTTAAGGCTTCTGAGAAGCTCCTTTTTGTGCCTGTCTTCCCTGCGCTTCTGCTCGTAAACCTCCAGGGTTTCGGCATCGGGATTTACAAAAATTTTGCCGTCATAGCCGTCGACAATAATACTGTCACCGTCATTCACCGCACCGACAAAGTCCTCGCCCACGCCGATTACGGCAGGAATACCGAGGCTTCTTGCAAGTATTGCCGTATGGGAATTTGACGAGCCCTTGGCGGTGACAAAGCCCGAAACCTTTGATTTATCAAGCACCACCGTTTCGCTGGGCGACAGGTCTTCGGCACAGACGACGGAATTGTCATTCATGACACGTTTCTTTTCTTCCCTTCCGCCCATGCACAGGATTATTCTTGAGGAAATGTCCCTGACGTCCGCCTGCCTTGCCCTCATATAAGCGTCATCCATGGAGGCAAACATTCTTGCAAAGTTCTCGCCCGTGACATCCACCGCATATTCGGCATTGACCTTCTGGGTATCTATTATGCTTATAACCGATTCGTTATAGTCCTCGTCCTCTAACATCATCATGTGGATACTGAAAATCTCGGCGTTTGTTTCTCCGACCTCTCTGAGTGCCTTTTCGTATATTTCAAGAAGCTGTGCGTGTGCCTTTTTCTTTGCTTCTTCAAAGCGTCTTAGTTCTTTTACGGTGTCTTCCACGCCGACTCTGCGTATCGGCTGTCTTTCCCTTCCGGAAACCGTCGCCCTTCCAATGGTAATACCCGAGCAGACGCCCCTGCCGTAAAACTGTCTCACTCTGCCGCCCCCTCTTTACAGGTTTTCCCTGAAGAACGCCTGTATTCTGTCAAGTGCCGCATCCTCGTCTTCGCCGCTTACCGTAACGGTAACGGTATCACCGCATTTTATGCCCAGTCCCATGAGCATCATGAGGCGTGTGGCATTGACGTTCTTTTTGTCCTTTTCAACCAGAATTTCGCTTGAAAACTCCTTTGCAAGCTTCGAAAGAAGTCCCGCAGGTCTTGCGTGGATTCCTGCAGAATCTTTTATTACATAAGTGAAGGATTTCATTTTGATTCCTTTCGTTGTTTATTCAATGTCAAGTATTTTCTGTCCTGCCGACACCTTTCCCGATGCCGTCACGTTTATCTGCCTGTAATCCTCGCTGTTGCACACAACCATGGGGGTTGTTACGTCAAAGCCCGCCTTTTTAATGCCGTCAATATCAAAAGTTACAAGTTTGTCTCCCTTGTGGATTTTATCCCCGTCCCTGACGTGAACTTCAAAGAATCTGCCGTCAAGCTTTACCGTGTCAATGCCGATATGAAGCAGGATTTCACAGCCTTCGTCTGTAACGATATTTAATGCATGCTTTGTGTCAAACACCTTTTCCACTCTGCCGTCGCCCGGCGAAACAAGCACTCCCTCATCGGGAACGATTGCCACACCCTCTCCGAGAATTTTTGCCGAAAACGCCTCGTCCTTTACGTCAGAAAGTGCTATGACGCTTCCCGTAAGATGGGCAAAAAGCGTACAGGGAGAAAGTTTCTTTTTGTCCTCCTTATTGCGCGGTGCTTCCGAAACATGATTTGCAGTGGTTCTTTCGCTTTCGGGTGAGTCGAGAAAGTCCTCCAAGGTACTTCTGATAACCGACACATGCGGTCCGTACACCACCTGAACACCCTTACCCTTGTGAATGACACCCGACGCTCCGCTTTCCTTGAGCAGTGCATCGTTTACAAGGCTCTCATCCCTGACGGTAATACGAAGGCGTGTTGCACAGCAGTCGATATCCGAAATGTTATCCTTTCCGCCGAGACCCGAGACAATAAGACGGCTGACGTTATCGCCCTGTTTTCTGTCCTCTTTTCTTGCATCGACATCTTTTCTTGTATACAGCTTTGTTTCTTCGTCGTCGGCTTCACGTCCCGGCGTTTTAAGGTTAAGCTTTGTTATCATGAAGTAGAATACAAGATAGTATATAAGTGCGTAGCCAAGACCCACTATCACAATCCATATCCAGTTTGTCTTTGCGTTGCCCTGAAGTATTCCGAAAAGGGTAAGGTCAATAAGACCGCCCGAAAAGGTCATGCCCACGCCCACATTCAGAATGTGCATAAGCATAAAGGAAAGACCTGCCAAGATGCAGTGAACGGCATACATTATTGGTGCAACAAAGAGGAAAGTGAACTCCAGAGGCTCTGTGATACCCGTAAGAATACTTGTAATTGCCGCCGAAAGAAGAAGGCTTCCAACCACCTTTCGTTTTTCGGGACGGGATGCTCTGTACATGGCATATGCCGCCGCAGGAAGACCGAAAATCATAAAGGGGAACTTACCCGACATGAATCTTGTTGCCGAAACGGCAAACTGTTCTGTACCTTTTGATGCAAGCTGTGCAAAGTAGATATTCTGCGCACCCTGAACAAGTGTGCCATCAATGACCATGGCACCGCCAAGCTCTGTCTGCCAGAAGGGCATATAGAAAACGTGGTGAAGTCCGAAGGGAATAAGTGCCCTTTCTATGACACCGTAAATCCATGTGCCAAAGTAACCCGACTCGAGAACGAGATTACCGAGAGAAGCAATCCACCCCTGAACAATCGGCCAGACAAAGTACATAAGAACGCCGACAAGCAGGTACACCAACGACGAAATTATGGGTACAAATCTTGTTCCGCCAAAGAAGGAAAGCACCTGTGGAAGCTTAATTTTATAAAACCTGTTGTGGAGTGCCGCAACACCGAGACCGACAATTATGCCGCCGAACACACCCATCTGAAGTGTGGTAATACCGAGGGCTGTTGTAGTGGAGTTGGGTGCCATGGATTCAACACCGCCATGAGAGGCAATAAGCGTGCTTATGGAGGCATTCATAATGAGGTATGCAATTGCACCCGAAAGTGCCGCAACCTCCTTTTCCCTCTTCGCCATACCTATGGCAACGCCCATGGCAAACAGAAGCGGCAGGTTATCAAATACAACACTGCCCGTTTTGCTCATGATATCAAGGATTGTATAGAGAAGTCCGCCCTCATAGATGAGTCCCGTAAGCCTGTATGTTTCAATGGTTGTTGGATTTGTAAATGATGAGCCGATACCCAGAAGAAGTCCCGCCACGGGAAGCAGTGCTATTGGCAGCATGAATGAACGTCCGACTCTTTGCAGTACGCCGAATGCTTTATCTTTCATTGTGTGTCCTCCGATTTCTGTTGTTATACTGTAGTATTTTTTACGGTTTTCAGAAAAATATACTACCGTTTATAAAAAGAAAAACACCGCCCGGGCGGTGTTTTTCATAAACTATCTATTACTTTGTTTTTTGAAATACTTAATTATAAACACAACAAGCACAGCACCGATTACCGGGAACACGGCACTGACAAGCATGCCTGCCTTCATGCCAATCTGTTCGGGACTGAGGTTCATGGATGCGCCGAGCCGCAGTGCAAAATCACTTGCAGACACATTGTCAACCACAATGCCCATGAGCTGAGGTGCAAGAGACGAGCCGAAGTCTCCGCCTGCCGCCATGAGTGCATAAGCCGCAACGCCTACACCCGGCACATTTTCTTCCATCATAATAAGAGAACCCGGCCAGAGCATTGCAGTGCAGAAGCCTGTCATTATACAGGCAACAAACGCCAGAACAATATTTGACGAAAGACCTGCAACGAGATAGCAGATTGCCGCACCGGTCATGCCGAGAAGAAGTGTTCTCATGATGTTCTTGCCGTACTTTGCATAGATAAGTCTCGCAGAACCGAGGAATACGGCAAACACCGCCATGCCGAGAATATCACCGAGGGTTTTGTCGATATACAACGCACTTTCCATATAGCCCGAAATCCAGTTTGTCATAACGTTCTCGGCACATGCACCGAAGAAGATACAGCCGACACAAAGGGCAAGACCGACGCTCTTCTTCTTTGCTTTTTCCGTCTTGGGCACACCGTCATTTGATGTATCCATATCGGGAATAGGCGAAATTGTGAAAAGCACCGATGAAATTATGGGAAGAAGTGCGAGGGCGAATGTAAGATACATCCAGTTTTCATTTCCGATGATTTTGAGGGAAAGGGAGCTGACAACAATCATTGTAAGGATTCCCGCCGCATAAAGCGAGTGAAGAAAGCTCATGTCGCTCTGCGGATTGTCCGAGGGAATTGCGGCAATCATGGGGCTTAAAAGAACCTCGGAAAGACCTGCAGATACGGAAAAAATCACCGTTCCCACAACAAGTCCGAGGTACGCATGTCCCGGGAAAAAGGTCGGTACAAAAGCATATACAAGCATACCTAAAGACGTAATAAGAGGCATAATCCTTACCGTCTTTTTCACGTTGAAATATTTGGAAAAGAACGAAAAAATCAAATCTATCGCGAGCGGTGTGCAGAAGTTTACAAGTACAAGGGTACCGAGAAGTGTCCATGAAATGCCGTACATCTTATTGAAGGTAACAAAAAGAAGCGGCGGCAGGCAGAACACCGTTGACATTGTAAAATATGACGAATAGCAGGCAAGCTTTGTCCGCTTGAAATCTGGTGTTGACATTGTTTTTTCCTCCGAAAACTGCGTGTGTTTGCAAACTTCAGTAAGTATAGCACAAAGAAAACGCTTTTTCAAGCGTTTTCCTGTGTTTTGTTATTATTTATTCCATTCAAAAGCCAATCTCGGCGAGCCGTCTTTAAGATAAATTACACCTGCATACTCAAATCCGCACTTTTTCACGGCATTCTGCATGGGTTTATTATCCTCGTGGGTATCAACCCTCAGGTGGTCGTACTTCCCTCTCGCAAAGTCAAAGCACTCTCTCATTATGCCGTGTTTTGTGCCGTCGCCTGCAATGCGGTGGATTGTACCGTAGGGAGAGTCAGATTTCCACCCTCCCTCAATATATGCATATGTCGGGTCGTCACCGCCGATAAGGGCAAAACAGCCGTATATCCTCCCGCCATCATACATGGCATAAAGGTTTCCCTTTTCGATGTCGGCTCGGAGCACATCTTTGTCGGGATATGCCCCGTTCCACTGATTGGGGTTTCCGTTTGTATGCATAAAAGTCTTTGCCGAGGAGTAAATTTCAAGAAGCCTCGGTATATCCTTTTCTGTTGCCTGTCTTATCATTCGGGTGTCCTTTCGGTGTTTTACTTGCTGTTAAGCCTTACTTCAAATTTGCCAAAGCGTATTTCCATTCCGAGAATATCACAGAGAATGTCCGCCTGAACAAGCGGAATTCCGTCAAGGAAGGAAAGGGGCTTTTTGAGTGACATTTCCTGTCCGTCAATTATAACAATATCGCTGTCCTTTGTAAATACCGCAGTCTTTTCGCCGTAAATTGTGAGGGTTTCCGATGTGTAATTCCATTCGTAGTACATATTCGCCAGCTTCTTGAGGTCGCTCTTTGTATCAAAGGGAATATATACAGTACCGTCTTCTTCACAGGGGGCAAGTGCCATATCCACAATCCTGTCGTTGATATAGAACACCTTATGAGGCGGTGCGGCATAGAATTCGATGCTTTCAAGCTCAAAGTCCCCTTGCTTCCATACGGGGTCAAATCTGAAGCCTGTGATTGTCTGATGCCAAGGGAATTTGTGCTCAGCCTTGGGGTCAAGGGTAAGGGCAACAACTCCGTTGGGGTCGGAAATGTGGGAGATAGGCCAATGATACCACTTGTCACTGCCGTCAAACTTGAAGTAGCACTGAATACAGCAAGCAGCATTTACCGGCTTATATGTTCTGATGTGTGCCACAATCTTGCCGATTTCTTCGGTGGATACGGGAAGGAAGCCATCGTCTTTGAGAATCATGTAAGGGTCAGCTTCTTCGGAGTGTCCGCACATTTTGCCGTCGCGTATTTCATAGCTTGTGAGCTGATGAATATCCCACTTTTCAATGTCTTCCTTTGTCTTGAATTCATACTTCTTGATTACGGGATACTCGGTTGTGTCTTCGGGAAGATTGTCAAAGGGTGCAAGAAGGCGTCGGTCCTGCGGATGGAGAATACAAAGTCTGTCCAGCTGATCCTGATTGGGTGCAATGTCAACGTGAGGCACGTCCTCAAGGAACACCTCGCGAAGTGCATCAAGGTAGCCGAAGCCGTGTACACCCGCAGGCATCATATAAGTACCCTCGCCGTATTCGTTCCATGTGGAGAGCATTACAAGCTTTGATTTCCAGGAGTCCTTGTCCTCTACCTTTGAAAGAACCTCGTCTCTTGACCATTCAAGGAGTGTTACCATGTCTCTCGGCTCAAGTACAGGGGTGCGGATGCCTGTCCAGCCTGTGTGATTGAAGCCCATGGAAACGGTAGGAACCGTATGAGTTGAACCCTCTTGGATGTTGCCTCTGATTCTGTCCTTTGTAAATTCAACATCCCAGCCGTTGATGCCCCAGTTGTATGCGTGAACGCCGTCTATACCGCATGCTTTGTATACGGGATTGTTGTCTCCGCAGCAGAGAACGACAAGACCCTTGTAGCCGAGCTTTTTGACCTCGTTTCTGAGATATTCAAAGCACTTTTTCGCCTGTTCGGGACCGCCTACATCCGATGCCAGCCTGTCGGGAGCATAGATTGACATTATGGCATATCCGTCAATCTGCATATATCTCGGATCTGAGAAGAAATAGTCTATAAAGTAAGGGAATATATAGTCCCTTACATCTTCAAAGCAGGTGGGATGTGTACATGCGGATGCTTCCCAGAGAAGGGCAAGTTTTACCTTGTCGCCGTACTTTGCAAGCATATGTCCGTTGTGGATTTCCTCTGAGAGGTTTGTTTTGAGCATTGGTCTCTGTGCTTCACTTGAATACCAGCAGTAGAGCTGGAAGTCAAGACCGTGTTCTGCCATCCACTTGAGTTCCCAGTCTGCGACCTCTGTGATACCTTCATCGTAGTAGCCGAGAAGGGGCTTGTTTTCGTCAAAGGGGGTAATGCAGTCCCAGCCGTAATGAGAACCTTCACGCCAGAGTGAGCAGATGTTCATACCCACATAGTAGTCACCCTTCTTCTTGGGAATTACGGGTTCGGGAACATAATCTGCGGGATACGGAGGAATGATGAATGCTTTAAGATCCGAGAACTGAAGCTCCAGTGCCTTACCACAGACAAGGCTGAGCTTTACTGCATCAACAAATTCCGCATCGTTGTCAAAGCTTATTGTTGAGCATACCTTGCCGTTGAGACGGACAAGTGCTGTATTTGTATTGGTGTCGGCTTCGATTCTGAGTGTCTGCCATACGTTCTTTGAGTGGTTTCTGAGCACGCCGTCTTTGCAGCAGAGAGCCGTAAGCTCATCGTAAACAGAGATAACCTCTGTGCCTGCCGACATAAGACTTACCGTCAGCATTGCACCCGCCTTGGGAAGGTGATACTTCATTTCAAAGCAGACATTTCCCGAAGCTCTTTCAAATCTTCTTGTGACAGTAGAAGATGTACCGCTGCCCGCCCTCATAAAGTATGTTGAATATTTGGAAGCGGGGCTGTAACGGCGTCTGCCGAGAGTCACTTTGCCTTCTTTTTTGATTTCATATTCTTCGGGAAGATTTCCGTCGTATTTCGGTACAATGGAGTCGCAGAAGATGTAGTTCTTATAAACCTCAAGGTCGTTGAAGAACATAGCTTCGCCCGTATCTTGCTTGCCGTAGCCGAATTCAAATCTTGAAAGTGTCTTTGCCTTGCCTGTAAATGGAAGCTCAACGACAAATTTTCCGTCAAGATGTACCTTTACTTCGCCCTTGTCTATATCGAGAACAAATTTTACATAGTGCCATTCTGTATCGACCTTGAAAACAGCCTTTGCACCTGCATAGAAATATGTACCGTTCTGTCTTAAAACAAAGGCTTCCTTTTCATCGCCCTTGTCACCCCAGAAGCCGAAGTAAAGTCCGTCCCCCGATACAACACGGAAAGTGCCTTCAAAAGTAACAACACCGCTTACTTCCTCGGTAATGTTACGTCTCTGGAAGACAGGAAAAGTGGTAAGAACGCTCTTTACAACACGGTGGTCGATAGTAGGAGGCAAAACGCCGCCGTTACCTCTGTGGTCAGCGTCCCAGCTTGATTCCTCGTGGTGACCCGAATAGTGGATTTCTTCATCAATGAGATGGTAAGGATAAAGGTTCTGTTTTCTTGCCATATTTTTCACTCCTCCTCGGCGTTACGGAGAACTGCCGGTTTTAGTTTACAGTTTAATTATACCTGCAAAACCTTATAATTGCAATCATATTTCTCGCATTTTTTTGTCATATTTTTGCGACATTTTGAAAAATAGCGTCACGGAAATAAAAAAGACCCTGTTCCAAATGAACAAGGTCTTTATTTTGGTGTCATAGGACAATAAAAACTTTCCCAAAAGGGCAAATATTTTTTCTCTCTCCCTTTTCCCTTTCCCTTCTTTTTCTTCTTCAAAAAAAGAGAAAAGAAATGAGAAAAAAGAACGTCTTCTTCTCTCCTTCTTCTTTTCAAAAAGGGAAGAAAAAAGGAAAAAGAAGTTTTAAGAAAAAAGATGGAAAAATCAAGGAATAAAGCCATTTTCTCCTTCTTCTACTTCTTCTTTTTTAGGAGAGAAAGGAGATAGAAAGAGAAGGATGAATACAGATTGATGTCCTTTGAGGAAGCAGATGCTTGGCTTGACGGGGCGGTTTATGGATGAGACAATTATGTCAAACATCAGATACATATCCAAAGACTTATTTGCACCTTTTACGTCTCAAATAAAAAACAGTCGCAATGGTTCTTGCCAAAGCGACTGTTTTCGTTTGTTCAATTTTGTCCGGCATATCATCCGTTAATAATGCACCGCTTTGACAAGG
>JAGAUT010000051.1 GCA_017620655.1 Clostridia bacterium | reverse complement strand
TGCCTGTGCCGAGAGGGGAAGCTCGTCGGGAAACGCCGAAACGAGACCGTCAAATGCGTCCTTTATGTTGATTTCATAACTTTTTATTCCGAGATGTGAGACAAGAAGACGCGCCATGTCGATATCATGCTGTTCGCCCTTTGGCATAAGCACGCCTATAACACGCTCTTTACCCAGAGCCTCGACACAGAGAGCCGCCGCAACCGAGCTGTCCTTGCCGCCAGAGATGCCGAGTACCGCATTACAGCCCTTGCCGTTCTCCTCAAAAAACTCTCTTATCCACTCTACACATTCGTTTTTTACTCTTACTGCATCAAACATTTTTAAATTTTCCTTTCTACAACAACATATCCGCCCGAGTGCAAAAGGTCATGCCGTCCCCACGTAAAATCCTGTGGTTCGCAGCCTTCGAATAATGCTTTGCCGATTGTTTCGCTGTTTGTAAATTGAATTCCGTCTTTTGCACTTGAACGTTCTGAACTGTTGGCAATTAAAATTCTGCCACCCTCATCAATTCCCACAGCAAGAACATAATGCTCGCCGGGTGAAAAAGGGTTGTCGGGTAGCTTGCAGCCCGGATGTGACCAGAAAATAACAAGACTTCCGTTTTTAAGGGCAGCTTCAATATGCTCTGACGCCTTTTTGCTTTCGCCCTGCGGAACACCGAAGCATTCTGCCTTTATGCCATAATGTGCCATTATTTTCACTATGCCGCTTACACTGTGAAAATTTTCCTCTGTTTCTATGCCGTGCTGCTTTGGCACACCGAATTTTTCACGACAAAGAAGATATTCTTCGTAAGGAGTTGTTTCTATCCCGCAAAGATTAAGCGCCATAGCTGTGCAACAATGTCCGCAACCGTTGTTTCTTATATAGACGGCATACTCACCTTCCTGCCAGTTCTGCTGAATCCAGACGGGTGTTGAGTATTTTCCGAGGCTGACAATTGCAGGAGTCAGTTGGTTTGCTGTCAAAGTATATTCGGGAATCATGGTAATTTCTCCTTACTTTACTTTTTCACTCTACAATTATACTCCGAATTCTTTCGTTTTTCAATATATAAGACACAAAAAAACTCCCTTTCGGGAGTTTTTTGTCAATTACAGCTCTTGCATCTGCCGATACAGTATATTTCCGTCACCGTCGGGGAGAAGCCCTCGGGGATTTTCATGGACGGAAGCTCTGTGTCAAAGTCAAAGACCTTTCCGCAGTCCTTGCATAAGAAGTGTCCGTGGGTGTCTATACAGGCATCGAATCTTGCCTGCTGTTCTTCGATTGTAATTGTCTTTATAACACCTTCTGCCGAGAGAAGCTTCATTGTGTTGTATACCGTGGTCTTGGAAAGTGTGGGGGCGTTGGGCGAGAGGGCAGTGTAGATTTCATCCGCTGTGGGATGTGTTCTGTGCTCTCTCAGATAGTCATAAATCATAACTCTTGTGAGTGACGGACGTATTCCGTGCTGCTGCAAAATCTCTGCTGATGTCATTTGTTGGCACCTCGATTCTTTATAAATTGTATTGATTACAAAGTTATTATAACAACAAAACACTACTTTGTCAAGAGTTTTTTTGGATTTTCCCGTATTATTTGTTAAACTGCAGAAAAAAACTGTTGCAAAAGAGGCTGTTCGTGATATAATTTAAAGGAATATAACACCGAGGAGTAAGGTCCATGATGAATGAAAACCTCATAAAAGCAAAAGAAATCATAGAGTTGTCGGATGCCGTTTTCGCATATGTCTGCGGTAATGAAAGAATTGTCTCAAGTGCCAAAGGCATCGGTTTTGTGGCGTCACTCTGCAACGACAAAAAGGATTTGTCACAAGGTGCTGCCGCCGATAAAATTGTGGGCAAGGCTGCGGCGATGCTGTTTGTGCTTCTCGGACTTAAAAACGTTTATGCCGAAATCATAAGCGAGGGTGCGATTGAAGTTTTTGAAAGATACGGTGTCGAGTATTCTTTCGGAACAAAGACAGAGGCAATCATCAACCGCAAGGGCGACGGACTCTGCCCCATGGAAATGGCGGCAAAGGATGCGCAAACGCCCGAGGAGACCCTAGTGGCAGTGAATAAAAAGCTGGAGGAACTGAGAAAGAAAGCGGCGAGTCGCAGCTGACAGTCGGGAAAGCCCGACGGCAAACGTTCGGCGGGGAGTGTTTCGGCACTGCGGTGCCGACCTTCTTTCGGCCCGGCGGCGAGTCGCAGCTGACAATGCACGGGGTGTGTTTGCAACAAACAAGCCTTCAGTGTCGCACAAATAACGGGTGTCAGGAGTGTTTCGCCTCTGCAAGGGCCTTTCTTTGTACTTTTGTCCCGAAACAAAAGTACCAAAAATTCTCCACTCAAAAAGAGGGGATGGCTCGGTTTGGACAGCCTTTCGCTTATTTGTCGAATTTTGACGAGCTGAACTGCAAGTGATTCTTCTACATTGCGGTCAAAATCCGCAAGTACACCAAGAACAAACGCACTGCCGCCAAACCTCCGCTGACTTCCCCTCTTTCGCCGTGGCGGCTTATTACCCCACATTTGGTGTACGTGCAACATCGAGGGGGCAACATTCC
>JAGAUT010000050.1 GCA_017620655.1 Clostridia bacterium | reverse complement strand
TTCAAGGAAAAACAAACAAAAATCCTCTCACCTACACTGTAAATGAAACAATGATTTTCACTCTTATATTCTTTGCAGACGGTGAGGCGGTATTACTTCCCTATGCAAAAGTATCGGTTGAAGGCGATGACGGAAGAAATGATAGCTTTTTCCTTGAGCCTGATAAAGACGGTGTATTTACCTTTGAAACAAGTCTTTCCCGTGACGGCTATTTAAGGGTTGTGGCATCACCTTGCGATGAAGAAAAGAATGTTATCGAAGATATGCCCCTTTTTGAAGGCGGTGCGGGTGCTGACATCGACAGAATAAAGTGTGAGACAGACGAACCTGACGACTATTTCGAATTCTGGGACAGAGTAAAGAAAGAGGCTGCCGAAATTAAGCCCGAAATCATATTTGAAAAAGAGCTCAAAGTAAATGAGGGCTTTATCGGCAAGGAATACCACTTAAAATCCACCGCAGGCGACTATGCTTCATGCATCGTGATATGTCCCGAAAACGCAAAGGACAAAAGCCTTCCCATCCAGTTCCATCACATCGGTTATGCAGTAACGTCGGTATGGCTTGAGCATTTTCCCGACAGAATACTCGTTTTTGCAAATGCTCACGACATTGAAAACTTCAGAGAGCAGAGCTATTATGATAAATTTTTGGCTTCTCCGAAATACAAGGACTACGGATTCAGCAGAGAAGAAAATCAAAACCCCGACACTACATACTATAAAAAGATGTATATAAGAGATTTTCAGATTTTCAACTACTTCAAGAATCACGAAAAATCCAACGGTAAATTTATCTTTGCCGGCGGCAGTCAGGGTGCATTCCAGGCGTGCAATATGGCAGTTCACACCGACTATGCTGAAAATTCAAAGTGCGAGTTAATAGTTCCCTGGTTCTGCGATTTGTTTGCCATAGAAAAAGAAAAGAGAATCAGAGGCTGGAGACCCGAGCCTGACAACGGACTTCGTTATTTTGATACTGCGATCGCCGCAAAGCATCTCAAGTGTCCTGTTTACATAGAAGCAGGTCTCGGTGACTACACCTGTCCTCCTTCGGGTATTACGGCACTTTACAACAATGTAAAATCTCCGAAAAAGATTGACTTTATCCAAGGAAGAACACATTCGTATATACCTCCAGTCAAGGATGTATTCACATTGGAAAAAGAATAAAAACAAGGAATAATAGGGTGATTTTGCCACCTAAAAGAATAAATCCTAGAGGGGTCAAATATTTGACCCCTCACATTTTCATCTTTCATTTAGATTGTCATTTTCAGAGCGTCTTCGGCGGGATAAATGCTGCCGAACCACAATTCTCGGGGTAATTTATTAACATGAATAATATTTTAGAATCATTTATCAGAATTAGACAATCAATTTTCTTACTTGTAAATAAAAATCTTATGTTATATAATTCACTTAGAGGTGATAAAAATGCATCTTTGCGGAATTGACATCGGTGGAACAAAGTGTGCTTTGAGTATCGGCAAGGCAGACGAAAAGGGCAATATTGACATTTTGTACAAAGAAAAGTTTGTGACTCTGCCGCCTTATGAAACGCTTTCAAAGTTCGGCGATATTCTCGAAAAGCAGATTAAGACATATAAAATCGACGGCATAGGCATCAGCTGCGGCGGGCCTCTTGACTCAAAAAGAGGTGTAATTTTGTCACCGCCCAATCTTCCGGGATGGGATAATATCGAGGCTGTCAGGTATTTTGAAGAACGCTTTAGTATTCCTACGGTTATCCAGAATGATGCCAATGCCTGTGCCTATGCAGAATTCAAATTCGGTGCAGGCAGAGGTTATAAAAATGTGGTTTTCCTCACATTCGGCACAGGTCTCGGTGCAGGACTTATCTTAGACGGAAAGCTGTACAGCGGAACCAACGATAACGCAGGCGAGTGCGGACATATAAGGCTGTCTGACGACGGTCCCGTCGGCTTTGGTAAGGCAGGCTCGTTTGAAGGCTTTTGCAGCGGCGGCGGTATTGCACAGTTGGGAAAAGCTATGACAAAGGCAAAACTCGATAAAGGCGAAAAAGTAGCATTCTGCAAGGATGAAACTGAACTTGACTATATCAACGCAAAGCTTATCGGGGATTATGCCGAAAACGGCGATGAATTTGCAAAAAGTGTATATGCCAAAAGCGGCAGACGTTTGGGACAAGGCTTGTCTATACTCATTGATATTCTCAATCCCGAAGCAATAATTATAGGCAGTATTTTTACAAGAAGCAAAGAGCTTTTGTGGGATGAGTGCAAAAAAGTGATTAACAAGGAAGCTCTGCCAATGGCGGCAGAAGTTTGCAAGGTTCTGACCAGTGCTCTCGGAGAAAACATCGGCGACTATGCGGCACTTTCCCTTGCACTTATGGCGGCAGAACAATAGAATAACAGAGGCGGTGCTTTTGCACCGCCTTGCTGTTTTATAATATACCGTTTCTGTATTCACCCGGTGTTGTTTTCAGCTCCTTTTTGAAAACATAAAAGAAATATTCAACCGAACTGTAACCGCATTCAAAGGCAATCTGCTTTGCCGTAAGGTCTGTACCCGACAGCAGGTTACAGGCATAACGAAGCCGAACTCTGTTGACATATTCGTTGTAACTCATACCAAAGCTTTTGGAGAAAATGCATCCGAGCCTGCCGGGAGAAATCGCAAAAATTTTGGATGTGGCAGATATAGAAACGTCACTCTTAAAACTCTTGTTGATGTATGAAACAACCGACTGTAAAAGATTAGGCGCTTTGTCCTGAATTGATAACGTTTTTTCACCCGATTTTCTTATGGTTCTTATGAGTATGTTCTCGATAAGACCCGAAAGTGCTTCTTTCCATAAAGACGGCTTGGTTTCGTACTCGAATTGTGCTTGTTTGCATAATGATATGATGTATTCCGCCTCATCCTCTTCAAATTCACAAAGAAAACCGCCGGGAGTTCCCGATAAAATATCTGAAATTTCACTTGACACGGCATCACTTGTAAAGCTTATGTTTATAAGAGAAGAATCCTCGGTGCAGTCTACCGAATGATAGTCAAGGTATGTCATAATCCAGGCACAGCCGCGTTTAGCTTCGTGAGTTTTACCCGAAATTGTGTTGCAGTATGTACCGTTTGTTACTATTTCAAATTCAAAATAGTCGTGCCAATGACTTTGAACGACAGGCCCTTTTAAATGATTTCTTGATGAAATTTCTAAATGACTGTCAATTATCCACATTGTGTTTTCGTGGTTTTCAGACATGTTTTATCACCTGCAAACGATTAATTTTCTTAATAATATCATTCATTTTTTAATTTACAAGGGGGTATATTGTATATATAATGTAAATAGTGAAGTATATTACTTTCGGAGGTGCAGAAATGTTTGCAGAGTATAATGAAAAATCACTTTATGAGAGATTTCCGGGGCTTTGTGATGCTAGAGAAGACATAGAAAAGGTTGTTTCAATGATGCTCGAAACATATAGGTCAGGTGGAAAAATCCTGCTTTGCGGAAACGGCGGAAGCTGCGCGGATTGTGACCATATTGTAGGTGAGCTTATGAAAAGCTTTATGTATGAAAGAAAACCCGATGCCTGCGTAGTTGAAAAATTAAAAACACAGTTCGGTGATGAAACCAAAAAAATTGCAGAGTGTCTTCAGACGGGTGTTCCCGCAATATCCCTGCCGTCTCAGTCTTCAGTACTTACGGCATATCTTAACGATGTTGCACCTGAATATGTTTACGCACAGCTTGTCTACGGCTATGCAAAGGAAAATGATATGCTATTTTGTCTTTCCACAAGCGGCAACTCAAAGAACGTAGTAAATGCCGCAAAGGTAGCAAAGGCACTTGGCATTAAAACGGTTTCAATTACAGGACAGAATGAAAGCGAACTTTCAAGACTCTGCGATGTCTGCGTGCGTGTACCCGAAACCGAAACCTACAAGGTGCAGGAGCTGACACTTCCCGTTTATCACCATCTTTGTGCAAGCGTTGAAAAAAAACTTTTCGGAGGCAATGTCTAATGAGATCAAAAAACTTAAATGGCACATGGACCCTCTACTATGCCGAAAGCGGAAAATACGAAATTGACAATTACTCAGAATTCGATAAATACGAAATACCACATATCCCTGCAACCGTACCGGGAAATGTCGAGCTTGACCTGTCAAAGAACGGTCTTATCACAGATGACCTTTTTATGGGCAAGAATCTGCTCGGAGATGTGAGAAAAATCGAGACATGGGAATGGTGGTACAAGACAGAGTTTACATCCGACGACCTTGACGGAAATGACGTCTGCCTTAACTTTGAGGCGGTTGACTGTTATGCCGAATACTATCTTAACGGCGAAAAAATAGGCGAAAGCGACAACGCACTTATCGGACACAAGTTCCCTGTCGGCGGAAAGCTGAAAGAGAATAATACCCTCATCGTACATATCCGTTCAACCTTCCTTGAAGAATATAAATTCGAGGATCCTGCCGTGTTTATGCGTCAGGCAACAACCGACCATCCTGCAAATCAGATTGTTTCAAGAAGACCTCCGCATTCTTATGGTTGGGATATTATGCCGAGAGCTGTCAGTGCGGGTATATGGCGGGGTGTAACCTTGGAAAATCACGACGAATATGAAATTGTTGATGTAAGCTTTGTACAACAGTTTTTCAGCAACGGCTATGTTCAGATTTATGCCAATGTTCAGACAAACCTTCCGCCGTGTGAGTTTGCATACCCCAAAACACTGCCTGTTCTGACGGTTACTGCACAGTGCAAAGACTCAAAAACACAAGCAAAGCACAATATGATGTTCCGCAGTGTCGGTGCAACCTTTGGATTTATGAACCCCTACCGTTGGTGGCCGAAAAACTACGGTGAGCAGGATATGTACGATGTTACAATTACAATCACCGACGGCGATGACGGACATCTTCTCTGCGAAAAGACGGTAAAATACGGCATAAGAAAACTCGAACTTCTTCGTGCCGATACAACAAGCGACGGCGACGGAAGATTTGCATTTAAGATAAACGATGTTGAAATCTACTGCCAGGGCACAAACTGGATACCGCTTTCTCCCTATCACAGTATGGATGCAGAAAGATATGAAAGAGCACTCAGTCTTGTAGACGACTGCGGATGTAATATTATAAGATGCTGGGGCGGTAATGTGTATGAGGACACATACTTCTACGATTACTGCGACGAACACGGTATACTCGTGTGGCAGGATTTTACAATGGCTTGTAACTTCTATCCTCAGGAAGAATGGTTCTATGACAAGATGCGAAAAGAAGCGGCGTATATTGTCAGAAAGCACAGAAACCACCCGTGTATTGTACTTTGGGCAGGGGATAATGAGTGCGACTCCGGTCTTGATGCGACAGGTATTAACCCTAACTTCAATAAGATTACAAGAGATGTTCTTCGTGAAGTGGTTGAGGTAAATGACCCGACAACACCCTATCTTGCCTCAAGTCCCTTTTATTCCGAAAAGGCATTTGATAAAATCGGACGTGATTATACAAAGGCATATGATGTTTTGCCCGAGGTTCACGTCTGGGGCTCACGTGACTACTATAAGGCGCCCTTCTATACAAAGCAGACAGCCTCATTTATCAGCGAAAGCGGATACCACGGCTCAGCTTCGGCTGAATCTATAAAGAAATTCATAAATCCCGATAAGCTCTATCCAAATACAAACGACGAGTGGTACTTCCATTCCACACAGAATATGCTTGGGTCACACAGAATTGACATGATGAATAAGCAAGTGGTTCAGCTTATCGGCTTCTTGCCCGACAACTTAGAGGATTTTGTTGTCGTTTCCCAGTTCTCACAAGCCGAGGCAAAGAAGTATTTTGTCGAGAGAATGAGGCTGAGACGACCTCATTCATCTGGCATAATCTGGTGGAATATGATAGACGGCTGGCCTTATGTTTCGGATGCTGTTGTGGATTTCTACTTTGATAAGAAGCTTGCGTACTACTGGCTCAAACAGTCCCAGCAGCCCTTTGTGATTATGATGGATGAAATCAATAACTGGGGAAGCTGTGTTTACGCATCAAACTGCACACTCGAAAATAAGTCGGGTACTTTCAGAATATATGATGCTGAAACAGACGAAACCGTAGCAAGCGGTAAATTCAACATAGGTGCCAACGAAAATGCCGAAATAGGAAAAGTACCCGTGTTCTACTCGGAGCAAAAGCTGTTCATCATCGAGTGGACACTCGACGACGGAACATCCGGAACAAATCATTATGTTGCAGGTTATCCAAAATTTGATTTTGAAAAGATTAAAAATGTCTGGGTGCCGAAAATCAAGAATATTCTCGCCGAATAAATAAGGCAACCTCCCCTGCTTATTACGCAAGGGAGGCTTTTTTGTTATTCAAACATTATTCCCGCATCAAAGCCAAGGTCAGGGCTCATATCGGTTGCCTTTTCAATAATTGTTTCTACCGTATTCTGCTGTTCTTGTGTCAGATCAACACCGCGAAGATACATTGCAACCTCATACATACAAGCACTTATCGGCTCGCCGTAAACGGTATATTCACTGCCGTCAACATTTATTTTTGTATAGGTTTTTGTAACCACCGTTTCACCGTATGCAGTATCGGGGATACTGTGGAGTACACCTGCAATTATGTGACTTGTATCATCCGAAGAATCAAATATGATATTTACGCTGTTTTCTTTACTGAAAGCTGCACCGTATACATATTTTGCCGCATCAAAATTAAGCTGTTCGCCCTTATTAATAAGCGTAGATTCAACACCGATAATAAAGCCGTATTCGGATATTTCAAAGCTGTCGTTTTCGTCCTTTACGGAAGGATTAATCGCCGCCTTGAATCTCATACCCATCTTATCGCCTGTGCGGATTGAAAGGTCATTCTTATTCTTAAAGAAATCGGAAAGGGAAAGTTCAGAATAAGATTCATTTTCAGAGTCCACAAAGAAATATCTTGTGCTTTCAGCTACAACCGCACCGTCAAAGGTTTTTTCGGTGATTTCAATGAGCATATCATTAACAGCAACAACACCATAAAGGTTATTATGCTCACAAATTTCATACTGATAGCCGCCGACTTCTGCGTATCTTACGTTTCTCTCATCCTTCTTTTCACCAATGTTGATTTCAACATAGCCGTCGGGTTTGTTTTCGCACTCGATTATTACGTTTGCATTTTCCGACGAAACAACTCTACCCTCACCTGAGAAGTTTTTAATGACATATGTACCTCTGCCAAGGGTAAGTACCACATTCTTCGAAACTTCAAGAGCATCAATTGTGACTGCAAAACCGTTTGCAGTAACTTCAGTATCACCGGAAACATTTAGGCTGTCAATGGAAGTGTTTTCATCTATCACAATTTCATTTCCGAGTGAAACTCTAGTCCAGCCCGTTACGGCACCATTGACCTTAGACTTTGCCATAACCGTAAACTGAGGTGCCGTTTCGAGAATGTCAACATACAATACACCGTCTTCTGTAATATACGTGTTATCAGAAAGAGGATAGGAGGATTCAAGTGTCCAGAGTACTTCGTTTGAAGGATTGTATTCGCCGACAGCCTGTGCATAGAACCGGAGCGAGCCGCCTCTGCTTACTGTCGGGTTTTCGGGAGTAACTATTACCGCTGTAACGGTTGGAGAAGGAACATAAACTTCGGGAAGATAGAAAATACCGCTTTGTCTCCACTTGAGAATATCATCGACATCAAAGCCCGAAGCGATAGCTGCCGAATTTCTTGTATTTTCAAGAAGTGAAGCGAGTGTGCTCTTTGCTTCTTGTTCTGTTACGGCAGTTATACCGCTGTTTTCCTGACTTGCTCCACATGAGGAAACATAGTAGCAATTATCAATGCTCTCGGCGTTTGTAACATTTCCTATCGGGTATCCGCCGCCTGTGATGCTTCCGCCGAAATAGCAGTTACTTACCTTGCCGAGAATTTCAAAGGAAATACCTGCGGAGGATGCACCGGAAAGTGCCACGTTTGAATAGCTGTTTGCCACAACCGCACCGTTGCCGGTTTTAAGTGCAAAACACGAAGCTTTTGCAGTACTTGTAATACTTCCGAGTACACCTGTATTTACGATAACAGCACCGTCTTTAAGCGAGCCGAACACAGAGGCGTTAGCAGAAGAATTGATATTTACAGTAATTGTATAACCTCTGCCGTCATAAACACCTGCGAAATCATTATTTTCAGTTAAACCTGCATAGGAAGTTTCAGAAGAAAGATCGATATCTGCTGTCTGAACAAGGTACTCACCCTTATAATCATCGCCGTTCTTTATGTTTTCGGTAAAGGTAAGAAAATCGTTTACGTCATCAATCCTGTAAGGGTCTGCCTTTGTTCCTTCACCCTGTATGCCTGTAACATAGTTCCAGTCGTCTTCTTCAACAACCTCCGTCGGCACGTACATTCTTCCGTTAAGGTAAACGCAAACCTTACCGTCAAGGTCTATTTTCTCTTCGCCCCTGAAGTACCAGGCATCGTTTCTGTAAATGTACTTATTACCGCTGTTGAAGGTGAATTTTTCGGTAGCTGCATCGTACACGCCGATATCCGTTACATCAACGAAAAGTTCACCTGTCAGAGCATCAAGGTCGATGTCAAGAAGGTTTGCAATGTACGGTGCAAAATCGGTGTTGTCGATAAGATAGTTTTCTCTTGTATCGGCACAGTCGCCTGCTGTCGGGTTTAAGCCTTCGATTGTGTCAACGCCTTCGGGAAGATATACCCATACGCCCACGTTGTCGATGGTATGACCTGTGGAAGTCCAGGGAAGTACTGAAGCGTCGGGAAGAATTGCATTTCTTATCATCTCAATAACTTCACCCTGTTTACCTTCTGCAACAAGCTGCTGATAGAGAGGCTTACCTGTATCGTGGTCGGGTGTTGCAATTACTACCGTATCGGTTCTTGTCTTTGCAAATTCTACCGCAACCTTAAAAGCTTCGTCAAAAGCGAGGTATTCGCTGACGGTAACAATTGCGTGATTTGCGTGAGCACCGGTATCAACACAGCTGCCCTCTACCATAAGGAAAAAGCCGTTTTCATTACCTGAAAGTGCCGTAATTGCCGCACTTGTCATTTCTGCAAGTGTGGGTTCGCCTTTTGCAAGGTTGATATCGTAGGGAGAAGCAGATTCAAAGATGTTACCCCAGATTTTTTCACCGGGTTTTACCGAGAGAAGCTCGTCTCTGTTATTTATAATCTTATAACCTCTGTCGGATGCATTCTGAATGGTTGCGTATTCGGAAACTGCACCGTAGCCTGCGCCGAGGACAACGTCTATCTTCTGATTTTCCATCTGTTCATAGACGTTCTTATAGTCGTTTCTTCCCATAACGTGAGAAGAATAGCCTGCGGGAGTTGCCGCCATCCATTCCTGAGTGACAACAAGACCTGTGCTCATGCCCTTAGACTGTGCACCTTCAAGGATTGTTGCAAGAGGACGTCCTCTGTAGTCAACACCGAGATAAGTACCTGTAGTTTTAGTACCTGTAGCAAGAGCGGTTGCAGCAGCCGCAGAGTCGGTGACCTCGCCTATAATCGTATGAGTCGAACAAAGACCGGCAAAGTAGTCATTCATAAACATAGGTCCCTTAGCTACGGGAGTTCTGTTTACAAATACATCCTCGGCAAAACCGCCCTCTTCCTTAACGTCATTAGCCATATCAAAGCTGTTCATGCCCGCACCGTCGGGGATAAGGAAAATAACGTTCTTTATCTGGGAAGCAAATACAGAAAGACAAAGGGTGCAAAGGAGAAGTGCAACAACAAGTGTGGAAATTATTATCTTTTTCATTTTTACATTCTCCTTTCGTTAGTTTTCTTCGACAATGTCGATTACTCTCTGTATATACGACTGCTGTGCCGCAGTATGTCCTCTGAAGCCGTCTGCCTTTATGGCTAAAGCAACATCGTACATACTCTTTGTGATATAGTCGCCGTAGTATACCAAGTCACCCACAACGGCAAAGGGACGTGCTACGATTTTATCTGTATATCCGCTTTGAGGTATATTATAGAGAAGTGCGGTAAAGTAGATGTTTGCACCATCTTCATTATAAATGAGTGCCTCGTCTCTGCCCTCTCCGAAGTTTACATCTCTGAGCGTTGCAACGCCTGCTTCGGTTGCCGCTTCATATGTAAATTCTTTATTTTCGATAGATGAAGCACTCAAGGCTGTTTCTCTTGCAAAAATCCAGCCATAGGATGTGGCAGAATCCTGAATTTCCTTTGTAAGAGATGCCATAAAGCGGACACCCATGGGCTTTGTTGTCTTTATTTCATTGACATCGACAGTTTCGGGAGCATAGGATTTATCACCGATAAGACGGATATAGTCAAGGTCAATTATCATATTATCCCAGATTCCGTTTTCAAAGTCATATCTGAGATATGCAATATCATTTTCCTGAAAATCGGCGTTTTCCGACACATCAAAGTAAAGAGTAAACCATTCTTGGTTCATTATTTCTGTTCCGTAGACATTGTATCTGAGGCGAAGCGACTGATTCTCTGAAAGAGCGTCTGCAGAGTTATTGAGATAATAAATCTGAAACATGTGTCTGTTATTTGTATATACTACATCTTTTGCTGTGCCTGAAGAACTGTCATATTGGAAGGTATGATTGTGCTTATCTGTTTTACAGTTACAGGTAAACGTAGGAATATTGCGGTATCTCATTCTAATCATGATACCCTTGATTTTACCCTTTTCAATTATCTTGCCTGCCTGATTTGTAACTCGGATATTGGAATCCCATATACCTATGTGGTCATTTACGGCGTTGAAGGTAAGTGAGCCGTAGCCGTCCTTATGTCTTGAATAGCCGTGGCCTGTTACAGTTGATGCATTGCGGCCTGTGTAGTTCCACATAATATCGTTTCCACTGGATTCATCGAATTCAAATTCAACGCTGTATTCGTCAAGAATTTCGCCTGTTTTCTGCCAATGGGCATATACAGTCATATCCTCTGTGAGTGTGAGAGAACCGCTGAGAAACCCGCCGTTTTCCGTAAGCGAAAGACCTGTTAAAATCATATCGCCGTGGTCAACGACATATGATTTTAAGCTGTCAATTGTGATGTCTCCCTTGGGAACGGCAATAACCTTATCGCCTGCAAGAGTGTTTACTCCACCCATCACCGTAACCTTTACGGTTTCCACAGCAGGTTCTTCGGGTTCTTCCGGCTGTTCGGGTTCATCCGGTTCATCAAGGCTTCCGTCAAAGGCATCACCCATTTTATAGACCTTGATATCATCGATAAAGAACATATCGTTTGTGGAGTAAGTAGTACCGTCCTTGGTTGTGAAGTTAAGTCTTATATCGGTAGCAGCCGTTACATCGTAGGTAATAGACATATCTGTCCATTCGCCCGTAACCATTTCGCCTATTGCATCATCTGCAGGGGTTTTACGTTCAAGGTAGTAGAAGTTTGCAGTGGATGCGCTGTCGGGTACGTACTTATACTTAAACTCTATTGTATAGGTTGCAGCCTCGGTGAACACATTGCCGAAGTACATAGAAACGTAAGTGTTCTCTAAGGTTGACACCTGCATAAACTGATTGTCCCCTTCGCTTCCTATTGATACACCGTCAACATATCTGAAGGACATATTGTAATCAGATGTGGGCGCATAAGGATTCACTTCGCCAAAAAGAGACATAAGCTTGCCGTTTGACGAGGGAGTACCTATCATATCTGTGCAGGCATCGGAGGTGACAGAGCCGCCCTCATTATTTGTATCAAAGCCTGCATTAAAAAGAAGGTTACCCTTTTCTATGTTATACCATTTTGTGGAAACTGTAGGCTCTTCTTCAACGGGCGGTTCTTCGTACTTATAAATCTTAACGTCGTCGATAAAGAACATATCGTTTGTAGAGTATACAGTGCTGTCCTTTGTGGTAAAGTTAAGTCTTATATCGGTAGCGGCGGTTACATCGTAGGTAATTGACATATCCGTCCATTCACCTGTAACCATGTCGCTTATTGCATCACCTGCAGGGGTTTTGCGTTCAAGGTAGTAAAAGTGTGCAGTAGAAGAACTGTCGGGAACATACTTATACTTAAAATCAATTGTATATGTACCTGTTTCCGTAAACACATTGCCGAAATACATTGAAACGTATGTATTCTCAAGAGTTGACACCTGAATAAAGTTATTACTGCCTTCACTGCCAATGGAAACACCGTCAACATATCTGAAGGACATATTATAAAGAGAGGATGCGGCAGAATCTACATTGGGATTTACCTTACCAAAGCCTGTGGCAGGCTTTCCGTTTGATGACGGCTGACCTATCATATCGGTGCAGGCATCGGAGGTAACGGTGCCTCCGTTGTTATTTTCTTCAAAGTCCATATGGAAAAGAAGCTTTCCTTTTACGGTATCGTACCACGACGTATCAGCCGAAAGTTCGGCAGAATCTGAGTAAGCTTCGCTGACAAATTCCTTTGCAAGGTCTCCTACCGTCACAGCCGAAGGCATGGCACAAATCGGTAACGAAAGCACCAGAACACCTACAATAAACAAACTCAGTAATCTTTTCATTTATGTGTCTCCTTCCAAAACGACATATATAGTTTCTTACATCATAATTATACCAAACTGCTTTATTCAAAAAAAGTTTTATTCTTAACAAATAGTTATCCTAAGACGGCATTTTTTAATAGATGGACAACAATTCTCATTGACACGTATTTCTGTATAATGTATAATAAACGTGAAAAAGGAGGTGGCAGAATGTCGGTCGATATACCAAAATCCAACCCCGAAGAATACGGGCAAATTTTAGCTTTCGGTCACGGGGTTGTTCTCAGAAAAGGCTTTGGCACGGACGCTTATGTTCGCGGCAGCAGCTATAAATTCTATGTAATTACCGGAGGTAAGGGAACCTTTTATACAAACGGAGTAAAAAACGATTTGAGTGAAGGCGACGTATATGTAACCTTGCCGTTTGATTATTATAAGGTTGAAGCAGACAAGGACTGTGATTTTAAATACAATTACATAAGTCTTGACGTAAGTAACGAAACATATGCATCAAAGTTCGGCAATATATGGATTTATAACAAGGACGGAAAAAACAGAATTATCCGGAATGAAGAAGCTGCACAAAACATTGAAAGCATAGTTCTTGAAATGACGAATGACTCAAGACTGTATCACGACATTTTGCTGTCATATCTTATAAAACGCTTTGTTATATCCTTTGCAGCACTGTTTTACAGCAACTCGCAATCCGCTTCAAGTGATCTTGAGCTATGCTGCAACACCCTCGGTTATATAGATTCCCATTTCTATGAAATCAAAAACATCACGGCTATATCGCAAACCTTAAATTACAGTCACGACTATCTGACAAAAGTCTTTAGAAAATTCACGGGAATTTCGCTTGAGGAATACCACAGAGTAAAGAAACTTGATCTTGCAAAATTACTGTTATCTCAAAACAATTCAGCCTCGGTCGTTGCCGACAAGCTGTATTATTCGAGTGTACAAAGCTTTAGCAAGGCATTCAAGAATCATTGGGGACATTCGCCGAAAGAGTATTTGGATGGATTGAAAAAGTGAATGTTATTTCGTGTATAAAAATAAAGCAAAAACCGTCTTGGATATACACCAAGACGGTTCATTTTATTCGTAATCGTATTCGGTAAGCATTACCTTTTTCCACTCTGTATTTCCGTCTTCAAGCAAGTACGTTTCAAAGCTGAAAGGAGTGATTTGTGCCTTAAGCGGCGTATCAAAAACACCGCCTTTTACTGTGACGCTTGTCTTTTCGCCCTCTGTTTCATAGAGTCTTACAACAAGTCCCTTTTCGTCCTCGCTTCGCTTGACTGCCGAAACAACGACGTTATCAGCACTTACGTTTATACCCTCATAAACCTTATCGGATATTTTTCCGCTATGCCAGTTTTCAATGACGTTTGTAAGAGGCCTATTAAGTGCACGGGATTCTTTGATAACTTCGGCGTTAGCACCGTCAAAAGGCATTACAACATACTTGAATTCTCTTACACCCTGTTCGGTATAGTCAGACTCATCGCTTCTCGGTCCGCCATGGTCGCCGTATATGGGACTTCTTAAAACGGTATGGTAAAGCGTTCCGTTCTTTACGGAGGAGGAATATGTATCGCTGTTACAGATTGCATATCCGCCATTTGTTCCCTTTACGCCGAACCACATAAGTCCGGGTTCTTCTTCACCGTCTGCAGGTCTTTCGATAAAGCCGAAAGGTATTTCATAAATTGCCTTCGGATTTTCAACGACAAAAGGCCACTTGATTTTAAGCATCTTATGCTTTTCATGCCAGTCAACCGAAGCACGAACTTCGATCTTCTTACTGTTGGAATATAGGGTGAAATACTGTGTAAGAGTAGAATTATTATATCTGCTGACTACCTTTACTGTTGCTCTGACGGGTCCGCTTTCAACCACCTTCACTTCGGCATCCGAAAAAAGTGCCATCTCGTTTGTGAAGAAGTTCTTATCATGGCTCCATGTATCGTGGTAGTACTCATCAATGACAACGGGCACTGCGGCTCTGTCAGTTATAATTTCCTTTTCGGCTTTCTTATCAAAGAACGAGGAAATATATCCCGAATAGTTTTCAAACTTCAGATGCCAGTATTCATTTTCAAGGTGAATTGTTGAACAACCAAAAGAAGATTTGCTTCCATAAGTGTCATACGCCTTAACATCGCTTTCTTCGGCTTTGAAGCCTTCTTCGGGGTCTGTCTTTGCACCCACGAGATAATAAACTGCGTATCCGAGAGCAGGAACTTCTGCCATAAATGCAATATCGGGTCTGTTATAGCATTCCTTTGTGGAAGAACGAACAAGCTGCCACGGCACGGTTTTTTTATTACTGTCAAGAATACCCACAGCCTTCTGATTTACCTGAACACACTGACGAACGGAGAACGGATGCGGGTTGAACACGAAAACAGGTATTCCCGTTTCTTTATCATCCATTGTATCAACTGCCCAGGAAATTGTCTGGAGAGCGTTGTTTTCCGCAACTGCAGCAACCTCAAGAGCAGATCCGTACATATACTTTGTATCATCATATACTTCCTTGATACAGCAGCCGTCCATAATATCATGGAAGTGGAGAAAGCACACATTATTCCACGCATTTTCAAATTTCTTTGAGTCATACTTTTTATTACAGAGTCTTCTTGCAAGAACAGAGAATTCTTCAGCAGCAAGAAGCTCGCACTCGCTTCTTCTTATGCCGTTTTTGATATCCGAAACGGTTGCATAGCAGCCTGCGGCGTGGTGCTGAAGATCGCCTGTATAATCCGGGACTTTACATCCGTCGCTGCGAACTCTGTCAAAGAAATCAAGGAGAGTTGAAAAATACATTTCACATTCGGGATGAGCTTTTGCGTATTCCTTAAGCAGTTCAATATGTCTGATTGTAGGACCACCGCCATGGTTTCCGACACCGTAGAAGAACGGAATGGAATCAATCTCAGCCTTTGTTGTTTCATCAAGGTATGCAATTCTTTCCTCGAGCTTTTCCATTTCGTCGAACTTACAGCAATACGGGTCAAGAATACGGTATGTAAGAACGCTTGAACCATCTGCAGACTTCCAGTTGAAAATATCCGAGTCGAGATTGTTTTCATGAGGAGCGGGACGCATGAAAATGTACTGGTCCATACCGCTTTTCTTAAGAATCTGCGGTAGGTTTGCGTTATGACCGAAAGAGTCAACGTTATAGCCGACTTTAGCCATAGTCCCGAAGTTTTCCATGAAATATCTCTGCGAATAAAGTGTCTGTCTTGCAAAGCCTTCACCCGAGGGAAGATTACAGTCAGGCTGGACATACCATCCACCGACAATTACAAATCTGCCTTCCTTAACGCGCATTTTTATTTCTTCAAACATATCGTTATCAAATTCTTCAATCCAGCGGTAAACAGAAGCAGAGGAGCAAACGAACTTAAAATCATCATATTCCTTCATTCTATCGAGTGCAGAACGGACAGTAGCCTTTGCCTCGGCAGAACCTTCCTGCCATCTCCACTGCCACACGGGGTCAAGGTGGGCATTACCCACAAGGAAAAACTTTGTCTTTTTCACAAGGATTCCTCCATTTTACATACTTTGGCTTCTTTACTCTTATTTTACCACAAATGTTGAAAATGTAAAGTGCGAATATTTTGAGAAGGGTTAAGATAATTGAGCATTGCAAAAATGACTTTGATTTTTACAATTGCAATAAAACGTAATAAAACCTTTTTCAGTCACAATAAAACGGGTGTATTTCTTCCGTAAAAAAAGACATCAAAAACCGCTTTGGAAACACACCAAAGCGGTTGATTTTTTCATCGTATGAAACCTCGGAAACCCCTTATTTTAAGCCGTTTTCGGGGTATGGAGATTGTATCGACATCTCCGTTCTTATTTTGCAAAGAGCTCAATATATAATAAAATGCACCCCATAATCACTAAATGCATCCCATTTGCACCCCATTTTATATTTTCATCCAAACAACCACAAAGCCTCCCCTGCTCTTTACAAGCAAGGGAGGCAATTTTAATTATTCATACAAGTCGTCGCCGGGAAGACCTACCTCACTTTCATAATCAAGAATTATTTGATAAAGTGCATTCTTTGTTTCTGTGTCGAGCATATCGTCAGCTAAAAGTGTCTGTGCCGTATCATATACATTACCTACAACGGGTTCACCGTAAAGTGTAAACTGCTCACCGCCGACTGTAATCTTTGTATATGTCTTACATACAAGATTTGTCTTATATTCTTTCGCAGGAATGTTCTTTACATAACCGGAGAAGATATGTGCATTGTCATCAGTTGCATCAAATATGATATCTGTACCGCTTTCCTTATTATATGCAACGCCTGTTACGTACTTGGAAAAATCAAATGTAAGTTCTTCTTCGCCAAGAGCTGTTTCTGTTGCAACAATAAAGCCGTATTCGTCGATGACAAATTCCTCTTCCTCTACCTTTGAAGAGGTATTGATCGAGACTTTAAATCGGATACCTATGGGGTCATTTAATCTTATGGATTTTTTACCATCGGTTGCCATATAGGAATCAAGGCTGAGCTTTGTCACCGTCTTTGTGGTAACATCAAGATGGAAATACTGTGTCTTTACTGCATCCGCAGCATTCTTTTCTGTTTTTTCTATAATTCCAATCAAAGTATTATCAGAAACCATTACTGTATAAACGTTTTCAGCATTTTCTGTGATTTCAGTGCGTTTACCGTTAATTTCCGCATATCTTATATTGGTCTCTGACTGTCTTTCTCCAATATTGATTGTAAAGTATTCGGCAGGTATTTCTTCCTTGAAATTAACACAGTGATTCTTCAAGCCGTAAAGCTGAGCTTCATCCGAGACGAGTACAAGCTCTTCAAACCAGCTTGCAACCATATTTGCACCCTTTGCTCTGTAATGAACCGAGTCAATATAGAACTCTGACCTCTCAGCAGCTGTCATTGCAGAGAGTCTGTCAAAGCTTACGTCCTTGAAATTGATTATGGGAACATTCACGCCGTAGGTTTCGTTTACCGACTGCATAACGGGGATGATTTCGGGGTCGGATTCCTTATAGTTTCCGTTTTCATCCGTTTCATTTCTGCCGACAGGTCCTACAAGCATGGGAATACCGCCCTGTGCTCTGATTTCAGAAATAAGTCTGTAATAGTTTGCACGGCTCTGATCCTTTGTCATATCTCCCCGGCCCCAGAGGGTTGAGTCGTTTGTGCCGAGTGCGATTACAACATAGTCGCCTTTTCTGACGGATGTAATCATCTTGTTGTAATATCCGGGGGCTCTTACATGGGCAGAATTGAAGTATGTGCCTGTGTTGATACCTGCAATGCCGTAATTTGTGAGGGCTATATTGCCTGTAAAGTAATTCTCTATAAATTCGGGCCAGCCCTTTGTGGAACTGGAAGGACCGTAGGCTTCTGTAAGCGAGTCGCCGAGAACATAGAATGTTCTCTTGTTTTCAACGCTTCTCTTTGTGCTGTCGGTAAGCTTTTCTACCGCCGAGCTGAGTTCAGCATAAGAAATTTCGGCTGTAAAGTCTGTGCTTTCATCAAAGATACCTGCTCTCACAAGCTTTAAAGCTTCATCGCCGCCGTTAATATCAACATTAAAGCAGAGTTCTCTATAATAGTTTTCGGGAAGGGCATTTGCAAGAACAACTGCCGCATCGCCGAAGGTTGCCTTCTTTGAAAGGCTTGCATATTCGGGGCAGATTCCCTTTGAAACCATATCCGAAAGGCGTTCTGCATCGATCTTATTGGGAGAAACACTGTTTCTTACGCCGTAGTAAAGGCTGTCGGCAACATTTACAAGTGTTGCAAGAGTAGGTGTGCCTGTGGGAACAACAACATCCTTTTCAAAGCCGTATGCTGCAAAGTCTGCACCTGCGAAAACGGGTTCAAACACGAGTCTGTCTGTGCCGTCAAGGTATTTTCCATAGGTAGATACATCAAGCGTAAATTCTTCGCCCTTTGAAAATTCCTTATCGCTTCCCTTGAGTTTCCAGCCTGTAAGTGAAAGCGAGGGATTGAAAATACCGTCTTTAGGGAGATTTACCTTTTCTCCGTCAAGTATTTCGATTTCGCCAATTGTTCCGTTTGCCTTACCTGTTTCAAACTTAAGTGCATAAGCTCTCTTTTCGTATACCACTTCAAAATCGATAACAGAATCTGTGGACTTTGTGGTGTACTTCTGTCCTTCGGAATACATAGCACCGCCAAGCTTGAAGCCCTTGAGCACGTATCCTTCGGGGATAGAGTCAATGATTTCATAACTTCTGGGAAGTGTTATCTCGTCGCCGGGAGTAAAGAAAATCTTATGTGTCTTTGAATCAGAAAGCTTGAAGTTGGCAACTGCCGATTTGCGGTAAATTGCAATGCTGTCTACATAGTAAGAGGTTTTATAATCGGTTGAGTCTGCCGTTGCAAAGAACTGGATTTTGGGAATAGCCGTAATGTCAGTTCCTGCTGCTGCCGCAACGGAACATGCAACAGACAAGCCGGCATCGCTGCCTGCGAGAGACGAAACAGTTGTCTGCACATTGGAGGATGCTTTGCCCGAGTAATAGACTCTTACATTGATGTTTGAAAGGTGAGAAAGCTCACTCTTTGGAATTACATAATTTGCAACAAATGTATAAAGACCATCGGGTGTGCCGCCGTTATTGAAAAGATAAAACTGCGGCCACATGGATGATGCTTTTACCTTTGTAACCTTCAGCATATTATTTCCGTCGACGTCCATAACCTGAAGATTGTTCATGCTGTCGCCGTAGCGAAGCTGGAAATGTGCCTTATTTGTCGACCAAGCGGGATTGATATATGCAGGGTTTATGGGATAGCTTTCAGACTTTTCCGCATCGCAGATATATGTGCCGTTTTCAAGCAAGTCGAAGTTCTCGAGCATTATAAGTTCGCCGTATTCTTCGTGAAGTGTATCTGCGTATTCAGCTACAAACTCAACGCTGTCTTCTTCGGGAAGCATAACGCTCTTGCCGGGGGCATAAAGTTTGCCGTTCATTCTGAAGCCGGAAGGCATCTTGCCTGCCTTTGTATGCTGTACAAGTTCTTCGTAAGTGGGAAGCTTGTAAAGATCGCCCGCGCTGTATACATCAGAAATCTTCTGTGTCTTTGCTTCATCGAGATATACTGTAACATTTACGGGAGAAACATAAGCCTTCTTTTCCCAAATAGGATAAAGAGTAATATCGCTGTTTGAAAGATTTACGCTTGTTACAGCCGTACTTGTGCCCTTCCGGGTTGTCCAGCCGAGGAAATTATATCCGGGGTAGGAAGCTATTACACTTTCAAGTGTATAGCTTGTAGGGAATCCTGAAACAGTACCGTCCTTTGCAACGGTAAGATTTGAAGCATCAAAGAAATACTTTGTGGTTGTCGCACCGTTTGTTCCGTCGGGATATTCGAAAACATAGTCTATCTTATAGTAGGGATAGAGTGCAATGTTATCAAAATACTGCACCTCGTTACAGTCAAGACTTCTTGTGGCATACTGGATTTTAAGTACATTAGGACCTCCGCCGAAAACGGAAACATTGTTATATACATTCTTAATCCATGTATTGTCTGCACTAAGAGCACCGATTGTTATAGGCGCGGAATTTCCGAGCCAGAAACCTATATTCTTTTTGCCGTAGGTTTCAAACACAAGGTATACGGGGCGGTCGGGTACATCTGTCAAATCTTTTGCAAGAGTGTAGTAAAGATATGTATCATCACCCTTTTCAGCAGCAATTTTATCCATATCGGATACAACAGAGTAAACCTTTCCTCTGCCGCCGCCTGTTGCATCATTCTGCACACCGAAGGTAAAATATGAAGCGGTGGAAGTGTTTGAATTATAGAAATAGTCGTTTGCGGCATTTTCAAAATTCAAAGCATCCTTTGTGCCTGTAAGGACATTCACTGCGGGACTTACCGCAAAAGCACATACAGACAAAACCGATGCAAGGACAAGACCTATAAGCAATTTTTTCATAATACAGCCTCTTTTCCATGTTTTTATATTCTTACATAATTATATTATCATTGATTAACAGCAAATTAAATGACTTTTTGCAACTTGTGATTAATTACATTGACTTTTCACAACATTTGTGTTATTATTTGTTAAAAGGCGGTGAAAAAATGCCAATCCATGATCCATTAACATCAGTAAAATACGCCCATATCAAAACAACAGGTGAAATTGAAACTGTCATTTCGGAAATCATAAAGAATGTAGATAACATAAAGGACAAAAAATTATCCCTTACCCTGCTTTCAGACGTATTTTTCAAAAATGAACGCGGAGATATATATGCAAGTTACATGTCGGAACGTCTGATAATTCCTCCGCACAATCACGATTATTATGAACTCAACCTTGTTCTTTCGGGAACGTGCGTTGAAATCATCGGTGACAACATTATGGTGCTTGAGGAAGGAGATATTCTGTTTATGCCGCCGTCTGCGGTACATGCAACGGGAATTGTCGGTGACAGTATCGGCATAAACCTGCTTTTCAAGCCGAATTTTGTAACAGGTGCCGAAAAAAAGCTTGCTCTTTCCGACAAGGAAAATTATCTTTCGACAATTCTGGGACAAAAGTCCTATATGGTTTTCAGAACAAAGAATTCATCCTGTTCAGAAAATGCAAAAAAACTTGCCGATCTTTTCTTTAATAAAGACGTTTTCCCAACTCATTACGAAATATATGCAGAAGCCATAGCTTTACTCATCCTTATAGAGCTGTGCCATGTTGAAAGAGAAGATTATTTGTTAGAGCTTCCCAAAGCTACCCATTCAGTCGACACGGCAGATGCAATTCTCGGATATATACGCGACAACATAGGCATTGCAAATCTCGAAAACACGGCAAGACATTTCGGCTACTCCCCCGTTCATTTATCAAGGATTATAAAAAAGCACACGGGAAGCAGTTTCGCAAAATTCATTCTGCTTCAGAGAATGGTTGCGGCTGAACATTTACTTTCAAAAACAGATATGCCCATCCGTGAAATAGCCGCCTCTACAGGTCTTGAAAGCCCCGAATACTTTTCAAGGATTTTCAAAAAATACAACGATGTTTCTCCAATGCAGTACAGGAAAGAACACAGGTAAATGCCACCTTATTTTAAGCCGTTTTCGAAAAAAAAGAAAAGAACGGAGATTGTATCGACATCTCCGTTCTTATTTGGCAAAGACGGTCAATTTTAATACAATTAAATAAGCGGTGCATTTACTCTAGAAGAAAAGTTTCACGGTGAATCTTTTCTTTTTTAGTGCTATTCTTTGCTTAATTCTATCGTACAACAGGAGTTGTACAATACAAGTGTTCATATAAACAAGTCTCCCATGCTTTCGCAAGGGAGGCTGTTTTTATAATCTTACTGAAAACTATGTATCAATTATCCTCATTCAATAACAACTTCATGTCCTGTTCTTGCCGATTCATAGATAGCATCAAGAATCTTCATGCACACAAGACC
>JAGAUT010000049.1 GCA_017620655.1 Clostridia bacterium | reverse complement strand
TCACTTTTACTTTGTCAAGTACTTTTTTTAATTTTTTTAAGTTTTTTTCAAAGCCTTTTCGACAAGCTTTTGCAAAGTGTTCTGTCTCGCGACAGCTTGACTATTCTATCACTACATAGCAGCTTTGTCAAGCATTTTTTGCCATTTTTTTCAAGTTTCACCTTTTGATGTTAAAACGCACAATTTGAGCCTCAGTTTTTATGCACATTGCACAATGTGCTGTTTTGCAACAAAAAAAGAGGCGTTATCGCCTCATTTTCTTTTATTAACAATTGCGGTTACGGTGCTTAGAACGACTATCGCAAGCAGCACACCGCACAGCGCCCCCGATGTATCTATCAGTACATCTGTAAATCTCCCCGCTCTGCCATCGACAAAGGTCTGGTGGTATTCATCGGTGGCGGCAAAGACTGCACAAAGGACAACCGAAATGGCAGCAGGCACATGTATATTAATATAATGAAAGAAAGATGCCAGGACCAAGGCGTGATACATAAGATATGCAAGAATGGCATACGATGCAAAGTGGGCAATCTTTCTTATTATTCCGTCATACTGTTCAATGAGACTTTCCTGCTCGGTTTCGGGAAGAAGATCAAAGTCGCTATTGAAGATTCTTATGACAAACTCGGTCACCGCATTGCTTTGAATAGTGGAATCCTCGGCATTATTTGCCGAAAAACCGAATATGACACCCATCCACAGAACCGTAAGCACAAGAAACACCGCAAAGGCTATTGTTTTTTGGGAATTATTCTCTTTGATGATATCAAACACAGCTTTCTACCGCCTTTTACAGTTTTGTCCGTCACTCGACCAGCAGAGGTCTGAAGCCGAGATAGTCGCAAGAAGTAAGATGAAGTTTTATTCCTATATACTCATCATCAAGCTGTTCTTTTCTTACATTATGAAGATGTCCGTAGTAAACACGCTCCACGCCGTATCTGTAAAGAACATCGACAATATCGTAATTGATAAAGCCGCCGAACACAGGAGGGTAATGCATAAATGCAACCGTTTCGGCATCGGGATATTCTTCCTTGAGTTTTTTTCCCGCTTCAAGCGACAGCTCAAGTCTCTGTGCCTCGCGCTTTATGAGGCGTTCATCCTCAGCCTTGACGCCGAATTCATTAATCCAGCCTCTTGTGCCACAGATAATTTTGCCCTCGCAATAATATGCATTATTATATAGGATGGAAATTGTATCAATTTTGTTTTCGGCAAAGAAAATATTCATCTTATTTGCCGTAGCCCACCAATAGTCATGATTACCTTTAAGAATAATCTTTTTGCCGGGCAGGGAGTTGAGAAAAAGCAAGTCTTCCCTTGCCTCCTCAAAAGTCATTCCCCAGGAGACGTCGCCTGCAATAACAACGGTATCCTCTTCCTTTACGGTTTTTATCCAGTTTTCCTTTATTCTTTCTTCGTGCTTTTCCCATGTTCTTCCGAACACATTCATGGGTTTATCTGTTGTGAAGGAAAGATGTGTGTCGGAAAGACAGTAAAGCATGTTTTTAGTCCTCTCTGAGGTCTGCCACAAGAGACTTGAAGCGTTTACCTCTCATTTCAAAATTAAGAAACTCATCAAAGCTTGTCATTGCAGGTGAAAGAAGAACTATATCCCCATCCTCTGCATATTCGCTCGCCTTTCTGAAGTTATCGTCAAAGCCGTCACATATTTCAATGTGAAGCTTTTCTTCGTCATAGTTTTCGTCATTGATTATAGTGTTATAGACCTTCTTTTCCTCGGTATCATGGGAAATAAAGACCGCTTTTACCTTGTCGCAGATAACAGATGCAAGCTCCTTGAAGTCAAGGTTCTTATCCTTGCCGCCGAGAAGAAGCACGATTTTGCCTTTATACTCAGAACCGAAGGCAGACAGTGCCGCCATTGTTCTTGCAGGAGACGAGTCGATAGAGCCGTTATAGTATTTTATACCGTTTACGGTTCTGACATACTCAAGTCTATGCTCAACTCCGCCGAAGGTTGTCGCAACCTTCTTTACATCTTCGGGGTTCACAAAATCGTATGTTGCACCGATTGCCGCCATATAGTTTTCGACATTGTGCTTACCCGGAAGAAGAATATCGGCTACATCAATTATAGGTTTTAAGCCGTAGTAAATCGTTTCACCGTTAATATGAATGTTACCGCTGTTGTTTTTTGCGGAGAACATTCTCGTTTTGACTCCCGAAAGCTTTGCTTCTGTGCCGAAGTTACTTGTTATATCGTTACCGATATTTGTAACAAGCACTCCGCCTTCTTTAATATATGTAAATATTGCCTTCTTTGCTTCGGTATATTCGTCCATATCAATGTGCCAGTTAAGGTGATTGGGCGAAACATTGGTGCAAACGGCGACATCGGGAAATTCAATCTTTGAAAAAGGAAGTCCGTTGTTTTCAAACTTGTTTATGGTATGAAGCTGGAATGAGGAAAGCTCAATCACGGTGAAATCATCGGGTGTAATATTTTCAATTTCCGACAAGAGCGGACGTCCGATATTTCCGCCCAGCCACACCTTTTTGCCTGCGGCCTCAAGAATTTTCGCAATAAGAGTTGTAGTTGTTGTCTTGCCGTCACTTCCCGTAACTGCGATTATCTTTGAAGGACAAAGCGACAGGAAGGCTTCCATTTCGCTGGTGATGATGCTGCCGCCCTCTACCGCCTTCATGATTTCCTCTTTATCAAATCTTATGCCCGGACTTTTATAAACTATGTCTTCCTTAATATCCGAAAGATAGTTTTCGCCGAGGACAAAATTCACCCCTGCATCATGAAGCTCTTTAACCTTTGGATTTATAGCACAAAGCTCGTCAAAAGATTTCATATCTCTTGCCGTAACTTTTACATTGTTTTTGATAAGGAATTCAATAAGCGGAATATTGCTTATGCCCACACCGATAACAGATGCGGTCTTTCCGTTCAAAAATGCTTTATACTCCGACAGTTTCGGGTTGTCGTAACTCAAACAAATCTTCCTTTCGCATACCAATTCATTATATTATACAACAAACTCAGAAAAATGACAATATGTTTTTAAGAAAATTTGTTATTCTTGCGTCAAAAATCCCCCGTACCTGTATGTACGGAGGATTAAAAATACTATATCAGCATCCGAAGAATATAAGCGGTATAAGTTCAACCTCAGCTCTGCCTTCGATAGAAAGCTCAAGAACGCCTCTGTTCTTATAGTCCACCCTTTCGCCTGCGGTGACGGTAAATTCATTCACCCAGCCCTGACGGTAAACTCTGCGGGAACAGGCAAAGTTGGGGTTTCCTTCATATGTCCAGCCTTCAGGAAGATACAGCTTTGCAACAAAGTGCTTCTGAGCCTCAAGCTTTCTTCTTACATGTACCTTGATTTTTATCTGTTCGCCCGGCTTTATGTCGGGTGCTCTGTCATATTCAAGGGTTACGGATGCCATGGGAAATTCATATGCAACATGATAAGGTGAACGCCCGCCCAGCTCTTCGGCAAACTCGCTTCCGACAAATTTCGCCTTATCTTCCTCGGGAAGTTCCGTTTCTGTGTCAACCACCGTTACAACAGGACTTGCCCAGAGTGTAAGGTCACGTGTCTGAATAACCTCTTCAGAAAGCTGTGTGCAGGTTGCAGGACAGTTATAGAATGCACCTCTGTTTATGGAAAGAGTTACAATCTTGTCACCTATATATTCTTTCCAATCGGAGGGGATTCCTGCCATGCCGTCCTTGATACCCATAATTGACCCAACCGTAGCCGCAGTGCAGTCGGTATCGTCGCCGCAGTTTACGGCGGTGAGCATGGTCTTTTTGAAGTCGCCTTCACCCCAAAGTAAACCGATTACAGCATAGCCCACATTTGTGGGTGCCTGGAACCAGCCGAGTTCTTCGTCAGCCAGTGCCATGTCGGTAAGTGTGTTTCTTGCTTCAAGCCATGTTTTGCCGCTGTCGTAACATTCAACCGCAGTATTTATGTACTTTGCAAATCTGCAATCAGAGGGGATTTTTGAAAGACCAATCTTTATAAGTTCTCTGATATCATTCACAACAAACGCCGCACTTTCAAGGGCGGCTACGAACATTGCCGCATAGGTTCCGTCGCCGAGACCGTGGTCAACACAAGCGTCGTAATAAGCGTACTTCACCGCGTTATTTACATCGGCAGGATAAAGGCACGCCCAGATTTCGGTTCTTATCCACGCACCGTTGGAGTGCTTCCATTCGTTCTTATAATGTCCCGACATGGGTGCGGAAAGCCCGTGGGTCATGTTGGCTTTACATATGCCGTACTCATTCCAATAGGGGGAAACGTATTCCATCCAGTATTCGCCAAGACTTCTTTCATTGAGGCCCTGAGGGCCGAGATGGCGCATTGCTCTCAGCCACACAATCTGAAGGTCAAGGTCGTCATTCGGGAGCGGTTCTCCTGCCTTTGTGGAAAATCCCTCGACATTGTTAACCTGTCTTTTTCCTTCGTAAGGACCTCCTAAGGTTCCGCCGATGTTCTTGCCTATCCAACAGGCATAGACCTTATCACGAAGCATTTCTCTGTTAAGTTTAATCATAGTTTTTCCTCCTCAGACGGAAGTTTTTTTATTACAAGTAAACCTTAACACAAAATACCCTTTTTGTCAACGTATTCAGGATTATTAATGTAAAATCCGACGTATTACGGGACTGCCGAGACCTGTGGCAAAATCCCATCCCGTTTCTGCATAGTTGTTGCCGCTTTTGCCGACGGTTATATCGTTAAAATTATACTGCGGAATAGCATATCCGTCACCGCCCGCCTTGTTATAGAGAAACGACAGCATATCTGTGCTTGTTTTTATGTCGGAATTCTTTTCCTTGATACAGGCACATACTCCTGCAAAGCAGGCGCAGGCGAGGCTTGTTCCTCCGACAGTTGTCCATCCGCCGAGCTGTGAGACATAGACGGGAGCCCCGGGACTGAAATTTGCCGTCATCGACACATCGGGCGTTCCCCTTTTGCCGTCGGTCATGCCGTATATATTAAAAAATCTCCCCTGATAAGGCGGAATATCAAATATGTCACTTTTTCCGCCTCCGCCGTTTTTCCACGCTGTTTCGGCAGTAGGTTTTCCGTCACTTGCGACAGAAAGATTTGTACCGCCGACGCTTACGCAAAAAGGCGAGGTTGACGGAAAGCTTGTAACTGCTGCAACATCTCCCGAGGAAGCACAAAAAATACTCTTCCCACTCTCCATAAAAAGCGAAAGTCCTTCGTCGATTCCAGATTCCTCCGTGCCAAAGCTCATTGACACCACATCGGAGGACAACTCCTCCGATGCGTACTTTGCCGCAGAAAGCAGGCTTTCAACCTCGGCGTTTTTTGAAAAAACAACAAGTATTTCGGCATCGGGTGCAAATACATGCGTCCATTGGGTGTCAAGGCTTGATTCGGTCAGCCATTCACGGCTTGTCGCATCCGCCCTGCCAAAAGGATAAAAGATTTGCATATTTGGCACGGGAAGATTGAAGCTATTGCAAAAGTTCTCCATGTTTTGCTCAATTGCCACGTTATCAAGGGCACATATGACGGCAATTCTCACACCCTTTCCCGTCAAGGTTTCATCAAAGGAATATGCTTTTCTGAGGGTTTGCGGGGTGAGTTCCGAAAGCATTTGCGTACCGAAGCTTTCTCCGCCGTTAAAGTGCGTTCGAAAAACATGCTGCGACAGGGCAAATTTTGCCGCTTTTTCATTATTCATACAACCACCTCGTAAAAAGCATATTCACGCATTTGACATATATGACAAAACGGAAGGCTGTGCCTTCCGTCGTTGATTATTGCTCCGCCTCATCCTCTGTCTGTTTTATATCATTCATGCATACAAAGTGCATGTCGCAGTATTTACATGGGTCGATTGAAATTCCGTTTGCCTTTCCGTCAAAGGGTGTTACAGATTTAAGTCCCGAACGCATCTGCTTTGCAAGCTCCTTTGCCGTCTCAACGGCAAAAGAAAGAAGTTCTCCCATATGCTCAAGGTCCGCAAGGGAATCGTTTGGCTTATCAAGCGAAACAGGAAGGAAGAATCTGTCCTCGGTAGAGTCCATGGCGAAAAGTATTTCGTCGTCGTCAAGGAAGATTCCGCTGGACACGGGCTTTGACGCCTCGTGGGATTTTTCGGAGATATCATCTTCGCCCAGAGTCAGCGACAGAGCCGTGGAGATTACATTGGAATACAGCACACCCGCAGGTACGATTTTTTCGCCGTACCTCTCCTTGCCGCCTGCTGAAATTGCAGCAAGATACAAGAGCATCTGCAAATTGAAGCCGCATCTTATATCCTTGAGGTTGAACTTCTTCTTACCAGTCTTATAGTCTACAATTCTTATATAGCTTACCCCGTCCTTTTCATAGACGTCAACCCTGTCGACCTGCCCTCTTATATAGAGGGTACAACCGTCGCCGAGGTCTATGGGCACAGGCTTTACGTCGGATTTTTTTGAAATGTCAAGTTCAAAGTCACGAGGCTTGAATTTTGAGACCCTCAGCTCTCTTACGATATTCACCGCTATTTCAGAGAGAATTCTCGAGAGTCTGTTATAGAGATACACAAATCTCTTGGGGACTTTCTCTATATCCGTCCTTGCAATGTTGGAAAGATGTTCCCTGAGAAGCCTTTTCACAAGCTCTTTCGCAGTGTTTTCATCGGGATATGCACCGTCATCCTTGGGTGTACAAAGTGTCGGAACAAGCTCCTCGAGAATTTTATGCATTACAGAGCCTGCTTCGGCAGGGCCGAGGGATGCCTTTGGCTCAGGCTTCAGACCCAGAGTATATGAACAAAAATGTGAAAAGGGACAGCCTACCATTTTTTCAAGCCTTGAGTAGCTTGTAACAATGGACTCGCCGTATATCAAGTCGGTTGATTCCTTGTCAAGATAATCAGGCTGGGACAGGGACTCCGAAAGTCTTGAAAGTCTGTCCTTATACTTTTCTTCACAGGAAAAATACTTTTTTACGGTATTCTTTATTTCGCCGGACGGCATTGAAGCGTACTGTTCAAACAAAAGCTCGTTTCCTGCAAAGGAGTTTTCAAGATCGGCTTTATCAAACACTTCATTCTCGCAGCCCGTAACGCCCCTTACCGCACCCACAATCACCGACGGATACAGGCTTTCTGACGAAAGATCTTCGGCAAGATACGAAATGCGGCAGCTTTCGGATGCGCTTGTCACGGCATTATATGCAAGGAAAAGCTCGTCGAAAACAAGCTCGTCGGAATTATCCGAAAGCTCAATTCCTTCATTTTTAAGAAGCTGTCTCTCGGCATCCGTCACAAGTCCTCCCGATGTGCAGGAAGACGGAAACGTTCCTGTGTTTACGCCAAGGATTATGACATGCTTTACATTTTCGCATCTCACAAGGGATACGTCCGAAAATCTCACCTCGTCTGCCCTTGCGGGGATATGTCCCGTGTCATAGTCGGCACCGCAGCTTCTGAAAAGGCTTGCAAAGCGTGAAATGGTGATTTTTTCGTCTCCTGTGACGGCGGCAAAGCTGTCAAGACATTCATACAGAAGCGACAGGCTTATTCCTCCATTTCCGTCGTCAAAGGCATCTTCACCCGACACTCTTTTTATGTCCTGAACAAGGTTATACACCGCCATGCAGAAGCCCTTTACATCAGAAGCTTTTTTTGTGTTCTCCGAAAGAGAGGTAAGGCAGGTAAGCATTTTCTTTCTCGCCATGTTCACGGTGGAAAGTATGAAGCTGTCGGGTTCGGAATCGACATATCCGTCGGGATTCATTGTCCAGTCCTCCTCCTGCTTCATGAGGGAGGGAGAAATATCCCATGTTCTTATATATGTTTCGAGCAAATCCGCCTCGACTTCATCAAGTCCCGAAATTCCTGTCTTTATATAGCGTATTACCGCCTTCGCCGAGAAGGTCGAGGATGCCTCAAGTGCAGAATTCACAAGTTCAAAAAGTGCCGTTTCCGCAAGGGTTTCGGGGACATCCGTGCCTATGGGTATACCTGCCTTTGCAAAGCAGGTGTCAATTACGCCCATATAGTCGGAAACGTTTCTTGCACAGATTGCGATATCCGAGAACCTTGTGCCCTCTCTTACAAGCTTTATTACTCTGTTTGCCGCAAATCTCGCTTCATCATAAATATTTCTGCACAGCACCGTTTTTATACTGCCGTCTGTTTTATTACTGCTTTCCGACAGAGTAAGTGCTTCAGAAGAAAAACCGCCTGAAAACACCGAAAGATCAGAGTCTGCTTTATGCCTTCTGTTCTCGCAAAGCTCCACATCCTCAACAGAGCATCCCGCACTTTCAGCGATTTTTTTGATGGCAGACGCCGCCTTTTTGCTTCTGTCGAAAATCACATCGTCTTCATCCTTGAGGCAGGCAAAGGTTACATATGTGTTATCCGCCTGCTCGGCAATGAGGGATATTATTTCATATTCGCTCTTTGTAAATCCGTAAAAAGAATCAAAGAAAACATCGCATCCGGAAAAGAAGCTGTCCTGTTTCAGCTTTTCGCAAAGCTTTTCATATATATCGGTGCAGGTGCCGGGAATTTCCGAAAGCTTTGTATTATATGCTTCACTTATGAGGGCAAGGTCAAAAAGCTTTGAGGCTGTTCCTCCAAGAGCTTCATCGGATGCCATTTTTTCCGCAGCCTTTTCCAGCGCCGACGCCGACACCCTGCCGTTTTTCATTTCATTTACAAAGCCTATAGCACGGGAGGCAAATTCGGCACTTTCGGCACTCTTGCCGTATTCCTTGAGATAGGGTGAAATCTCTTCAAGAGTCATGAGCATGAGAAGCTTTTTTGCACCCTCGTCAAGATGCACCGAGGTAAGACCGCCAAGTTCTCTGAAAACTCTGTTGCAAAGACGTTTGAAGTTTATGACCTCGACATAAAGGTTGGACTTGCCGCCGAGTCTCTTTATAATTTGCTTTTCTGTCATGACGGCACTCTGTTCGGGCACGACGAGAAAAGCACGTTTTTTATTCTCTACGCACTCGGAAAGTCTGTCATATATATATTCTGTTTTTCCAAAACCGTTTTTGCCGAATATTCTGTAAAACACCCTTGTTTCCTCCAAAATATTTACTGCATTAATTCTAACACATTTCATGAAAGAAATCAAGGCGGAGAAATATCGACAAGATTTTCGGTAAAAATGTCCAATTGACTTATGCTTTTTTTATTGCTATAATACTTAATGTATCTTATATCCTAGAATTTATTATGTATAATGGATTATTATCCCCATACGAAAGGAAGAATGACGTGACAAACGAGAACGAAATCTGGGAAATGGCCAAAGTCAATCTCAAGGAATTGCTGGGTTTTTCCGACATTTCCATGAACCTCTGGTTCGGAAGCATGATTCTCAAGGTGCTTACAGAGGATACGGCTTATTTTCAGATTGAAAATGACTTCAAGCAGAACATTATCAACACAAGATATCTCGACGACATAAAGAAGGTTATGGCTGAAATTCTCGGATTTGAAGTGAGAATTGTGCCCATTTCTGTTGAAAAGGACAGCTTTGAAGCAAGACTTGCAGAGGTTATCACAAAGGAAAATGAGGAAAAAGAGCCCTACGAAAAGAAGGCTCTGTCCGATGCTGCCCCGACGCAGGACAACAGCTTTGTTTCAAAGGAAATCAAGGGCGAAAACGAAGGTCTTTCGGCAAATGTTATCATTTCAAGAAACTCACCCGGTTTTCTTCCCGAATACACCTTCGACAATTTTGTCGTCGGCAACTCCAATAAAACCGCATACACCGCCGCAAGAACGGTGGCAAAAGATCCTGCGGATGCAGGACTCAATCCCCTGTTCCTTCACGGCGATCCCGGTCTCGGAAAAACCCACCTGCTTTATGCAATCACAAGAGAGCTTACTTCAAGAAGACCCGAATCAAACCTCATTTTTGTAAAGGGCGAGGACTTCATGAACGAGCTTATTGAGTCTCTTGCCAACAAGACCCCTGTTGCCTTCCGTGAAAAATACAGAAACGCCGACATGCTTATAGTTGACGACATTCAGTTTATCGCAGGAAAGGCGAGCGTTCAGGAGGAATTCTTCCACACCTTTGACAAGCTTTACGAATCAGGAAAGCAGATTGTTCTTTCGTCTGACCGTCCTCCAAAGGACATGCATCAGCTCGAAGAAAGACTCCGCTCCCGTTTTGAGTCGGGCTTTACCACCGACATTCAGGCTCCCGACCTTGAGCTGAGGGTTGCCATCTTGAAGAGAAAAGCACAGAGTCTCGGCATAAACGTACCCAACGATGTACTCATGTACCTCGGCGAAAACATCAAGGAAAATGTAAGACAGATTGAGGGGGCTCTCAAAAAGATGAGAGCACTTGCATACATACAGGGCGAAGACATCAGCATGGAGCATGCAAAGGTTGCCGTAAAGGACGTCCTTACAAACATGGCTCAGGCAGTAACGCCTGCAAAGATTCTCACCTACGTTTCACAGAAACACGGCATCCCCGAAGAAGATATAAAGAGCAGAAAGCAGACAAAGGACATAAAGAACGCAAGACACATTGCGGTGTATCTCACAAGAAAGCTTCTTGACATGCCCCTTGCCTCTGTCGGCAAGCTCTTCAACAGAGACCACACAACAATCATGTCTTCCATTGAAAACGTGGAAAAGCAGATTAAAGCCTCCCCCGCTTTTGACAACGCTGTCAACGAAATGATACGCGAAATCAAGTCGGGAACATAAAGGAAATTTAGAATTAGGAATTTGGAATTATGAGTTTAGTGAATCTTGCTGCAAAGCCGCTTCCTGTATCGCCGTCGGAGCTTCCCGAGGGTGTAAGTCAGGTAGATTTCGTATACGTATCGGGTGACGCATATGTTGATCACCCTTCTTTCGGCACGGCAATTATCGGCAGGATTCTTGAAAAGTGCGGATTTACCGTCGGCATTATTCCCCAACCCGACTTTAAAAACTCATATAAAGACGGCAGCGGAAAGGGTGTTTGCGTATTCGGAAGACCGAGACTCGGTTTTCTCGTATCAAGTGGGAACATCGACTCCATGGTTTGCCATTACACCGCCGCCAAGAAAAAGAGAAGCGAGGACTACTACTCTCCCGAAAAAAAGGCAGGTCTCAGACCCGACAGAGCAGTGATTGTCTACTGTAACAGAATAAGAGAAGCCTACGGAGACGTACCCATAATCATCGGCGGTGTTGAGGCATCCCTCAGACGCTTTGCCCACTACGATTACTGGGACGACAAGGTGAGAAGAAGCGTACTTATCGACTCGACTGCAGATATTCTCAGCTACGGCATGGGCGAAAAGAGTATTCCGGAAATTGCAAGACTTCTCGACAAGGGTGTTCCCGTCAAGAAAATCCGTGACGTAAGAGGAACTGTTGTAACAGCACCCCTTGACTTTGAACCCAAGTTCGATTACATTGACACCTACTCCTATGACGAATTAAAGAGTGATAAAAAGAAATATGCCGATGCCTTCTCGGTTCAGTACAAAAACATGGACCCTGTCGACGGCAAGGCGATTGTAGAATACTACGACAACAAAAAGCTAGTGCAGAATCCGCCTCAGCCGCTTCTTACAAGAGAGGAAATGGACGAGGTTTATGCCCTGCCCTTCACAAGAACATGGCATCCGATGTACGACAAGGTGGGTGGAATATCGGCAATAGACGAGGTGGAGTTTTCAATCACCCACAACAGAGGCTGTTTCGGAGGCTGTGCCTTTTGTGCAATAGCCTTCCATCAGGGAAGAAATGTGGTTTCGAGAAGTGAAGAATCGGTAATTGCGGAAGCTGAGCTTTTAACAACTCTTCCCGGCTTTAAGGGTTACATCCACGATGTAGGCGGACCTACTGCAAACTTCAGATACGGGCCTTGCAAGGCGGTACGTGAAGGTAAAAAGGGAATATGCAAAAACAGACGTTGTCTTGCACCCGAACCCTGCAAGAACCTGATTGTTGACCACACGGAATATGTAAGACTTCTTGAAAAGCTGTCCTCTATTCCCAAGGTCAAGAAGGTATTTGTCAGAAGCGGTGTGAGATTTGACTATGCAATATACGACAAGAACGATGCTTTTTTAAAGAGGCTTGTAAACCACCATGTAAGCGGACAGCTAAAGGTTGCACCCGAACACATCTCGGACAGAGTTTTATCCTATATGGGTAAGCCTCCCGTCAAGGTTTATGACAGATTCTGCGACAAATATTTTGACCTTTGCAGGAAAGCGGGCAAAGAGCAGTATCTTGTCCCCTATCTCATGTCCTCTCACCCGGGAAGCACGCTTAATGAGGCTGTGGATTTAGCGTTATATCTTAAAAAGAAAAACGTACGTCCCGAACAGGTGCAGGATTTCTATCCCACACCCGGAACGGCGGCGACGACCATGTACTATACAGGCATTGACCCCTTTACGGGCAAAAACGTATATGTTCCCCGTGATTACAACGAAAAGAAGATGCAAAGAGCACTTCTCCAAACGGCACGTCCCGAAAACCGTGAGATTGTCGAAAAGGCGATAAAGCTTTCGGGAAGACGTGATGCCATGTGTCTTTTACCCCATTCCTTTTCACAGGGTTCGGGAAACAGAACGCACTTTGCTTCTCCCAAAAAGTCAGCAAACAGCCGTCCCGAAAAGAAAAGGGGCGGCGTAAAAAAAGGCAAAGGCTCGGACACTGCGAAAAAGAGACGCGAAATGAAGGCAAAATAAATGACCGCCGTTTCCGACGGTCCCTGAAATTTCTTAGTGGGCAGATGATTCGATTTTTGTGATTTCTTCTCTGTCGCGGAAAAGAAGGGATATACACCATATACCGCCGAGGGCTACGAGTGAGTAGACAATCCTTGCGATGATGTTATCCTGACCGCCGAAAAGAAATGCCACCATATCAAACTGGAAAAGTCCTATTGTACCCCAGTTGAGAGCACCCACTATTGTAAGAATAAGTGCAATTCTGTCAAGCATTTATTTCAACTCCAAACTTTTTATTTAAAACAAGGCTCTGCCCTGTCAAGAATAGTTTGGTTTGAATTGTGACAAATATACTCATAAAAGGAATGGTAATAATTATGAGAATGAGAAAAAAGAAAAACGCAGACAAGCGAATGCTCGCCTGTGCCGATTACAAAATAGAAAATCCTTCCGATTTCAAGGGCGTATGGAAAGAAAAAATTTCCGCCGGAAAAGATCTTTATCTTGAAATCGGTTGCGGAAAAGGAACATTTATAACAGAGCTTGCAACGAGAAACCCCGACAATTTCTACATTGCAATCGAGGTTGTTCCCGACGTTATAATGCTTGCCATGGAAAAGGCAAAATCGAAAAGGCTTAAAAACGTATTATTTGTATGCTTTGATGCAAACGATCTCTGCGATGTTTTTTGCGATGATGAGCTTGACGGTCTTTATCTCAATTTCTCAGACCCTTGGCCCAAAACACGTCACCACAAGAGAAGACTTACATATATAGCATTCCTTGAAAAATACAAAGCCGTCATCAAAAACGGCGGAAACATTTTCTTCAAGACAGACAACAGACCGCTGTTTGACTTCTCGCTCACCCAGTTCATGGAAGCAAAAATCCCCCTCTCGCAGGTTTGCACTGACCTTCACTCATCCATGTGGGAAGACGGCAACATTCACACCGAATACGAGGACAATTTCTCTGCAAAGGGCTTTACAATAAACCGTCTTGTAGGTACAATCACAAAATAAAATCACTCCCGAAGCAGAATGCTTCGGGAGTTTTGTTTTACATAACATTTATCTGGCACATTTTCATGGTTTCAAGTGCCGCCTTATGGGTTTCAGGGGTAACACCTGCACAGCAGCCGGAATCAACACTCACTTTTATTTCGGGGAAAGCTGCCTTTATGATAAGTGCATTTGAAACAACGCAGATATCTGTGCAAAGACCAACAAGTTCAACTTCACAAAAATCTTCCTTATCCCAGTTTTTCCAGCCGAAATTGGGCTTATCTATGATTTTTGCACCGTTAACATAAAGTCCGTCTGCTATTTCCCAGCCGCGTGTTCCCTTTATGCAATGTGGTACGGGGAGATTCTTACCTTCGTTTGTCTCCATGTAATCTTCGCCGTGTGTATCCCTGGTAAAGATTATTTCATCGCCGTTTTTGACATATTCTTCAATCTTTTCTCTTACTTTGGGAACTATTGCCACAGCCTCATTTGTACCGAGAGCCATATCGATAAAGTCATTCTGCATATCAACTACGATAAGTGTCTTTTTCATTGTTCATTCTCCTGGAATTTCCATGAAAGCCGCCGCAACAGCGGCGGCTTTATGTGTTCGTTTTAATCCAAAGGTGTTGTCGAGAACTTGATGTTATCGAATCTTGCTGACATAGGTGAGTATTTTCCGTTAACCATCAATGGGTTTATGTACCATGTAATTTCGTCCATCCACTTGTTGCCAACCTTAACCACGCCGCCGTCTGTATGACCCACGCCCACAGTAAACGAACCACTGTAGTGTTTCCATCCGTCATTCTGGGAAATGTTATAGTTTGTAATGGAATGGTCGGCGGGGTTGACTTTGAAGTGCGACTGAAGAAGATCGGAAAATCTGAAATTAATGGCAAGGCTTGTGGATACGGGAGTGCCGTATGTATCTACGCCCATCTTTGCGTCATACGAGAAATAGTAGGTTACACCGGGAGCAACCATTGTTGCCTGTCTGAGATACGACCAAGCGGACGAGCCGTCGTCAAAGGGTGTAATTTCAATTACCCAGCTGTTCATTTCATCGTCCCAGACTCTGTTTATATGTGTATTTGATGCATACCACATACTCATGTCTTCATCCTCTGCATCGCCATTTTTGAATTCGAATACTTCGGGAAGTCGTCTTATGCGGAAGTTATCAACAACATATGTAATACTGCACTTTTCCCAGTCATCAGGCTCGATGAAAATGCCGATCTGCTCAGGAACGTTTTCGTCCTTTACTCTTTCAGCGGGAATCGTGAATTTATGTGTAATATGGCTCCATACACCGTTATAGGCCACGCCTATTCTTTCGGCATGTTCGACTTTCTGAGTGCCATCGCTGTATACAAGCAAAAGCTTTACCGGATATTCGCTTCCCATATATTCTCCGCCTTCGAGTCCGAGAAGATTGATGTCAAACGCCACGGTATATTCAACATTGTTTGTGTATTCAATGTCTGTAACAAAGTAGCTGTTTGTATTATCTCCACCCGTAACCTTCCAGACATGATTTCTGGGATATTCGGCATCCTCGGTTATGGATACAGTCGAGTCATTCAGAGAATAGAAGGTATCAGTTACGCTTTCGTTCTCTGCGTTTGTATTTGGAATATCTTCATATACGACAGGGTCGCATACAGTAATATCAAGTTTCTTTCCCGAAAAGTCATAAACGTAATTATAACCCGCGGCATTAAGAAGATATATAAGCGGAAGTACAGGGGCACCGTCATACAAATAGAATTCCTTTTCGAGTGCCTCCTCCGCTGTGCCGTTTACAATAACCTTATCGCTTCCGACATTAAATTCAAATGTCGTACCGTCAGGGGTGTCAAGTAGGAGAATTCCTGTGTTTTCATTCCAGTCATAAACGATATGCATTGCCTTATAGAAGTTATTGTTATCGGTTGGTGCAATGTAGATTTCGTTTCTGTCCTGCTCCTGAATTTCCCAATAATCCGTCATGCTGTACACATGACCGTCGATTGTGATATCGGTTCTTCTCTGCTCATCCGAGAATTTCAAAAATTCAAACTCGGAAAGGTAAATTGTATTATCAGCAAGATTTCCCGGGTCAAAACGTATGGATTCTATAACACCCGTAAAGCCATCGTGGCTCTTTAGGTCTATGTAATAGTCGTGCCATACATTTGTTTCCTTGAAATAAAAGGTGTACTGATAATCCTCGGAATAATAAGTCTTGCCACTGGAATTTTTAGGCATTGTTGTGGTACGGAAGAACATCTGTACAGGAGTACCCGTCTTCGTTGTCTTCATTCTTATATGAAGTGTGCTGCAATCTGCCGTATTAAGACCGTTGAACAAGGAGCTTTCGTTAAATTGAATAATGGGGTCAGGATTGCTTTGGTTTGTCGATGCAGGTCTTGTTGTAAGCTCTATTGCCTTTTCTCTGCTGTTATATACGGGCTTTGTTTCATAGAATCCGCTTATTTCGGATATATAGGAGATAGAAGAGGACTTATTGAACTTGAGGCTCGCCGTTTCATGCTCCGGAATAGGCGTTTCCTTCATGGCGTTGGGAAGAAATTCACGTCTTATATACATTCTCTTATTGGGAACATACAGACGACTGAGTCTGTTTTTCTGTTTTTCGGTGGGAATTATATCAAGCTCCGTGTGAAGGTCTTCATCATAATTCTTGCCGAATACCTTTGCCATGGCTTCAAGATAGCCGTACCCGCCGTAACCCTTATAATCTGTACCGGGAATGGGATCGAGACCCACCGTCGGGTAGATGTAATGGCCTTCGCCGTATTCGTTCCATGTGTCGAACTGGATAAAGTACTGCTTCCAGCTATCCTCATCGTTCTTATATCTCGGCATATATTCATCTCTGAACCATGTGAGAATTTCCTCGAAATCATCGTCCGAAATGAGAGGATATCTTCTCTGTGCCCAGCCGATATCGTTAAAGCCTACCGCCGCAAGGGCAAGAAGGTCAAGACCTTTTGATTCACCCTTTGCTCCTGCCTGTTCTGTCACAAGGCTGTTGGAAGCGGACTGTGCCAAGCTATAATAGTTTTCAACAAACTGCTTCTGATTATCTATATTATATGCAGTACTACCCCAAGCATAGGGGAAAATTGCAGTATCCGAGCCTGCAATATTAAGCATTGAGATATTGGCTGTGTTTGCAGCACCGGTATTTGTAAAGCAGAGGAAAATACCGTCGGCATAGCCCGCATCAATTACCTGCTGTTCCATCCAGCTTACAAGCTTTGCCGCATCAATTTCGGCCTGATTAAATTCCAGGTTATTATAGTAGCTGCTTGTATTTGAGGAAGTTGCACCGTTCTTGGCAGGCAGACACATATTTCTGAAGTATGCCCACTGGTAGATGGTAAGGAAAAGATATTCTTTGCCGTCCTCTTCAATTCTGAAGTATCTGTCATCAGAGAAATACCAGTCCATCCACATGGGGAATATGTTTTCTTTAAATGCCTCGGCTGTTCCGGGAGTGCCGTAGGATGCGTTTTCCCACATGATGGAAAAGTCAAGATACTCTGTATACTTTGCGTTGAAATAGCCCTCGTGATGTGCATCTATCATTCTCGGCTTTTTAATGGGTGCAGCTGCGGGAGAAGTAGGTGCATACCAGCACATTGCATATGTGGAAACACCGTGTTCTGCAAGGAATTTGATTTCCCAGTCCATTGCCTCGGCATTGCCTTCATCATAGTAACCGGTGATAGGCTGGATTTCGGCATGGGGCTCGATATAGCTCCAGCCGTAGTGGGAGCCGTTTCTCCAGAGGTTACATACACTCATCGAGAGAATATAGTCGCCTGTGTCAAGGGGTACGGGCTCGGGAACATAGTCCGTATAATCATCAAAAAGTTCGTGAACCTCAACATCATCGAACCAGAAGTCAAAGCTGTCTTCCGGCTTGTCAGCACCGAGTTCAAGACGGTTGAATCTATCCGTCTTTACAAGGAAAGGAACATTCTCTGCCACAATCTTGCCGTTGATTTTGATGAGGGCTGTCTGTTTGTATGTGTCCGCTTCGATTCTTATACCCTGCCAAACGTTGGGCGTGAAGAATCTAAGCTCTTTATCGGGATTTCCGTTTTTATCAACCGTGTAGAACTTTTGGTCCTTTGTTACAATCTTTATGACGGTGTTAGAATCATAGCCGACGCTGAAGTATACTCCGTCTTCGCCGCCAGGGACAAGAAGATAGGTTTCAAGTTTTACGTGTCCGCTTATTTCCTCGAAATTCTTGCGTACATATACGGGTTCATCAGGATAAACATTAACGCATGCCGCATAGAAGTCGCCCTGTGTATGGTTGTTTGAGAGCATTTCACCAACGTATACATCACCGTTTGTTGTATAGTCGTGCGGTGCGTAGTTTACCTTGTGGGTTGTAAACTTGTCGTTTACTCTGTAGTTCTTATAAAGATGTACCTGCTTTACGGTATATTCAATCTGATCGGAAATACCTGTTGAGAAAGCAATCTTTTTAAGTCCGTTATAACCGTCTTTGAGTTTATAGGTGTAATTGTTAACATAAGAGTAGCTTGTTCCGTTAAGACCTGCCATATTGACCTTGACAACACCCGTATCAAGATTTATGGTAATTCTTGCTCTTATCTGCTTTGAAATATTGTATGTGCTTTCTACAGAATCGCTTGGTCTGTTGGGATCAGCAAGAAGATAGTATCTTCTGTCATATTTGTAAGTACCGCTGTAGGGGTAGGATATATATCTTGTTCTTCTTACGCCGTTATCGGTGAAATACAGCCCCGAAGAATATGTACCCATTTCAAAGATATTGTTGCCGTCAATATCTTCAAAGTAAAGTCTCATACCCGAAAAACCAATAGTAATATTAAAGCTTGTTTCAAGTACAAGTTCGCCGTCTGTCTGGGGGAATATTTCACGTGAAATTGTAATATTATCATCCGTTTTGAGGTCTCTTAAAGTGTTGGCATAGCCGTTTCTTGCATCTTCAGTGTGATCAATTGACCATCTTGCCTTTTCGGCAGCACCTGTGTAGTCATATCTCCAGCCCGATGAAATGTTGTAAATACCTCTTACAGAGGTTGTATCGCCCATGAGGTAGTCGTCAATGAGATAATAGGGCTCGTCCGAGGCATATTCAAGATAGTGCTTAACGATTCTTTCTTCGCTGTTTACAACTCTTTTGAGAATTGAGGCAAGCTCGTAATGCTTTATGCTTCTTGTGGGGCCGAAAGCGCCGTACTCGTCAACACCCTCGATTATACCTGCGTTTATAAGCTTCAATGCAGGCTCATAATAAAGTCCCGATACATCCGAGTCAGGCATGAAAAGAACGCCGTTGATATCCGAAAGATCGTCATCGGGAACCGTCTGTCCAAGCATATATGCAAGCTCTGCACGGCTGATACCGTACTCTGAGGTTTCGGTATCGGCAAAAAGCTCTTCAAATATTATATTATTTTCCAGAGCATACTCAAAGCATTCGTCAGCACTTGCGTCTTCACTGAGATTTCCGCCGTTACGGATGCTGTGAAGCTTCGCTAATGCCATAACCGCATCATCTGCAGTTACGTTCTGCTCAGGCGTTGCAGCAATGGCGTTTGTCACGCCCTCAAAGCCGCCGGCTATCGACGGTGCAGCACTTACTCCCAAACAGAGAATCATGCATATTGTCAAAACAGTAAACAGGTACTTTTTCATCTTTTTCCCCCAAATAGCATAATTAGTTACAGTAATTATAGCACACAGGTTGTTAATAAATAAAGACGAAAACATATAATTTTGAAATTTGGCACAAAAAAACTGCCTCGGAATTAAATTCCCGAGGCAGAATCGGTATTTTTTTATTAACCGTAGATATCGTCATAGTTTGTAGAAACTATGAAATTATCAAAATCATACGCAACAGCGGTAGTCGAGCTGTTTACGGGATTTGAGAAGAATGTTATTTCATCATATCCGCCGTCTACACCGCCGGGTGTATAACCCATGGAAACTGTAAACGAGCCCTTGAAGGTAGTCCAACTGTCGCTTGTCGTAAGGGTTGCACCTTCGCCTGCAATACCGAAGTTGTGGTCATAGATATTTGTGCCGGAATTTTCTTTAAGAAGATCCTTATATCTTGCATTTATATCCACTCTCGTTGTTGCGTTGTTTCCGTCTGCATCCTTGCCGAGTCTCATGTCAACACTGAAATAGTATGTTACGCCGGGTTCAAAGGTTGTATGCTGACGTACATATGTCCATTTGGATGTTGTGCCGTCGTGCTCAACGTGCCAGTATTTATTACCGTTACTTTCGGTTCCGACAGAAATATTTGCATTTGCCGAGTACCATGCATCCGTTTCGCTTCCTTCTGCATCACCGTTAATAAGCGAGAAAGGAAGGGGTGAAGTTCTTACCGTGAGATTATCAAACTGAACATTTACCCCCTCGGTATTTATGGGAGCAATGTAGAAGGTAAGCTGCTTCCGAACTGTATCTGTTTCATAAAGAGTATCCGCCACAGTATATTCCATACTGAAATGCTGCCACTCTGTCGTAAGATTTGCACGGCAAGTATTGGGGTTATGGTCATACTTATTTGAAGCAAGTGCCGTATCGGCATAGCGTGCATTAAATGCCATTACTGCCGAGGATACGGAGTCTCCGTTTGCAAGTGTACCGGGAAGTCTTGCGTCAAAGTCAATGATGTAGGTGACGCCGGGCTGCCAATCAAAATCTGTTCTGATATAGGTATACTGTTCAACACCGCCGACAGCACTGCTGGCATTAAGCTGCCAAACTTTATTAGCAGAGTCTGTGTGGTCGGTTACAATGCTAAGGCTTATATTGGAGTTTCCTGTATAGAACGAGCCTGTGTCTGCACTTTCCGCATCGCCGTTTGCTATGTCATAATATATAACCTTATCTGCGACCGTTACATCAAGAGTCCTGTTTGTAAAGTCGTAGACATAGTTATAATCGCAGGTATCAAGAAGCCAAAGAAGAGGAATTACGGGAACTCCGTCATAAAGCTCAACATTCTTTTTGAGTGTCACATTACTTCCGTTGACAACTGCAATATTCGAGCCTACGGTAAACTTTACAACATCGCCGTTTGGCGTATCAAGTGTAAGCGTGTCCCTTTCAGGCGGCCAATCGTAAACCATATGGAGAAGTCTGTAAAGATGTTCGCTTTCGCAGGGTGCGATATAAAGCTCGTTTTTATCCCAGCTTCTTATTTCGCCGTAGTCGGCTGTAACATAAGGGATATTATCAACAGTAATTTGCGGTTTTCTTGCAGAATCGTCGAATTTTGCAAACTTGATGTCATATACCTTTACAGTATTTCCGTTTAATGAGCCGAGGTCAAAACGGATTCTTGTGATATTGCCTTTCCAGCCTGCGTGGGAAGTAAGGTCGATTGCATATGTTACCTTTCCTGTCGAAAGAATATCAAAGGAATAGGAATAGGTCTGCAAAAAATCATTTGAAGCAAAATCATCCTTAAGGTCGGGATGGTCTGAAACAAAGAAGAATTCGCCTACAGTATAGGGCTGTGATGCTTCAAGTGTAATATAGAGAACATCCGCATCCTCTGCCGCAAAGACTTCGCTTGAAGTAAGGGTTCTGTACATCATGGGGTCTGTGTTTGTGGTTGTGAGAACGCCGTTGTAGTAATAGTCGAAGGTACAGGAGCTGCTTGTACCGTTATTACATACCCAGCTGTGAAACAAACTTGTATTTGTACAGCTGCTCTTTGTGCTGCCTTCGGTTGCACCGCTTACCGTCCAGCCGTCATACATCTTTTCATTCTTTGTTGTAAGAGCGGTGCCGGGATTATAGGTATACTGAAGTGTTGTGATTTCAGCATCAGGTGCTTCTTCAAAGTCGGTATAGTTTCTTCTTAAATACATTCTGTCGCCGACATAAAGGTGGCCGGTTCTATCCTTCTGAGCTTGTGTGGGCATTGTATTATTACCTTCGCCCGTTGTGTCGCCCGAAAGCACCTCTGCCATTGTATCAAGGTAAGCATAGCCGCCGTTGTCATCACAGGGGTAGAAGTAGTGGCCTTCACCGAATTCGTTCCAGGTAGCAAACTGGATATACTTCTGCTTCCATGAACCGCCGTCGGAAGCGTACCTCTTCATATAGTCGTCTCTGAAGTACTCAAGAAGAGTTTCAAGGTCGGCATCAGCAATGAGGTCGAAGTTTTCTTCATGATACCAGCCTATCTTATTAAATCCGATACAAGGAAGTGCAAGAAGGTCAACACCTGCCGAAAGACCGTTCTGATAACCTCTTTCGATGTACGCAAGCTGTGTATCAAGGTCGGATGCGGTGCTTCCCCAGGAATAAGGGAACACACCTGCATAGTCAGAGCCTATTTGCGAGCACATTGCCGCAATACACTGTGCATCCTCAACTCTCTGCATATTATTGTTAAAGCCGACAATGAGACCGTCGGAAATACCGCTTGCAACAAGGTCATCATTCATCCATTTGAGCTTCTCTGCGGCAACAGACAATGCACTTGTCAATTCCGCATCACCGTAGTCGTAAATAAGTCCGCCCGATTCCGTGAGAACAGTCGCATCGTTACACATCTGTAAGAAGTACTGGAACTGGTAGATTGTTAGGAAGGTATATGTCTTGCCGTCCTCCTCAATTGTGAAGTATCTCGGGTCGGAAAAATACCATTCCTTCCAGTATGGCCAAATGTTTGCCTCAAATTCATCCCATGTGCCCGCAGTTCTCATGCTGGCATTTTCAAACATAAGGGAAATCTTAAGCTTATCGGAATATTTTGCGTTAAAGTAACCGTCGTGAATGGCATCGTTCATTCTCGACTTCTTTAAAGGATCTGTGGGTACACTCTGACCCGAATACCAACAGAAGTTATAGAAATCAAAGCCGTGTTCTGCGAGCATCTTGATTTCCCAGTCCATGGCTTCGGGAATACCCTCATCGTAGAAGCCTGTTACGGGCTCATGATGGGGCTGAATATAGCTCCAGCCGTAATGCGAGCCGTTTCTCCAAAGGTTACATATACTCATGCCCACATAGTAGTCGTTTTCAACGACCACAGGCTCGGGACAGTAGTCGTCATATTCAAAGGTTTCGTATGCTTCGACATCGTCAAACCACATTACACAGTCGGAAGAAGGAGTAATGCCGATTTCAAGTCCGTTAAAGTATGCCGTCTTTACAAGGAAAGGTAGATTTTCAGCAACAAGCTTGCCTCTGATTCTTACGGAATATGTCTGTGTATTTGTATTTGCTTCAATTCTTACAAGCTGCCAGATATTATCCGAGAAATTTATAAGCTCTTTTCCGCCGCTGACAAATTTATTGCCCGATGTTTCCACCTTGATTACGGGTATACCGTCGCTTGTAATTGTAAAGTGTGCACCGTCATCTCCCGTAGGAAGAAGCATATAGGTTTCCAGCACCGCAAGACCGCTTATTGCCTTGAAGCTTCTCTTTGCATAGGAATTGCTGCCTGCAGATGCTGCAAACTTTGCACTCCAATGGTCACCCTGATTGTCTGCCTGGCTTCTGATTTTTTCAACGGTAACATTACCGCTTGTTTCATATCCGAGAGGAACATCACCCGGCATTTCGGCACGCATAAGGTCATTAACGTGCCAGTTTTTATAAAGGTGCAGCTGATTCACAACAGCTTCGAGTCTTTCCTCATCGCCTGTTGTAATTCTAAGCTTTGCAACATCCTTAACCGTACCTAAATTATATGTTTCTCCTACCTTTTTACCTGCAACGTATACATCAGCCTTGCCTTCATCAAGGTCAAGGGTAATTCTCATGGGAGTTCTGTCATTAAGATACCAATAATCGGGGTCGGAGGAATCAAGGTTTATTATACGGTCTTCCCTTGCAATAGCCGTTACATTTCCGATTTCGCCGTTAAAGAACTTATCGTTTTCGATTGTACCCATAACGTATACAACATTTCCGTCGGAATCAACAAATTCAAAGCTAAGTCCTGCAAAGCCGTAGCTGATTATGAAGTTTGTTTCAAGCTGAAGAACGCCGTCGGACTGGGGTTCGATTGTTCTTGAAATAGAAACTTTGTCCGTCGAAGAAAGGTCGGTTACATTATTTGCATATGCACCCGAAACACCCTTTTCGACAGAACCTGTATAGTCATATCTCCAGCCCGATGCGATGTTGCTTACATTTACAACGGGGACTTCCATAATAAAGTCGTCAATGAGATAGAAGGGTGCGTCGCCTGCGTATTCTATGTAATCCTTATCAATTCTTTCGGCAGGATTGAAGATTCTGTCAATCATTGCCGCAAGCTCATATCTCTTTACATTGTTTCCCGGCTTGAATGAGCCGTACTCGTCGGTACCGTCAACAATACCCGCCTCAATAAAGCAAAGTGCCGCATTATAATAGGAAGCAGTCACATCGCCGTCAGGGATATAGTCACCTACAAGAGGATTAATTTCGGTTAAATCAACCTGCGTCTTCACCGCATTATAGAGTGCAGTAACCACCTGTGCCTTTGTCACAAGCTGAGTTTCACTTGTATACACACCGTCTTCGAAAATGCCGTTTGTCAAAGCATAGTTATAGTATGTATCGAGATTATACTCTGTAGAAAGGCTGCCGCCGCAAAGAGTGCTGTGAAGTCTTACTGCCGCAGACATAAGCTCCTTTGCCGTAATATTCTCTTCGGGTGCACTTTCAAGTGCACCTTCCGTAAAAAGATTTGCATATGTGCTTTCTGTATCCGGTACAGTACCAACAACTTCCGAAGCTGAAGGTACCGCAATGGCGGAAAAAGCAAGACACATCGCCATGTATATTGCTGTTATCAAAATTAAACTTTTCTTCATGGTACACTCCCCCATGTTTGAATTCTTAAACACTGTAATTATATACCAAGAGCACACTAAAAGTAAAGCGGTTTAATCCTTTTCTACGTTTGTGCCAAAATAATGATATTTTTTTGTATAAAAGCACAATGCAAAACGGCAAAAATTTCCCCGAGCGGTGAGGCACCGCCGCAAATTTACGGGAAATCTCAGATAAAACTTTAGCCTTTTGTTTCGCACAACAAACATATATGCAAATTCCCCGACGGAGTATCCGTCGGGGAAAAGTGTCAAGTGTTTATTTATGCTTTCCAGCTTTCGTAAGTTGCGAGGTTTGTTGTAACTTCAAAATCGTCGATCATGAAGGATATGCCGTAGCTTGCGTCGGGATTTACAAAGAATGTGATTTCTTCTACAGGGTTGTTAACGCCGGAAGGAACAACAAATTCATCAATCGGAACATAACCGTGGGAGACTGTGAACGAGCCGTAGCACTGTGTCCAGTCAGCACCGGAAGTGAATGTTACATTAGCACCGGTCTTATCCATAAGGTACTGGGTATGTGCAAACCATTCACCGTCTGCACCAAGCTTCGCACTGTCTGCGTATCTTGCGTTGAGCGAGATTTGTGATGATGTTGATGAGCCGCCCGCATTAGTACCAATCTTAGCCTTAACTCTGTAGTAGTATGTTACACCCTTCTGGTAGCGGATTGTGGGCTGATGAATAAGGTAGTTCCAGCTTCTGCCTGATGTGTCGCCGCAGTTGGAGTACCAGTACTTATTACCGTTTGTTTCTGTGCCGATACCGACTTCATTTTTGCTGTTAGAAGTCTTGAAGGCATCAGTTTCACTGCCTTCAGCATTACCGTTTACAAGCTTGAATGCAACAGGCTCTTCTCTTACAACTATGTTATCCATCATATAACCAACACCAAGGTTGTTATAGGGGTCAATATAGAATGTAAGCTGATGTGTAGAAGGATCTGCTGTTGTATCAAGAGTTTCTGCAACAGTATATTTGATTGTAAAGTGCTTCCATTCGTCTGTGATTGTTGATCTCAATTCGTAGGGATTGTGTTCAACACCGTTTGACCCTGCTATATCTGCATAACGTGCATTGAATACGAGAGTAGATGTATCTTCGGGATGGTCAGAGCCGTCACCGAGCTTACCCGTTCTTCTTACATCAAAGTCAATTGTGTATGTCTTGCCTGCCACCCATTCAAAGTCGGTTCTTATATAATTCCATACATTTGCATTCTGAGGAGTGAGAAGCCATACCTTGTTTGTGCTGTCATCGGGATCGGTTGCAACAGTGATGTTATAGCCCGAAGTACCCGAATAGAATTCTGTTGTATTTGTGCCTTCAGCATCGCCGTTTTCAATCTGTTCG